>NZ_JBRJHH010000002.1:0-452527 GCF_053628915.1 Pseudoalteromonas sp. MBR-15
AGCTCGTAGCTCGTAGCTCGTAGCTCGTAGCTCGTAGCTCGTAGCTCGTAGCTCGTAGCTCGTAGCTCGTAGCTCGTAGCTCGTAGCTCGTAGCTCGTAGCTTATTTCAACCTAATCGACGTGGCTTCAATATCAATCAAACCTTGTTTAAACAAACCGCCGATGGCTTTTTTGTAGTTTGCTTTACTGGTCGAAAAGGTTTTTCTAATTGCTTCTGGGTCAGATTTGTCACCTAGGTGTAAAATACCGCCTTCGGCTTTTAATTTATCTAGAATTTTTTCGCTAAGGTCGTTTACTTTACCCATGCCTGGTTTTTCGAGTAGTACGTCAATCTTTCCATCTTCACGTACTTTTTGAATGTAACCAGTTAAGCGTTGGCCAACGAATAACTTTTTGAATACTGTGTTGTAATACACCACACCAATGTGTGCTTCGTTAACCAGTACTTTGTAACCTAGGTCTGTTTTGCCCGCAACGATTAACTCAACTTCTTCCATTGGTGCATAGTTAGGCTCATCTTTTGATAAAAACTTATTAAAGTTACTTGATGCACAAATACGCTGACTGGCGTTATCTAGGTATAAGCGTACTAAATACGAAAAGCCTTCTTTCATTTTTGGCTTTTGTTCGTTGTATGGTGCAAGCACATCTTTCTCTAAGCCCCAGTCCATAAATGCACCGGTGTTGTTAATTGCTTTGACGCGCAATAGGGCGTATTCGCCAACTTGAGCAAGTGGCTTTTTAGTGGTACCAGTCGGGTGGCCAGCATGATCAAGGTAAATGAATACTTGAACACTGTCGCCAGCTTCAATTTCGTATTCAATTTCTTTGCTAGGTAAAAACACTTCACCTAAATCGCGGCCATCTAAATAGGCGCCTTCGTTTGATATTTCGTTAACGAATAATGTTTGGGTAGTTCCAAGAATGCTCATTATTATTCCTGTTCTGGTTTTTTCTTACGACGCATAGGTGAAAAACCATCCACATCAATAGGGGGTTTAACTGGCGCTTTTGGTTTTTTAGGAGCGGCTTTACGTTTAGGTTTCACTGGATTTGCAGATATTTTTTCTTCTGCTTTTTTCCAAACAGTATCCGCTTTTTTCTCGCGTAGGCCTTTAAATTTACCTACTAAGCCCTCGACGGTGAAAAAGCTAAGTTCATCATTTAAGAATGCTTTAATTGCTTTATAGCTAGGCCAGTCTTTTGGACCGACAAGCGATATTGCAGTGCCTTTAAAGCCGGCGCGTCCTGTACGACCAATACGGTGAACGTATTCTTCGGCATGTTTAGGTAAATCAAAATTAATGACGTGAGTAACACTTAATAAATCAAGACCACGTGATGCGACGTCGGTGGTAATTAATATTTTAAAATTCTCACGACTGAAAGCGTCCATGATCTCCAAACGTTTAGTTTGCGTTAAATCGCCAGCAAGCGCTTGCGCTTTAAAGCCTTTATCGTTTAGCCATTGGCTTAAACGTTGGGTGTCGGCTCGGGTTGCAGTAAAGATAATGCACTGGCCAACATCGTCTTGTTTTACAAAGTGCTCAAGTAGGGCTTCTTTGTGATCAAGGTGATCCGCTAAATAAAGCTTTTGTGTTATGTCGCTGTGCTGCTCGTTAGAGGCACTTAATAAAATTTGTTTTGGTGAACGTAATAAGTTACGTGATAGAGCATCTACCTGTGCATGATCTAGCGTCGCCGAAAATAATAAAGTTTGACGTAAACGATGATCGGCAAGTTCGTTGATCATTTTAACTTGCTCGGTAAAGCCTAAATCTAAAATACGGTCTGCTTCATCGAAAATGAGTAATTCAAGGCCCGAAAGCTGCAATGAGCGTTGCCCTAAATGGTCAGCAAGACGACCCGGTGTGCCCACAACAAAATGAGGGTCTTTACGAAGCGCCTTAATTTGGTCGTTAAAGTTTTCACCACCTAAAATTTTCACCGCGCTTATATTTGTGCCAGCAATTAGTAGCCTAAGTTGGCTATACACTTGAGTAGCCAGCTCGCGAGTAGGGGCCACTATTAAAACGCGAGGATCTCGTTTACTGAGTGCTTTTTGTTTCATTACGCGCTGTACAGCGGGTAATAAGAACGCCAGCGTTTTGCCCGACCCTGTTTTTGACTGTGCAAAAATGTCATGGCCCGCGATAGCTGTTGGTACCGCGTGAGCTTGAATATCGGTGGGCTGGGTGATGCCTTGATGCGCAAGTTGTTTTTCGAGGCGTGTATCAATCCCAAGTTCAGTAAAATGCAATGCTTAATCTCCGATGAGCAAAATTAGTAAATCGTGTTTATTATAACGTACTTGCCATAGTTGGAGACAGTAAAAACACAGCTATTTCGTTAGAGTTTTTGCAATTAGCGTTAATTCGCGTAAAATACGCGCCCTCAATGCGCCGGATTTGCGATTCGGTTAACGCCAATTATGGCATTTAAAGCAAAAGGTAACCTATGACTGCTGTACATAAAGACAATGTAACCAGCGAACACTTCGTTGTGTGCGCACTCTACAAATTTGTAGCCCTTCCAGATTTTGAAGCAATTCGCCAACCATTACTCAATGTGATGGAAGAAAATGAAGTACGCGGTACCTTGTTATTAGCGGCTGAAGGTATTAACGGTACGGTGTCTGCAAAGCGAGAAGGTATCGACAATCTACTTGCATGGTTAGATACACAACCAAACCTAGACAACATTGTGACTAAAGAGTCATACGACGATGAATGTCCGTTTTACCGTACTAAGGTTAAACTGAAAAAAGAAATCGTAACCATGGGTGTTGAAGGTATCGACCCGCGTGAAGTAGTGGGTACATACGTAAAACCAGCTGACTGGAATGCATTAATTTCAGACCCTGAAGTGATCTTAATCGATACGCGTAACGATTACGAAATCGAAATTGGTACTTTCCAAAACGCGGTCGATCCACGAACTAAAACGTTCCGTGAATTCCCTGCGTGGGCTAAAGAAAACCTTGACCCTGAAAAGCACAAAAAAGTGGCTATGTTCTGTACGGGTGGTATCCGTTGTGAAAAATCAACGGCGTATATGAAAGAACAAGGTTTCGACGAAGTTTTCCATTTAGAAGGCGGTATTCTTAAGTACTTAGAAGAAGTACCAAAAGAAGAAACCATGTGGGAAGGTGAATGTTTTGTATTTGATAACCGTGTAGCGGTTAATCACGACTTACAAAAAGGTTCATACGACCAATGTCATGCGTGCCGTATGCCTATCACAGAAGACGAAAAGTTAAAGCCAGAATACATGGAAGGTGTATCGTGCCATCACTGTCACGACAGCCTAACAGAAGAGCAGCGTGCTCGTTTTGCTGAACGCCAAAAGCAAATCGAATTAGCACAAGCTCGTGGTGAAGGCCACATTGGTAACGAAGCTCAAGAAGTACTTCGTAAACGTAAAGAAGCTAAAAAAGCGCAAAAAGAAGCACAGCGCCAACAATAAGTTTCCACTTCTAAAGCATAATATACAAGCCTCAGCATAGCCTGGGGCTTTTTTATGACCTAAACATTATTTGCCACTCATACAGCTAATTAATGTCAGTAAGTGGCTAAATGTCACCGTGATAACACACCCCATTTAACGACTAAATAGCTGCACTGTTTTACATCGCTTTCGATAGGATTTATTACCTTGAAGCAGAGCACTTGATTATAAGCACAGGTATTAATAATTTCGCCTCATCATTTTGTTTATTAAACGAAGTCTTGTTTTTATTGATCACAAAGCTGTTACACTTCGTAACAATTAAAACGATTCTTATTTAGGTGAACTTTTGACAATTGGCAAATTATATTCATGGACCTTAATCGCCTGTATTTCCTGCATATCTGTTGCACAGGCGGCCAATGTGGTTGTTGAACCCGTTACAACTGAAAAAGCAAAACAGCAAATTAAAGCCGTTGGAAACGCAGAGGCGATTCATTCAGTCACGTTGTACCCCGCAGTGGGTGACAGAGTGACCGCGGTGTATTTTAAACCGGGCGATAATGTGTCAAAAGGTGATTTATTACTCGAACTAGACTCACGCAGACAACAAGCCGCCCTTAAAGAAGCTGAAATTACCTTAAAAGATGCCGAGCGCACCATGAAAAGGCTTGAAGAGAGTCATGCCCGAGGTGCTGTTCCGCAAAGCGATTTAGATGATGCTAAAACCCTTTATGAACTAGCAAAAGTAAAGTTAATGCACGCTAAAACTGAACGTGAAGATCGTGAGATCCGGGCGCCTTTCAGCGGCGTAATGGGCCTTACCGATGTAGAAGTTGGGGACAGGATCACCGCACAAACTGCAATAGCGACCATCGATGACATTTCTCAGCTGTATATTAATTTTAATGCGCCTGAGGCCGCAATTTCTGTGCTTAAGCAGAAGTCTGAGGTAGAGGTTATTCCATGGTTAGGTGATAAAGTGTATACCGCAACAGTGGCTGAGTTAGACTCACGTATCAATGCACAAACACGCACGATAAGAACCAAAGCAAAACTAGATAACAATGAAAAGCAGTTTATGCCAGGCATGAGTTTTCGCGTGCACATTAATATTCGAGGCGATGAATATGCTGTAGTCCCAGAAGCGGCCATGATGTGGGGTGCCGCAGGTCCGTATGTATGGAAAAGTGTCGATAAAAAAGCAACCCGTGTTGATGTAAAAATTGAGCAGCGTTTAGCAGGGCGATTGCTCGTATCAGGGGGGTTAAATAAAGGCGACTTGTTAGTGACAGAGGGGGTACAACGATTACGCCCTAACCAAGAGCTGACATTTGCTAACGACGTTAAGCTTGCCAAGGAGTAATGATGAAGCAACAACCAATGATGGAAGACTTGCCGTCAATGGCAATTCGCCGACCTGTTTTAATAGTGGTGTTGAACTTATTGATCATTATTGCAGGTATTGCTGCGATTGCTGGCGTAGAAGTACGAGAGCTTCCAGATGTAGACAGACCACGCATTACGGTATCAGCGTCGTTTCCGGGTGGTTCACCTGAAACAGTTGATACCGAAGTAACAAGTAAACTTGAAGGTGCAGTCGCTCGTGTAAGTGGGGTAAAGTCGATTCGCGCGCAAAGTGAAGAAAACAACGCACGAATCGTGGTCGAATTTCGCCCGGGTGTTAACTTAGATGATGCTGCAAACGAAACGCGTGAATCGGTTGCACGGGTACAACGCGAACTTCCCGAAGAAGTTGAACGGGTATCAATTATTAAGGCTGATAACGACGCTGAAGCGGTTGTGTCGCTAACTGTTTCGAGTGATACATTATCTCTTGAAGCACTGACTGAACGCGTTGATGTAGACTTAGCCCCGCAATTTTTAACCATTCCCGGTGTGGCTGATGTACGTTTAAATGGTGACCGTGAACGAGTTTTAAGGGTTAGAATCGATCCCCTTAAATTAAGCAGCTTTAATCTCACTGTGCCCGACATTGCTAATGTATTACGCCAAGCGCCGTTTGATGTTCCGGCAGGGAGTTTAAAGTCGAGCGATCAACAAGTCATTGTCCGTGCTGATGCCACTTCAATTTCAGCAGAACAAGTCGCAGATATTATTGTTCGTGATGACACGCGTATCGGCGATGTCGCCGCCGTGTATTTTGGCCCTGCAGATCCTCGTTCGTTCGTAAGATTAAATGGCACACCTGTTATTGGCATGGAGATTATTCGTCAAGCCCAGTCGAACACCATTGAAATTTCAGATGAAGTATTAACACTGATTGAAAAAATGCGTGTGCGATTCCCCGAAATGGAATTTACGCTCACCTCCGACGACGCACAGTTTATTCGCAGTTCAGTAGACGAAGTAATCAACTCGTTGTTACTCACCGTGTTGTTAGTAGTTATAACGCTGTGGGTGTTTATTGGCTCTTGGCGCGCAACACTGGTACCTGCTTTTGCGATTCCCGTTGCTTTAATTGGATCGCTCGCGCTGATATGGGCGTTGGGTTTCTCAATCAACATATTAACGTTACTGGCCTTAGTATTAGCGACAGGTTTAATTGTTGATGATGCGATTGTGGTGAGTGAAAATATTCAACGTCAACGCGGTCTAGGACTTGGGCGGCGAGCCGCAGCGGTAATTGGTACCCGCGAAGTATTTTTTGCGGTGGTGGCCACCACGGCTGTATTGGCTGCAGTATTTGTACCTATTGCGTTTTTACCATCAACAGCGGGGCGGTTGTTTCGTGAATTTGGTGGAGTGCTCGCGGGCGCAGTGATTATCTCTAGTTTTGTCGCATTGTCTTTAGTCCCTGCATTAACCTCTAAACTTAAATTAAAGCAAGGGGGATTTCATCCATTTGCAAAACTTGGGCATGGCTTAGCGGCTGTTTATAAACGCACCATTCATGGTGTATTAGACCATGCATGGATTACATTTTTTGTGTGCTTAATTGTCGCTGCGTGCTCAGGTGCACTGTATATGAACCTTGATAACGAATTATTGCCCACAGAAGACAGAGGCAAAATTAGAATTTTTGCACGTGGCCCCGACGGTGTCGGCCTTAATTTTATGGATAGGCAAGCCGTGCAAATGGAAGATATATTACTGCCTTTTGTAGAAAGTGGCGAAATTGAGTCAATATATACCGTTGTTGGGCAATGGGATCCCAATATTGTATTCATTACCGTGCCTTTAAAGCATTGGGATGAGCGTCACTTTAGTCAGCAAGAAATCATTAATAAAATACGTGGACCGCTGGGTAATATTCCTGGTGCAGCTGGTTACCCTGGTGGTTCAAACAGTCTAAATTTGCGTGGTCAAGGGGGTGGCATTGAGCTGGCGCTGCTTGGTCAAGATTACTTAGAAATATTTAAAGCAGCGCAGGCATTCTCAGCTGAAATAGAAAACGCAATTCCAGAGGTTGCGCCAGTGAGAATTTCGTACCAGCCGTCGCAGCCACAGTTACGGGTTAATATAGACAGACGCCGTGCAGAAGAGCTAGGTGTGTCTTTAAGTGATATTTCAATCACGTTAAGAGCGGCGATAAATGGTGATGATATTGCTGATTTAAACATTGGTGATCAATCAATTCCTATTATGTTGCAGGCACAAAATCAAACCATTACTAATCCAAATGATCTTGCCAACTTATACGTTGGGGCGCGAGAAGGTCAGCTTGTGCCGCTCAGCAGTGTTGCAACTATTACAGAAGAAGGCGTGGCAGCTGAGCTTGAGCGCCATGCACAGCGTCGTGCAATTGAGCTAAGTATGGAACTAACCGAAAATGTCACTATCGCTGAATTGGTCACCAAAATTCGTGACATCTCCGAGACTAACTTACCGAATGGTATTAGCCTTGCCTTTAAAGGCGAAGCACTTACATTTGAAGAAACCGCAAATGAAGTACTGTTAACCTACGTATTGGCTTTTTTAATTGTTTTACTCGTGCTCGCGGCACAATTTGAAAGCGTAAACAGTGCGATTGTGGTTATGATCACGGTGCCTTTTGGTATCACGTCGGCTATTTTGGCTTTGTATTTAACGGGTACGTCTTTAAATATTTACTCGCAGATAGGCTTAGTTATGCTGATTGGCTTAATTGCTAAGAATGCGATACTGCTGGTGGAGTTTGCTGACCAATTACGTGACCAAGGTCGCTCAGTGAAGGTCGCTGTTGAAGAAGCTGCGTTAGTTCGTTTACGCCCGATTGCTATGACGTTGGTATCTACCTTACTGGGTGCGTTGCCGCTCATTTTGTCGACAGGGGCCGGTGCCGAAGCGCGTAATGCCATTGGATGGGTGGTGTTTGGTGGTTTAGCCTTAGCGGTATTATTCACGCTTTATTTAACCCCCGTTATTTACCTTGGTTTAGCACGTTTTACCAAACCTCGTGGTGATGAGTCTAAACACCTTGCCGATGAGTTAGAAAACGCTTAATCGACCTTAATTGGCTATTTTTCTTTGAAAAAATAGCCAATTACCTCCACAATCAATAAAAACACCCAATCTAGGTATGCGTATGCAAGCCGAACACATCGATATTGCACAATTTTTAAGTGATCATGCTCCATTTGATGACTTACCAGAAGAGGCAATAAATAAATTAGCGTCGCAAATTGAAATTGCTTATTTTCGTGCTGGCACCGAGATATTAAATTACGGTGACGACATAGCCGATTTATATGTTATTCGTACCGGTGCCGTGGAAATGTATCGCCGAGATGGTGAATTATATAACCGCTTAACGGTAGGGGGTATATTTGGCCAAATGGGTTTGCTAATGAATCGTAAAGTACGTTTTCCGGCAAAAGCACTCGAAGACACACTTGTTTATTGCATTAATGTGGAGTTGTTTAACCAGTATTGCGACGAATACGAGCCATTTGCAGATTTCTTTGAGGCTGATGGTAATGTACGTTTGCACCAAGCTATCGTCGAGCAAGCCGATAGCAATGATTTAACTACCGCAAAAGTAAAGTCATTACTGCACAGAGATGTGGTCACGGTCGCAAAAGATGCAACAGTTCAGTTTGTTGCGCAGTTGATGACACAAGAGTCGGTGTCGTCAGTATTGGTTACTGATGCTGATAAACCCATTAGCGATGACCCTGATGATGACGATGGCCAAGTTGTTGGCATCATAACTGACCGCGATTTACGTTCCAGTGTTATTGCACAAGGATTAAGTTACGAAGCTCATGCTCAGCAAATAATGCAGACTGATCTTGTATTACTCGATAGCAACGCCTACGTGTTTGAAGCCGTACTAGCGATGCTCCGAGATAATATTCATCACTTACCCGTTGTTATTAAGAAAAAACCCATTGGGGTTATTTCGTTATCAGATATTTTGCGCTATGAATCGCAAAGTAGTTTATTACTGGTGCGTGGCATTCTTGCTCAGCAATCTGTTGAAGACTTAGCTTATTATGCGCGCCAGTTGCCTAATGTATTTGTGCGAATGGTTAATGAAGATGCGAATTCTCATATGATTGGCACTGCCATGGCAGTGATAGGGCGAACATTTAAACAGCGTCTACTCGATTTAGCCGAAGAAAAGTTTGGTCCGCCTCCTGTGCCTTATTGCTTCATTGCACTGGGGTCAATGGCAAGGGATGAGCAATTAATCGTTACAGATCAAGACAACGCAATTATTCTAGATAATAGTTTTGATGAATCATTACACGACGCGTATTTTCAAAAACTTGCTGACTTTGTCTGTGATGGCTTGGCTGAGTGTGGTTATAAGTACTGCGATGGTGAAATTATGGCGTCATTTAAAAAATGGCGTTTAACGCGGGAACAGTGGCAAGAACAATTTGCTAGTTGGATAGCAGAGCCAAAACCACAAGCATTATTGCACAGTTCAATATTTTTTGATTTGGACGGTGTTTACGGAAAAACCAAATGGGCAGAGGAACTAAAACGGTTTATTGCTAAAGAAGGGCGCAGCAATAAGCGTTTCTTAGCGAATATGGCAGCTAACGCACGTAATAGAACGCCTCCACTGGGCTTTTTTAAAGACTTTGTATTAGAGCATAATGGTCAACATAAACGCTCAATGAACTTAAAACGTCGTGGCACAGCCCCTTTGTCTGATGTAATCCGTGTGCATGCTTTAGCGATAGGCAGCCGTAAGCAAAACTCATTTGAACGACTTGAAGATATAATTGATGCCAAGTTATTACCAGAAGGAAAAGCGCAAGACTTACGAGATGCCCTTGAATATATCGCCATGATCCGTATTCGTCATCAGGCTTGGCAAATAGAAAAGCTAGATGAAGCGCCCGACAACGATTTAGAGCCACATTTGCTATCGCCTTTTGAACAGCGAAATTTAAAAGAAGCGTTTGCGATTTTAGATAAAGCACAGAACTTCTTAAAATTCCGTTATTCAGCTAATTCAGGTGTGAAGTAATGACCACTAATAGCGCAAAACAAAACTGGCCTGCGCGTTATAAAGCGCTATCAGCGACGAGTCGTCATCCTTGTATACAACATTTTTATCAAAGTGCGGTAAACGACCTTAATTTACCGATTAGTGAAGTACCCCTCGTAGCGTTAGATTTTGAGACGACCGGTCTAAATTTTGATAAAGACGATATTGTTAGTGTAGGGTTAGTGCCTTTTACATCAAAACGAATTTATTGCAAAGACAGTGCACATTGGCTTGTTCAACCAAGGCAAAAGCTCGATGAAGAGTCGATAGTCATTCATGGCATTACACACTCCGAGTTGACTGGCGCGCCTGACTTCTCGTCGATAATTGAGCCGTTATTAGCCGCATTAGCTGGTAAAGTGATTGTTGTGCATTTTGCGCCTATTGAACGCCACTTCCTGTATCAAGCGTTAAACGCACGATTAGGTGAAGGTTTAGAGTTTGCAGTAATAGACACCTTAGAACTTGAAAGAAGAGCGCTCAAAGCGAAACAGGGATTACTTGGTCGGTTATTTAACTCCAAACTTGGCTCGGTAAGATTAGCTGACTCACGAGTTCGTTATTCGTTACCTGCATATCAAAACCACAATGCTTTAAATGACGCCATAGCCACTGCTGAATTATTACAAGCACAACTCGCTTACCATTACCGACCTGACACGCCATTACGAGAGTTACTAATTTAACTAAAGTAATAATTCCCATAATAAAAAAACGCCGCAATTGCGGCGTTTTTTAATACCATATTGTCTAGCGAGTTCTTGGCTCTGTTCTAAGCCCAAGCACTAAACTCACACACATAAGCAGCAGCACGAATGTAAAAGGTAGACCGGTTGATACTGCACCAGCTTGTAACGCCTCTATGGCTTGTGTTCCACCAATCCATACTAATGCAGCCGCAATTGCGCCTTCAATGGTTGCCCAGAAAATGCGCTGTGGTACAGGTGCATCAACCTTACCGCCTGCGGTAATCGAATCGATAACTAATGAGCCAGAATCAGATGACGTGATAAAGAACACCAACACCAGCACAATAGCAATGAACGACAGCACTTGAGACATAGGTAATGCTTCAAACATTTGGAACATAGCCAGTGGTACATCGGTTAGGCCTTTTTCACCTAGTACACCGACTTTATCAACCACTTGTTCAATTGCGATACCACCATAAATTGACATCCAGAAGATAGTAACAACAGTAGGGACAAGTAATACGGCAATTAAGAACTCGCGAATTGTACGTCCTTCAGATACGCGCGCAATGAACATACCTACAAACGGTGACCATGAAATCCACCAAGCCCAGTAGAATACAGTCCAGCCGTGCATCCATGTTTCGTCTTCACGGCCATGTGGGTTACTCAGTGGAATAATGTTCTCGACATAACCCATCACCGTATTCGGGATATTACCAAAGGCTGCAGCAAAACCAACAATAGCAACAAATACAAGCAGTACAAAGGCAATCACCATATTGACATTACTTAGCAGTTTAACACCACCATCAATACCACGTATGACCGAAATCACCGCAAGCAAGGTAACACCAGTAATAACGCCAATTTGCAAACCGATGCCCGCATCAGTCCCAAATACATGATTAATACCCGCAGAGGCCTGCTGAGCGCCTAAACCAAGCGAAGTGGCAAGACCAAATAAGGTCGCAAGCACAGCCAGAATATCAATAAGGTGGCCAGGCCATCCCCATGCTTTATCGCCTAAGATAGGGTAGAAAATTGAGCGAATAGATAAAGGTAAACCTTTGTTATAACAAAAGAACGCTAGTGATAGTGAAACGACTGCATAAATAGCCCACGGGTGAAGGCCCCAGTGAAACATGGTTGCACCCATAGCCATTTTTGCGGCTTCAGGGGTATTTGCTTCAACACCGAGTGGTGTTTCATACCAACCAGTGTAGTAAGCAACCGGTTCAGCAACGCCCCAAAACATTAACCCAATCCCCATACCGGCCGCAAATAACATGGCAAGCCATGAAATACGCGAGTGAGTAGGGCGAGCTTCATTTCCGCCTAAACGAATATTACCGTAGGGTGAAATGATTAATGCAAAGCAAAACAATACGAATAAGTTTGCTGACCACATAAAAAAACCATCAAAATTATTAATAATGTCGTTTTTGATACCGTTAAGGGTTGCTTTTGCAATTTCGGGGTCTGAAATAAGTGTTGCAATTAAAAAGATTGCAATTAAACCTGCACTAATGCCAAAAACAGGGTTGTGAACATCGAACCCCCATTTTTGTACATTGTCTTGGCCGACAGTGTAATCCGTATTGTCGATGCTGTACTTGTCATGATGTTCGCTCATGAATACCTCTTGTTGTAATTTTATCTAGCAGAAAGCTAAATGGCCGGTTGGAACACGTTTGCCCAAAGAATATTTTTACGCAATTAACGTGAAAATAGTTTGAAGACAAATCAATTTAGTACCAAATAGTAGTCTTTAGTGTAGGAGTTAGAGGGAAAATGTAAATGCTTTAGGCGCTAAATAGCCGAATAAAATCAATTTTCTCAGTTTTTTGATGGGTTTTTAAACAAAGTTAAGAAGAAAGTAAAAAAGTTTAATGACAGTATTGTTTCAGAACGAACAGATTAATACTAAAAAAGCTGCAAGCTTGTGACTTGCAGCTCTCGCTATTATTTTTTATAAGCGTCGTTGTGAACGCCAGCAGCACGACCCGAAGGATCCGCATTATTTTGGAATGATTCATCCCAAGCAAGTGCTTCAGGTGTTGAACATGCAACAGATTTCCCATGAGGAACACACTTTGCTGATGCATCTCCAGGGAAATGATCTTCAAAAATACTGCGATAAAAATACGCTTCTTTTGAATCCGGTGTATTTATAGGGTATTTATATTTTGCGTTGGCAAGTTCTTGATCGCTAACTTGCATGCTCACATATTCTTTAAGGGTATCTATCCAGTTATAACCTACACCATCAGAAAACTGCTCTTTTTGGCGCCATAATACGTCATCAGGTAAGTAACCATCGAATGCTTCGCGAATGATGTGTTTTTCAATTTTACCGTCTTTGCACATTTTGGCTTCTGGGTTAATGCGCATTGCAATATCGACAAACTCTTTATCTAAGAATGGTACGCGAGCTTCAACACCCCATGCCGCCATTGATTTATTCGCACGCAAGCAATCAAACATATTAAGTTTAGAGACTTTACGATTTAGCTCTTCATGAAACTCTTGTGCGTTAGGGGCTTTGTGGAAATACAAGTAGCCACCAAATAATTCATCAGCTCCCTCGCCAGAAAGCACCATTTTAATGCCCATTGCCTTAATTTGACGTGCCATTAAGTACATGGGGGTTGATGCACGGATGGTTGTTACGTCATACGTTTCAATGTGGTAAATGACTTCACGCAGTGCATCAATACCTTCTTGAATGGTAAAGTGAATAGGGTGGTGAATAGTGCCAATCATATCGGCTACTTTTTGCGCTGCTGCTAAATCTGGCGAGCCCTCAAGGCCAACCGAAAAAGAGTGAAGTTTAGGCCACCACGCGTCTGACTCGTCGTTGTCTTCAATACGTTTTGCTGCAAAGCGTTGGGTAATTGCAGAGATAACAGACGAATCTAACCCACCAGAAAGTAATACACCATAGGGTACATCGCACATTAATTGACGTTTAACGGCTGCTTCTAAACCGTTTTTAACATCACTCACTTTTGCATCATTGTTTTTTATCGCGTCATAGCTTTGCCAATCACGTGAATAATAACGACGTAGCTGACCGTCTTTGCTCCATAAAAAATGCCCTGGTGGAAACTCTTCAATATGTTTACAAATTGGCGATAGTGCTTTTAATTCTGACGCAACATAAAAGTTGCCATGTTCGTCATGACCTGTGTAAAGCGGAATAATACCAATGTGGTCTCTACCGATTAGGTAGGCATCTTGCTCTTCATCGTATAAACAAAAAGCAAAAATACCATTTAAATCATCTAAAAACTCAGGCCCCTTTTGTTTGTACAGGGCTAATATAACCTCACAATCAGATTGAGTTTGAAAGGTAAAATCGGTTTCTAAATTTGCCGCTAGTTCTTTATGGTTATAGATTTCACCATTGACAGCGAGAATATGTGTACGCTCTGGATTATAAAGCGGCTGTGCACCACTTGACACACCAACAATGGCAAGTCGTTCATGAACTAAAATAGCTTTCTCTGATGAATACACGCCAGACCAATCGGGTCCGCGGTGCCTTAATAGTTTTGACATCTCAATTGCTTGGCTTCGCAATTGGGCAGGATCAGATTTAATATCTAATACCCCAAAAATTGAACACATAGTGACTCCTCATTCCAATTATGTGCGCAGTTAACAATAATTTTAAAACTGCGAATCTTTGTTTTAACAGAAATAATTACCTAAGTCACACAGGTTTTTTAATTATTTAAGAATAATCTATGCACCGAAAACACAGGCTTTGCACCAGATTGATCCAAAAGCTTTGTATGAACAATAGTGAACGAATTATTTTTAGTAAAAATGAAGAAATTTGATGAAATAAGCGACGTAAAAATTATTTTTGCTGCACCAATTTGGCGCAGCAAAAACAATTTATATCACTGTAAAAAATGTCTCAAAAAGTAAATACACTCTTGTATAGACAACTTAGTTTAGGGGTTAGTCATTTATTAAACGCCAAACGAGTTTAAACACAGGGCATTTTAGACTGTTAACTTTTGGCATTTTTATACTTTAAAGCAATTGCAAGTTGATTTAGATGAGCAACGAGCTTTTGCTGGGCTAAATGAGCTTGCTCAAGACTAACAAACTCAAAGTGTAAGAAGTCACCGGGTTTAAGCTGAGCAAAATGACGCAAGTCAGCCTCAATAACAGTACCAATTATTGGATACCCACCCGTTGTTTGCGCGTCATTCAGTAAAACAATGGGTTCACCATTAGGTGGTAATTGAATACTTCCAGGCATAACTGCCATTGAGGGCAGCGACAATGAATGCGCTAATTTACACTCATCGCTTAATAATCGTGCGCCCATTCTGTTACTGCTAGGCGAAATATGCCATGAATGCTCTGTAAACTTATCACATGTATTATCAGGTAATATTGAGGCATGCGGACCGGCAAGAATACGAATATGTGTACTCTTTGGCGGTAACATGGCACCTAATCCGATTTTAGTTGCATACTTAGGTGTTATATCGAAACGATCACCCGCCTTTAAAGCATGACCATGCAAGCCACCAAAGCCTGCTGCAATATCGGTTGAGTAAGAGTCCAAAATAGCCGTTGGTAAATGCCAGTCACCACCAATAGCTAAATAGTTTCGAAACCCATGTCGGGCTGCGTTTAGCTTAAGTATATCGCCCTTTTTTATATAAAAACTCCAGCCCGGTTGAACAGCATTGCCATTCACAGTCGCTTTCATGTCGGTGCCATGTAAGGCGATGTAATAGTCGTTATCAAACTGTATTTCGGCAAGTCCAAGCGTGATCTCAATCACGGGATGGTTATCGGGGTTGCCAACAAGACGATTAGTGATGATTTGTGCATAAGGGTCAACACACCCTGATTGACCAATGCCTAAATGGCGAGAACCTACGCGGCCTTGATCTTGTATAGACATTTGCATGCCGGGCTTGAGTATGGTGATCATTTTAGCACCTCCTGAATAACAAACTCTAACGTATCGCCCGGTGCAATTGCACACGGTGTCTGTGCATTTATATCAAACAGTTTGAAATCTGTATGACCTATTATTTGCCAACCACCTGGGGAGTCTTCGGGGTAGACGCCAGTTTGCTCACCGCCTATAGCAACCGCGCCTTTAGGGACATGAATGCGTGGTTTTTCGTGGCGCGGCGTGTATAACTGGGGGTTTAAGCCTGCTAGGTATGCAAATCCGGGTTGAAAGCCCAAAAACAAAACATGATACGTTGCACTGCTGTGCATTTGAGCCACGTCGTCTATGGTTAAATTATGGTATTTAGCAACCGCTGAAATATCGGGGCCATAATCGCCACCATACACCGTGGCGAGCTTATGATGCGTAGAGGGAAAATCATTGCTTTTAATCTCATGCCAGTGATTAAGTAATGAAGATTGCCACTTAGCAAGTAGAGATGACTCTTTTAAGTAAAGGGTGAGGTTATTATTCGCAGGCACCACATCAATAAAGTCCCCTGAATTTCGACAAAGTTGCGCGAGTGCCCAAATCTTTTTTTGTGTTTCAAGCACATCTTGCCCTGACTCATAGACATCGAAAAAAATGCAATGCGTAGTCAGTGCTGTGATCTGTGGTCGTTGAGTAGAAGCCATTGTATGTCACACTTTTTATTATTTGTTGATGATAATTAGCATATAGGCCCAGTAGTGATGATGTAAATGAGTCTTTAGCGTTAATTAAAAACTCAACACTGCCAAGCCGTTATAAAATAATGATAACAGCTTGGCAGAGAGTAAAGGAAAAGGCTACTTATTGTTGTTTAGTAACCAGTTAGACAGTAAGCGTACACCGTAGCCAGTTCCGCCTTCAGCGAGTTCATCTTTTGCTTTATTGTTAAGTGCGTTACCCGCGATATCGATGTGTACCCAACGAGTGTCACCCGCAAAGTTTTGTAAGAAACTTGCCGCTGTTGTTGCACCAGGACCGTGAGAACCAATATTTTTTAAGTCTGCAATGTCAGATTTTAACGCATCGTCGTAGCCCAGCGGTAAGCGCCAAAGTTTTTCGTTTACTTGCTTACCAGCCAGTGTTAATTGCTCAATTAATTGATCGTCTTTTGAGAATACGGCGGCGTATTCGTTGCCAATAGCCCCAATTTTTGAGCCAGTGAGCGTTGCAACATCAATCATAATAGAGGGTTTGAACTTATCGCGTGCATACCACATAGCGTCACTTAATACTAAGCGTCCTTCTGCGTCTGTATTTACAATCTCAACGCTTAAACCTTCAGCTGTGCGAACAACATCACCCGGTGCAACAGCAAATTGTGAAACCATGTTTGCTGCCATCCCCATGACCGCAACAACATTGGTGTCGGCTTTAGCTAACGCCATTGCTTTTACAGTGCCTAGTACGGCTGCAGCACCCGCCATATCTGATTTCATACGTGCAATTGAAGCGCCAGTTTTAAGGCTATAACCGCCAGAATCAAAGGTAATACCTTTACCTACTAACGCGATAGGTGTGTTTTTATTACCTTGATAATGGGCAACAACAAGGCGTGAACCTTCTTCACTACCACGGCCAACCGCTTCGAGCGCACCCATACCCAGCTTTTTAATTTGTTTAGGTTCTAGAACCGTGATTTTAACACCTAACTTTTTAAGCTCTTTTGCGGCTTTAGCAAAGTCAGCTGGAGTCATCTCTGTCGCTACTTCACTGGTTAAGTCGCGTGCTAAAAATACACCCTTTTCAATATGTTGTAGTAAAGTGTGGTTTTTGACCGCTTGGTCTATATTTTCAACGTCGACAGTGTAATTAACTACATGAGTGTCTTTTTCTTTTTTGTATTCTTCAAAACGGTGGTCACGTAGGTTAGCACCATGAGCAAACTCGGCCGCATATTTGGCGTTTGTGTCTGTTTCTTTCAACACCGAAAAATCAAGACTAACCGAAGCTTGTTTCGCACTGTGAAGCTTAGCGTGAACATTACCTCCTAGCTTTGCCATTTTTGCAGCATTGAGTTCTGCTTGCTCACCAAGCCCAACAAGTAAAATACGTTGATGTTCACTGTTGTTTGGAGCAATGACTTCTAATGTTTTTCCGTACTTGGCTTTAAAGTCTGCAAAGTTAACCACTTTATCTAAGTGGGCTTGCGTTTCAGCGCTTAGGTAATTGAAATCAGAAACACCTGTTTTTGAATCAAAAAACAGCACTAATGTGTTGTCAGTTGGTTTAATAGATTGTGCGAAAGTGAACTCTGCTGCATTCACTTGCGTAGCAAGTGTTATACCCAATGCGAGAGCGGTTAGGCTATGTGCAATTCTCATTATTATATCCCAATGTAAAAAGGTGCTTTTTACCTTAAATATACAAAAGAGTTAAATTGTTAGCGGTGAATCACAGCTTAGACGCGTTTAAGGTGAAATGATTTATTAAACTCGCCGGTCTTTTAAATATACAGGCTTTAATGAGGAAATTAGTATGACAATTAAGTCAATGTTACTGATATTACTGACCAGTAGTGCCATGATGACTGCAAGTAAAGTGTATTCACAAGACACTATGCAAAACGCCACGCAGCATATTGAAACTATTGTACTTGGCTCAGGGTGTTTTTGGGGGGCTGAAAAACGCTACGAAGCACTGGATGGGGTAATTGATGCTGTATCAGGCTATGCAGATGGTGAGGGATTTAAAGCAACGTATAAAAATATTACCCGTCAGTCACGTCGTTTCGACGACAATAACTATGCTGAAGTGGTAAAAGTCACTTATAACAGCAATGAAATAACCACTGAAAGCCTCCTTAAGCACTATTTTGAGAATCACGATCCTACGCAGCTTAATCGACAAGGTAATGATGTTGGTACACAGTATCGTTCTACAATTCTTACCAGCAACGAACAGCAGCAACAAACAGCCATTGAATTAAAACAGGCGTACCAAGTAAAGTTAACGGCCGCAGGCTACGGAACAATTGTCACAAAAATTAAGCCGCTCAAGAAATTTTACGCAGCAGAAAATTATCATCAAGATTATTTAAAGAAAAACCCGAATGGGTATTGTCCTGATCATTCAACAGGCGTGGTATTTGATTCAACCAACAAACCCAACGTTGATAATAGTGCATTACTGACAAATAAACAGATTGTGGTTATTGATGCGAAAGGGTATTGCCCATACTGTGAAAAGTTCAAAAAAGAAGTTGCCAATAACTACCAAGGTACTATTCCCATGACCTTTCGTTATGCCGATGAGCTCGATGGGCTGACAATTAAGACCCCAACTTGGGCAACGCCAACTTTACTGTTTATAGAAAATGGTGAAGAAGTGTATGGCCGTCAAGGGTATGTAAGTAAAGATGAATTTTACAAAGCGCTCGGTGCGTTTAAGTTGGGTGACAGTGAGGCGTTTAGGGTTGCATTTCATGCTCGTACCGACAGTCCATATTGTAAGCAATATGATATTTTTAAAAATACGCCAGAGGGGGTTTTTATAGATAAACTCAGTGGTGCCCCATTATTTGATACCCGAGACCGCTTTAATTCTGGTACAGGTTGGTTATCGTTTACCCAAGCCGTTAAAGGCAGCGTCACCATGCACGAAGATAACAGTTATGGAATGCAGCGTATTGAATTAAAATCGAAAAGTTCAGGGATCCACTTAGGCCATTTATTCCCAGGTGAAGGCCCACAAGGTAAAGATAGGTATTGTATTAATGCTACGGTGCTTGAATTTGTTCCAGCAGAGTAAAATGTCGATACGCTATTAGTTCAAAGTCATTTTTTAGCCTAAGCTTGTATGTATGCCCAAAAAGTGACGTTTGAAATGTGAAAATAAATCTAATAAGTGGTTTGAGTGCTGTTGTAGTAAGCTTATTTTCGTTGCAGTTATTATGCGCAGAAAGAGCCTCGTATGTAGTAGGCGTAGAGAACATTGAATATCTACCTTATTACGAAGGGAGCGATAACAATAACTCACGGTTCACTGGATACAGCGCACAGTTATTAAAATTATTCGGTCGTAAATACGACTATAATATAGTGTTTTACCCAACGCCTCTAAACCGCCTTTATAAAGATTTTATTACGCAAAGTTACCTTGATTTTAAATACCCAGATAACCCGCAATGGCAAAAAAGTTTTAAAGATATCTACACAAAAACCAAGCAAATAGTCTATTCAAAGCCTGTTCTTACAACTGTAACCGGTATTGCGAGTCTTAATCCTGATACACAATTATCTGATTGCACCCGGTTTGGTAAAGTGCGTGGTTTCACCTCACAACGTTTTAAAGCATATTTTGAAAAAGAGGGAATTGCCGTTATCGAAACTGCGGATACAACGGAGCTTATTTCTCTGCTTTTATTGAACCGAATAAATTGTATTTATATCTCGCGGGATGTTCTTAACTATAAATTACGGAAAAAGTTAAATGTAACGACCGATGTCTACTTCCATGAATTGCTCGGTGTAGATGTACAAGACTTTCATATATCGACGATTAATCATCCAGAGATTATTACTCAGTTTAACCAATTTTTAGCTACCTATAGTGAAGAAATTCAAGAACTGAAAGAGAAATTTAGTATCGGCCAATAGGGGGTTACAGTTTACTTATTGGTTTATCATGTAAATCAGGCGCGAAAAAAAGCCCGGTCAGAACACACAAGAACCGGGCTTTCGACAACAATTTGGTGGGGTAACTTTACAACGCTAAGTTTTGCTTTGCGCGAGTTAAGTTATGATTAACAAGTTCGTTTTTAGAAATTTGAACTGCTTCATAAAAATCAGAAAGAGCTGCAGTATCGTTTTCTGACATGATGCGTGCAACACCACGATTACTTAATGCAAACGAAGTTAATTCGCGACGTTTGTATCCAGGTACTTTACTTGTACTAAGAAGTGAAATTGCCTCGGTACACAGGCTTTCAGCTTCTGAAAAATTCTTTTCTTTTACGCTCAATGCACAACGGTTGAAAGCATTTTCGTATGTGCTGTTTACGTCGTTTGAAGAGTGAGCTTGCTCGATAACCATCAGTTTATAATCAGCTTGGTTGGCTACTGCCATCGCTGAGCAAGTTAATAAAGAGCTAAGTGCAATAGTGGTTACAAGTGTTTTAAACATGATAGATTTCCTTTGGTTAAGTTGGTGTTTCTTGCCAACGAGTGAACTTTAAAATATTCCCCAAAGCTAAACAAACGATTAAATTAAACCTGATAGATGAAGAAATTTAATCTATAGAGTAATTACTCAAAACTCAGGGTTGGCTGAAAAGTAGGGGACTGTGACTTTTTAATCATTTTTTTTGAGTAATACCTGATAACTGTTTTTATATACAGTTGTTGTGTAGGCGCTTACATAATCAATAACACGACCTAATGACTCGCTTTTATTAAGTTTAGGTAATGGTTACTGCCAACTTTTAATATATGTGGCAATCAGTTAATAACTTTGTTACTTATAAACTTTGAGAGAAGCGCGGCTTGTGTGGTAAGAAAACGTGCTATTCGCTCGCTATAAACATGTTAAATTGCCAAGGAGTTGGTTTGTTGTTTCGAGAACAAAAGTTTTATATAGCTAGCTTCATTATATGTGGTGCTTTCGCAATTATTGTGAAGCTAACGAGATCTAACATATTTGGTATCAATAGTTTTTTAGATACCTTTTTAGGATCTTCCCCAAGTTTTTTCTATTTATTCGGAATCTTGTCTCTCATTCCAATAGTTAAGCCAAAGATTGACATAAAAACATTTAAAAAGTCAGTTTTAATGTTTACTGCCGGTGCATTAACATATGAAATTGAACAATACTGGACTTCAATGTTTTTTGACCTTGGTGATATTATTGCAACATTACTTGCTGCACTACTAATGTTTTCTTTACATAAAAATAAGCGTAAGGCTGTATAATATTCACTTCAAACGGAACAAAAACAGTTGGTAGGCTCCGCTTCGCTTCACATTTTAATCAACAATTTTCGTCTGCTTAAGTGGGCGTTATAAGCCTAAGGGAAGCAATGGTATTTATCATTCTGTTTGGAGTCGTAGCGATTACCTTTATTGTGTTTAACATGCAGATGGCAGCATACAAAGAAGCCGCGCATAAATACACAAATGAGCGTAAAAATAAGCTGGTTGAATACTTAGGTTACCAAGATCAGTATTGGGGCATGTTATTTGGTAACCCTAAAAATTTTTCCATGTACCATAAAGGGTTAGACTGTCATATTAAAAAGGTACGCATTTCATTGTTTGTAGCATTAGCATCGTTTTTTAGCTTATTCATATATCTAATTGTTGCATACGGCTTATAACAAGTTACTCAAAAGCACGCAAAACGCTTGGTTTGCTCTCCTTCGTAAGGCATTGATGGAAAATGGAAGTATTCAAATATATTTTTATAGTTCTAGTCATATATCTAATTGTTACTTTAAGCATTAGGTTATATTGGTATTTTAAAGACGGGTACTTTCAAATAAGCTGGGTAGCTGAATGGTTCATTGCTGCTATAAGCTGCGTTGGTATTTTCGCTGTTGCCTATAATGTCCCTATATTAAATCAAGGCTTTTGGTGGTTTGTACTTTTTCTCATTTTACTATCAACCGTGTTACGTCTACGAAGTGAAACTTCAAGTCAGCAATTACACCAACTTAGTAAAGGCCAGCTATTATTTGTATACAGTTTAATGGTTTTGTTTACTGCTCCTATTGCGATTGGGCTTTTTATTAATGCTGCAAACTTAAGTAATATTTGGGTTGGCAGCTAACAAAAAGTTATGCCGCCCTCGGGCTTGCTGAGATACAAACAGGTGTTAATTATGTTGCAAGTGGCACAGAACCGTCCTTTGGCTCTAACTCATTATTGTCTTAAAACAAGTTAGGGTAGATTCTTTAATGATTGCTTTGAGCAATCAAGAGATGGTCCAAGCCGTTTAATGCTATTGGCTCTAGATAGTATACGACTTCGTTGTCCCCCATTGATGCAGGGTGACGGTTATTATTAAAATGGATATAAGACGCAATCCATTTTAGGTACGTTTCTACGGTGCGTAATGAATATTGACGTACCAACATATAATCAGCGATATAATTTAGAAATGGTGAGCGCGTTTTCATGTCATCACCGACATAGGTTACTGTGTAAATATACAGTGTAGTTGTTTCGCTCCCATATTCAAGAGAATTAGCGACGAGCGCATTTTCTTTTTTCTGAATATCTTTAGTACTAATAAAAAGTTAGAGCTGGCAATGCCTTAAGTTATTTGCTAATAATAAATTTATTAATACATGAGCGCGACATCGGCAGAAAGATGCGCTACGCGTGCACTATAAAATTGTTAGTTACCTATGACACCATGCATTATGTTTAAGTTTTCACAAATCCTAAAGCCTTATCGATGGCTGGTGCTTTTGTGCGTGTTTTTTTTCGGTACGTCTGCATTCTTGTATTTGCCTAGGGCCGAACTTGGAGAAAACGTTCTAATAACAGAGCTGCCCCACATACTTATTCTTTTAGGTTTATTTTGGACTACAGCATTACTTTTTATACTGATTTTTTGTCGCGGGTTACCTCAAAAGCCTTTGCCTAATAGTTCTGTTTTCCTGTTACCAATCTACTATTTTAAATTAGTGTCTTCTTGGTTCATCTCTATTTATATGTCATTATTTCTTGGAGGACTTGTTTATGGAACTTTCGGCTATCCAATCAGTAGGTTAATCGGTAACTAACAAGCGTTTTAATAAGGACAAAAAACAGTTGGTTTTTGCTCCAGCGTCGCTATTTTAACCAACTATTTTTTGCCCATTATTTGGGTGGTATGTTTGAGTCAGGTATGGACGAAAATTTAAAGAAAAAGTAGATGTTGTAGTTGGGTTGAGTCACCTTGCAGGTGGTGCATTGATTATTGTTGGCAGCATATTGGTATTCGTTTTCGTTCAAGCTGTACTAGACCCTTATGCTGTTATTGAAATCAATGGTGTTCCGACAAAAGATCAAACGGACAAAATTGTGGCTGCCATATTTAGTGCTTTATTTCCAATATTAGGTCTGTTTTTATCATTTGCTCCAGCCAGACTTCTTGATAACTGGGCAGCAAAAATAATCGGTCGTTTGAGCTAATCTCAAACATAACAAGTGCCTAAACCAAGAGACGCAAAACAGCAGGCTTGCGTTCCTTCGTAGCTAATTTCAGCCTGCTATTTTACGCCGGTTATGCAAGCATTATGTGTTTTTATGGTTGATCAATCGATTTATAATTCAGTTTTAGATTTAGCGTGTGAATTGGTTAATTCTTCCAGTGCTGAGTTAACTCAAAATTATTGGCATGCTTATCAAAAACTAAATGAATTATGTGAAATGCATAAGGGAACAAGCAAGGATCATCCCCTTCAATGGGAAGCTCTTGCCGATTACACCCGAAATAACAAGCAAGCTTTAAATATCTATTTAATTGCAATAGAGGTCGCAACAAACTTAAATTTAAGTGAATATGTTGCTTCTTCACAACTTGCCATTGCTGAGCGCTTCTTGGAAACAGGTAATAAATGTGAAGCAATATCATGGGCAAATAAGGCTGATGAAAATGCTCGTAGGTGCAGTAACCTTGAGTTACGTAATGAAATTAGTGAATTTCTGCTAGTAAGTGTAAGCAACACATAACAAACTAATTATGGCTCTGGCTTTGTACTAAGCTAATCCACGAAAAAGCGGAGGTTAGCACCTTGTGGGAGTCATTATGTCTAAGCACTTATGAAGATAGCAATCGTCATTACAATTATTGTTGCCGCTATTGTATGGAGCATCTATACAGGAGATGTTCCTAAAAAATATCGGGTGAGAAACTGTACTGGCACGAAATGGAAAGGAAATTTTCCCGAGTCATCAAAAGAAGAAATAAGAGCGTTCCTTTTCCTTTTTACTGACGCTTTCGCATTTTCACGCAAGCAAAAGCTCAAGTTTGAGCCCGATGACAAAGTAATGGATATATACAAAGCGCTATATCCAGCAAAATGGATGACTGACTCACTTGAGGTAGAAACTCTTTCTGAAGATATTGAGAGGAAGTACGGTATAAAATTTAATAGCATCTGGCATAACGAGCTTACACTCGGCGAATTGTATGCAAAGGTCAACAGTGCTTAACAAGTGCCAGCACAACAGCCACTTCGCTGCTCGGACTGCCAAAACGCTAGCGCGTTTCGTAAGCCCGTGTGGCAGGCGTTACCGAATAAACACTCTAACGTGTTTTTGTCCTATTACAAGCCATGCTTACATCATTAGACTACTCAATGATTTGCGGATAGAATTAACGCTCGCGGCTACACATGAATTTCAGTCAACTATAGAGAAAACACAATGATTGTGGAAAGTGTGTTTCCTGAAAATTACGCAGAAATGCTGAATGTTTGGGAAAACTCAGTCCGAGCAACTCATGACTTCATAACAGAAGAAGATATTGAGTTTTTTAAACCAATTATCATTGAGCAGGCTTTTCCTGCTGTCACTTTAAGATGTGTTAAAAGTAATGATGGCTCTATTCTAGGCTTCGTGGGTATCCATGATTCTAAGGTTGAAATGCTTTTCATCTTAAACGAGGCCAGAGGGCAAGGAATTGGCAAGGTGTTGCTTCAATACGCAATAGAGCAGTTAGGCGCAACTAAAGTCGATGTAAACGAACAAAACCCACAGGCAGTAGGTTTCTACGAGCATATGGGCTTCAAAGTCGTTTCGCGCTCGCCACTTGATGATATGGAAAAACCTTTTCCAATTCTGCATATGACACTTTAAAGCTCGGTTTGTCGTAACCAAATTTGCTAGAAGAAACGCCCAAAGCTAATAACTTTGGGCGTTTGCGTATACGCGAGCGTTGTTCTAACTTGACTAACCCTTGCCCCATTTTGAGCGAGTAAACTATGGGAATCCAGTCTACTGACTCAAAGGGGATTCATAATCAACAATGACCGCCCTTGAAAAAGTAGAATGTGATGACCACTTTAACCTTATGATAAATAGACACTGTAATCACATTTCATATTCATGCTATCCAGAAATAAAAACTGAAAAGCAAATATCAAATATAAGTACCAGCAGGAAGGATATAGCCTTCCATATTTTTCTCAGAAAAGTTGGGGTTAAGGCCATCCTATGACTTTCTGCTGAAAACAACATTGAGAGGTTAAAATGAGCCAATTATTTAGTGCCGCAAAAATCGGAGAGCTCAATCTTATAAACCACATAGTTATCGCACCAATGTGTCAATACTCCGCAGAATCTGGACAGGCTAGTTCTTGGCACCGGATGCACTATGGTTCGCTGGCAACGTCTGGCGCAGGATTGCTAATATTGGAGGCCACAGCTGTTGAACCGATTGGCCGTATTTCAGCGGGAGATTTAGGGCTTTGGGATGATGCGACAGAAACCGCATTAGACAGTATTTTGTCTGATATTCGCGCTTGGTCTCCCATTCGTATAGGTATTCAGCTTGGCCATGCTGGGCGAAAGGCTTCTTGCCATGTGCCATGGCAAGGAGGTCATAAATTGACGATGGATGAAGGTGGCTGGCAAACTGTTGCGCCTTCCGCGTTAGGTTTCAATGAGCAAGACGAAACGCCAGATTCACTCGACTTAGCGGGTCTTGCGCGTATAAAACAAGCATTTGTTGACAGCGCACTTCGTGCAGTACGTTTAGGAATTGATCTAATAGAAATTCATGCGGCACATGGGTACCTACTTCACCAATTTCTTTCTCCACTAAGCAACCGAAGGCAGGATCAATACGGTGGTTCGCTGGAAAATCGCTTACGCTTTCCACTTGAAGTATTTGAAGCTGTACGCAAAGCTATACCTTCTTCAATTCCGGTTGGAGTTCGTCTTTCGGCAACTGACTGGGTTGATGGCGGCTGGGATGTTGAGCAATCAATTGTGTTTAGTCAGCAACTGGAACAGCTGGGTTGTGACTATCTGCATGTTTCCAGTGGAGGGCTTTCGCCGCTACAATCCATCGATGTAAAACCAGGTTATCAGCTTCCGTTTGCTAGTGCTATTCGTCAACAGGTTAAAATACCGATAATTGGTGTAGGCTTAATCACCGAGCCACAGCAAGCTGAAGAAGTACTGAAACAAGGTGAAGCCGATTTGATTGCGTTAGGTCGCTCAGTGCTTTTTAACCCGCATTGGCCGTGGCAAGCTGCTGTCGCACTAGGCGCTCAGGTTGAGGCGCCTCCTCAGTATTTGCGTTCTGAACCACATGGCTCGAAAGGTACGCTTGTTTTACCTTAATTATTACACTGTTCCGCATGCAGAGCAGTGAATCTATCAGGGAGTACACTTTTAATTAAGCTATACAAAAAGATAATTCTTCATACACCGTGTACTCCTACATGTAAGCTGACAGTGTGCTAGGTCTCGCAGCTGTCTCTAGTAACATTGAGCATACCTCTCCCACAGAGTTTGGGAGGGGCTTCTAAAGCTTCGCTGATTTAGCTAAGCTTAGTACGCCCCAAATTGCGGCGTTCACTATATAAATATCATTTTTAATCTCACATAGTAGAGCAAAAGTCCTAACATCGAAAATGTCCAACAATGACTTACGTTCGTGTCTGTTTTAATTCTTAAACGGCGAAAAGGTTGATTTCTGCTTTAACGGTTTACAGCTCATAACAGATTGTCTTACTTAAGCGCTAATAATTTTACCGGATAGTCTGATGGATTACGTAAAGACTTATTAAAATTTAAGTTTTCAAATATAAGTGCTTAAATTTAGATACTCCAAAACGACAAAACCCAGCCTAAGCTGGGTTTCATGAAATAATGCGGATGAACTTATAATGCTAAGTTCTGTTTGGCGCGAGTTAAGTTGTGCTCTACCAAATCGTTACTTGAAATCTGCACGGCTTCATAGAAATCAGATAATGCGGCTGTCTCGTTTTCAGACATAATACGTGCAACGCCACGGTTACTTAATGCAAATGATGTTAATTCACGACGTTTATGACCGGGGACTTTACTTGTCGTTAGCAAGTTAATTGCTTTAGAGCAGAGTGCTTCGGCTGCAGCAAAGTCTTTTTCTTTAACGCTCAATGCGCACTGATTAAATGCTAATTCGTATTGATTGCTTTGTTTTGCAAGTGTTGTAGATTGGTCAATCACCATTAATTTGTAGTCACCCTGATCAGCCACTGCCATCGCTGAGCAAGTTAATAAAGAGCTAAGTGCAACGCGTTTCATAAGTGTACTAAACATAATTTTTTCCTCTGTTAGAGTCGGCATTTATTACCGACAATTCAACTTTAGTTTAGAGAGGAAAATCGAACAAACGATAAAAAAACACCCAATAGGTGAATAAATTTAACCTATAGACTTTAGTCGAATAAAAGGCTTGAAAAGTGAGGCTCTCATGCTAAGAATAGTGTTGCTGCAAGGCTTAAGCTGTATCAGGAGGGGGCAGTATCAAAAAAATTATACTCTTCGTTTTTATGTTTAATAATTAAATACGTTTAAAAAAGTAGCATTTTCCTCATTTCTCTTTTAAAGGTTATTGATACAAAGGTAAATGGATTTAATCACGATAGCACGGGTTGTTATTAGTAAACTGTGTGGCAGAACTGTATTGTTTAAATATATTGTTTAATCTGCTCTTTAAGCTGGTACTCTGGGCTAAAAAGATGCCAAAAGGGGCATATTTATTTATGGCCATATTCCCACTTATTTCGCTATTTCCTATTCCTCCCCCTGTATTTGAAAATGTGGCTAAAGCAAAGCACGAACAACGTAAAAAACAAAAACAAGATGATAAACCCACTTCATGACAGGATTAGCTATCCATTCATTGTAATGACCTTATGCTTAAGTGCATGGCGCATGCAATAAATAGCCATCATTCTTTTATACTACAAATAATGAAAAATAGTTAAGCATTAAATAGGGCTTTGACTATAATTACTGTTAAAACTTATTGAACTAACAGTTAGTTGCAGAATTAATAACATACTAAAGTGACCTTCTCATGAATAGTATGTTTTCAAAAGTTACAAGGTAAGTTAGTAAGCGATTATGCCTTAAAGAGCTGCTGCAAAGCGAAACTAAACAATAATAAAGATGAAGAATTTATATGCCTTTAACTCTAAAACCATTGTCAGAATGTAAAATACTCGTAGTTGATGATGATGAAATGATCAGACTTACACTTGAAACAATATTAGAAGAGCACTTTACTGTTTTACCATTTAGCGCTGGAAATAGTGTCTTAGAATACTGTAAAGAAAACACTGCTGATTTAATTTTGTTAGATGTGAATTTGCCTGATATCAATGGGTTAAATGTATGTAGGCAAATAAAAGACGATCCTGCCTTTGAAAATGTACCTATTGTCTTTATTACATCGACCTACGATACCGATTCACAAAATGCCTGTTGGGAAGCCGGAGCAACAGATTTCATTGGAAAACCTATCACTGCTTCAACATTAATACACCGCACGAAGAATCATATTGAGAATAAACTTCGCCTCGAAAAGTTGGTTGAATTGACATACAAAGACTCTCTAACAGGTTTATTTAATCGCCATTACCTAGACTTAGAAGTCTCTAATGTTTTTAAACAAGCTATACGTGATAAAAGAGCTTTTAGCCTACTGATGTTAGATATCGATCATTTCAAGCGTTATAACGACCATTATGGCCATCCACAAGGCGACGTATGTATTAAAAAGATTGCTGAGGTATTAAATCGTTCAGTTAAACGCCCGCAAGATACGGTTGTACGATATGGAGGAGAAGAGTTCCTTGTGCTCTTACCTTACACAGATTTTGATGGAGTAAAGCAAGTCTGCGAGCGAATTAATCATGAACTAGCGAGCGAAAATATTCGTCACGAAGAATCTTCTTTAAATAGGGTGTCAGTCAGTATCGGGGGAGTTGTGTATTCTCACCAAGAGATGAAACAGTTTGATGAACTTGTCTCATTAGCTGACGAAGCATTATATGAAGCAAAAAATGCGGGTAGAAATTGCTTTAAATTACATGCAATTGACTGATGAAATAATCAGATTTTAACGTTAAAAATTTCATCTATACTCATAGTTGCTTATTTACTAGGTGAATATGTATGGCTAACTTAAAAGACCGTCGATGTTTTCTAAAAAAAATGGGTGTGGGAGTCGCTGCTTCAACACTGGCATTTAAAGCACCGTATGTTTTTGCAAAAAACACTGTCACTTTGAGAGTGATGGGCACACATGTCACCTTGCAAGAAGAGTTACGTCAACGAGCAATGCGTGAGCTTGGCATTAATATCGAATTTACTCCAATGGGCAGTGCTGCTGTTTTACAAAAGGCGGCAGCGAATCCAAGTTCTTTTGATTTGTACGAACAGTGGTCTGATTCAATTAATATTTTGTGGCAAGCTGGGGCTATCCAACCATTAGATATTGATAGGCTTATTTATTGGAACGAAATTAATCCACTAACTAAAACCGGGCGTGTAATACCTGAAGCAAAAATAGGGGCGGGGGATTCACCCAATAAGCTTTTGTATGTTCAGCCTGATGGTCGCCTCGGTACGACGCCTAGCAAAAAAATCAGTTATATGCCGTATGTTCACAATGTTGATTCCTTTGGCTATAACACGCAATTTATTGAGCAAGGTATTCCCTATGAAACCGAATCGTGGGCATGGTTGCTCGACGAGAAAAATAAAGGGAAAGTAGGCTTAGTTAATGCGCCCACCATAGGTATTTTTGACGCCGCACTTGCTGTTCAGGCCCAAGGGCTGATGAGTTTCAATGACTTAGGAAATATGAGTATTACAGAAATTGATCAGCTGTTTAAAATTTTGCTCGAGAAAAAAAGGCTGGGTCACTTCTCTGGATTTTGGACATCGGTTCCACAGTCGATTGATTTTATGAAAACTAACCGTGTGACTATTCAAAGTATGTTTTCACCGGGAGTAAGTGCATGTAAAGGACAAGGTATCCCTGTTGTGTATGCTTCACCCAAAGAAGGTTATCGTGCTTGGCATGGGGTTATGTGTTTATCGGCCAATACGCAAGGGCATGTAAAAGATGCAGCGTACGATTACATGAACTGGTGGTTGTCAGGCTATCCCGGTGCATTTATAGCGCGTCAGGGCTATTACATTTCTAACCCAGAACGAAGTCAGCCTCTTATGTCTATACCAGAGTGGAATTACTGGTATCAAGGTAAAGAAGCGGTGACAGACTTAACTGGCACTGATGGAAAAATCTCTGTTCAAGCTGGGCAAGTAAGGGATGGAGGCAGCTACATTAAGCGCTTTTCTAATATCGCGGTTTGGAATACCGTCATGCCAAATTATGACTACAGTTTAGATAAGTGGTTTGAACTGCTTAATTCTTAAGGATCTGCCTTGTCGAATATTTTCTCACGCTCTGTTGCTGCAAAAATGTTATTAGCGTTGATGCTGATTTTACTTGCTATGAGCGCCAGTTACTACGTTATGAATAAACGCCTAAATACAATTGAGGTTGCTTTTAACGATATAAGCCGAATCAGTAATTACGCTGTCAGTATTCTTAGGATCAATAAAGACATAGTCGAAATGCAACGCGATATTTCTGTGTATGGCGGGAGTGGAAGCAGTGCTGTGTTTGAAAAAATCGTCGAAAATTTTCAAAGTATCAAAACACGTCTAAGCGATGTTGAGCTTAAAAATGAAGAGAATGAGAGTCAAATTTACCTCAACGCCATGTCTGAACTAGTAAAGAGGTACGGCGATAATTTACAGGTCTTGACCAAGCGCTACGAAATAAGAGCAACATTGACAGAAAAAGAATTACCTCGAATTTACGCTGATGCAACGACACATCTTGATAACTTAATGCGAAAAGTAACCACCGTTGAAGAAAAGTTATTTATTTCTGAGTATCTCAATCTGTGGCATTCGTTGCATCGAGATGCGTATTTGTTTTTAACCAAAAAAGATTATGCAAAAAGAGCGTCAGTTAACGATGCTTTACGAATGATTTCGACGAAATTAAATGCCTCTGTGCATATTCAAAAAAGTGAATACCACTCTGAAATTAACCAACTTTCAAAAATGGCAGATACTTATAGCCAGACATTTGCGAGGAGTATTCAAGCAAATCGCAATTATTTAAGTTTAGTCAATGTTGTAATGGCCGGTGACGCAATTGAATTTAGTACTTTAGCAAATGAACTAAGAGAGCAATCATTAACAAGGTTAAGCCGTATCAAGGAAGAAGCAGAAAAAACAGTTTCTAAAACAGAGCGTATTTTAAAGCTACTCGCGTGGGGAGTGTTAATTTACATTATTGCCTTGTCTGCTTTTTTCCATTTGCAGATCTCCAAGTCTATTAAACGCCTTACGGTGAGCTTTAAACACTTTCTGAATGGCGATTTATCAGCACCAATTTATGACTTACATAGAAAAGATGAAATAGGTGTACTTGCAAAAGCGGCAGATAGCTTCAGAATTTTAAGTAAAGATTTATCAGATGCCAAACAAACCGCCGAACATACCACTAAAGTTAAGTCAGAATTTTTGGCGAATATGAGCCACGAAATACGAACGCCTATGAACGGTATTTTGGGTATGGCACGTCAATTGAGTCTTACACCATTAAATGCAGAACAAGAAAAAATGTTGGCCATCATACAGTCTTCAGGTGCGAGCTTATTAGTAATTATCAATGATATTTTAGATTTAAGTAAAATCGAAGCCTCAAAAATTGAACTGGAAGAACAGCCAATAGCATTAAACTTATTACTCGATGAGCTAACGCATTTATTTAAAGCACAAGCTAATAATAAACAAGTCGAACTGTTTATTTCAGTGTTGCCTGAGGACCCCAATTTTATATTTTTGGGAGATGAAACACGCCTTAAACAAGTGCTTATTAATTTAATTGGCAATGCAATTAAATTTACAGAAAGAGGCAGTGTATCGTTAAATGTGAGTATTCATCAGCTATCTAATGATGAATTTAGCATTACATTCCACGTTTCAGATACCGGAATTGGCATAGCGAAGGAACAGCTTGATAGCTTGTTTGAGGCCTTTTCACAAGCAGATGCCTCAATTACACGACGGTTTGGTGGTACAGGACTCGGTTTAGCCATTTCTAGTAAGCTATTAAAATTAATGGGGACTTCATTGCACGTTGAAAGTGAGTATGGTGTTGGCTCAGACTTTCATTTTGATCTCAATGTAATCCGAGCGAATGAGTCTGTTTATAGTGAACAACAGCGCATGCAAGGACCTCAAGAGCAAGCAATTGATTTCTCTTGGCTTAATGTGCTGATTGTCGAAGATAACGAAATCAATCAAATCGTTATTGAAGCGATGTTGAGTGAGTTTAATATCAGCTCTATCAATATTGCCGATAATGGCGAGCAAGCTATTCTTCAGTGTGAAACACGGGCGTTTGATCTCATTCTTATGGATATGCAAATGCCTGTCTTAGATGGGCCGCAAGCGACATTAAGGATCAGAGAAATGCCTTCCTATAAAAACACCCCCATCATTGCTTTAACCGCCAATGTATTAAGTGCCGACAAACAACGCTGTATCGATGCCGGGATGAATGACTTTATTGCAAAACCAATTAATTATGAATGCGTTAAAGCTATTTTGTTGAAATGGTGCACAAAAGCAGCTGATGAACGGTAAGGGGAGCTGAGTGAATATTTTACTGAAAGATAATAAAAAAACAGCCTCATTGAACCCATACTTTGCTTTAGTGTCGATAGTATTTGTTGTTTTTATAGCACTTGCCGTTAGTTTTTTTGAAGGGCAAGTAAAAGAAGATGTTTTAGACTCGATAGACCAAGAGTTCGTTGAAACGAATCAAAGACTAAAAGAAATTGTAACAACGACACTGTCAGAATATAAATCTGATTTACGTTTTTTGTATTCAACCCCACCAATTGCAGGTTTACCAAGAGCCCATTTTAACAATGGAATAGACCCTTACGATGGCACTAGTTATCAGCGATGGAAAGAGCGATTAGAAACTATTTTTATTGGTTTTATGGAAAATAACCTCTCTGTTGAACAGGTGCGTGTTATTGCGGTGACTGCCGAAGGTAACGAACTTATTCGTGTTCAGCGTGTTGGCGCATCTGTAGAAGCCGCTGCGGATTATTCATTACAATCTAAAAGTGGCGAGCCTTATTTCTTGCCCAGTACGTTGCTTGAACCAAAGCAAGTGTATATGTCACCACTGTCATTAAATCGTGAGTTTGGTGAAATTGAATTTCCTTTTAAACCGATGATTCGGTTTTCGATACCAATATACAGTGAGAACGGTAAGCGCTTTGCTTTTTTAATTATGAATGTTAATGCAAGCACATTGCTTAATAACCTTAAAGAAACAGTGTTTGATTACTCACAACTTGTTATTAGTGGCTCTGATGGAGATTTTATTATTCATCCACTTGAAAGCTATCAATTTTCTAGAGATTTAAATCCCAGTGTAAATTGGCAGGCAGTTTACACAGAAAACATAAAGTACAACGGTATCTATTTAATAAAGTCAAAAGCGAATACAGAAGAACAGTTCTACGTTCGTTCAGAAAAGTTGCACACTAGATCAGGTGATAAATATGGCTTTGTTAATTTTAACCTACTTGCACCTAAAAAATATGTGGATAATTTAATCAATGAAAAACGCTTGATCACCTACAGTCTGTTATTTGCAGTGATTGTTTTCACATCAATTCTTTTAATTACATTTTATCGTAATGCGATTAGAAGCCAATTACTCGCAGAAACCAGACAAGAAGCATCAGCAATTGTCGATGGTTCTATTGATGCAATTATTGGCCTTAACTTAAAGGGGTATCTGACCAGTTTAAACCATACTGCAGAACGATTATTGCTCATTTCAAGTAAAGCGGCAGTAGGGAAATCGAGTAAGGAAATTGAATTTCTATCTAATTTACCAATTGATGATTATGTAAAAAAAATACAGAGTTCTAAAGCTCAAATAAAGGACGAGTGCTCATTCGTGCAAGGTGAATATAGGGCGCATTTCGCTATTTCAGTGAGTCCTGTTTTTTCTGAGCACAGTAACCTAAGTGGTTTGGCTTTAATAATTAGAGACATTAGTAAAGAAAAACAGGCTGAAATTAAAGTTAAACGTCTTAACTCTGAGCTTGAAGCCAAAGTGCGTAAACGTACACAAGCACTTGCAGAAGCAAAAGACGAAGCAATTAAGCACAGCGAGATTAAAAGTGCATTTATTTCGAATGTGAGCCATGAACTGCGAACACCATTAAATGGTGTCATTGGCACGCTGAATATTTTGAAACGAGAAGCGCTAACAGACAAGTCACGCAAGCTCGTTGATATGATGGAGTTGAGCGCATCAAGCTTAAACTTATTAATTAACGATATTCTTGATTTGTCGAAAATAGAGGCAGGAAAACTCGACTTAAATATTCAGTTGATAAACCCGCTGCTACTGATTGAAAGTTTGGTGAGCTCGTGTGCTGTCAGAGCCTTCGATAAAGGGGTTGATGTGTACTTAGACACCACAGAACTTTCATGCGATAAGCTAGAAGTAGACCCCCTTAGACTAACTCAAATTATTAATAACCTGATTAGTAATGCCATTAAGTTTACTGAAAAAGGGTTTATTAAAATTAAAGTGAGTTCGGAGCATGTTGCTAATAATGAATATAAATTAAGGGTTAGTGTACAAGATACAGGAATTGGCATTGATCCTCTTTCGCAAAAACGACTGTTTGGTGCATTCCAACAAGCGAGTAGTGCAATTACCGAGAAATTTGGAGGGACGGGATTAGGAATATCGATCTGTAAGCAGTTATGTCATGCAATGGGTGGAGAAATTTACTTAGATTCAACTTTAAATCAAGGCAGTACATTTAGCTTTTATATTAAGGCACGCGCGAGTGAAAGAAACTTAAAACAAGAGCAGGCATGTTTTTCCTCTAAACATGTTTTAGTGTGTAGTCAAAATGCACATATTATAGAAATAATTGAAAAATTGGTTGTTTTATATGGCGGGCACGTAAGCGTTTCATCGCTTAGTGAATTAGATCTACACGATGATGAGAACATTGATTTTGCCATCATAGACGACGAAGAAATCAATAATAATACGACCTTAGATCACCTGCATGAAACACATAGCAGTACTCACGTTGTCTTATTGCATCAATCTGATACTTCCATACCAAAAAGCAAAGCGGGCAAAGTGAGTAAAATAAGTAAACCCCTTACACAAACAGCCCTATTACGCATTGCAGGGGTTGAGCTGCGTGATAACGAAACACACACGTTATTACATGACAACAGTGCTGGTGAGTTCGCAATTTCAAATGAGCGTTTATCACAAATTAAAGGCAGTAAGGTACTTATTGTCGATGACAATAAAATTAACTTAGAAGTAGCGAAAGGGGCACTTGACGAGCTACCCATTGAAATACTCACGGCCAACAATGGCCAAGAAGCCATTGAACATTTATTGCAGAGCGAAGCAAGCGGAGCGCCTGTAAACTGTGTACTACTCGATTGTCAGATGCCAACTTTAAATGGCTATCAAGTGTCTGAAAAAATACGTTCAGGTGAGGCTGGTGGCGCTTTTATTAATGTGCCTGTGATTGCAATGACTGCGAGTGCGATGATTGGCGAAAAAGAAAAATGTTTATCAGTCGGTATGAATGATTATCTTAGCAAACCAATTAAAGCAGATGATGTGCTATCAAAAGTTGTGAAATGGATTTTATCTGATCATGAACAGCAAACAGAAGAACACGTTAGCACAGAAGATGAAGCGCAATCATTATGGAATCGTCAAGAAGCGCTTGTACGGTTACTTAATAAAGAGGCTTTACTAAAAAGAATATGCCAAATATTTATGATCAACGCGCCGAAAAAACTCACTGATTTAAAAGAGCAATTTGCAGTGCAAAATCATGCAGAAGTACATCAAACTGCGCATGCTTTAAAAGGGATGTGTGGTGAGGTGAGTGCCGATAAGCTCAGAAAATTATGTGAAGAAATTGAGTTAAAAGCACGCGAGCAAAACCTCGAAATCAAAGACACACTTCAACAACTAGAGCGCCTGTTGCCACAACTAATGGCTGAGATAAAAGGGTGGTTAGAATCGCTAGAAAGATGAAATTACTCACGACAGAGCCCGTGTGAATGATGCCTGTGTTATGCACAGGCATCCAGATAAGTGATTATTTTAAATGCTTAAACGTATCAATCATCCACTTTATAAATAACTCTAGCTGTGCGTTAGTCTCACTCGGTTCGTGCTGGACTAAATAGTATTTATCTTTAGTTTTTAATGGCATATCAGTAAAATTAAATAGCCATTGCTCTTCAAACCAGGTTTGACTAATAGGCAAAGGAATAAGTGCAATTCCCATCCCTTGCTGTGCAGCACGCGCAACCCCGAACATACTATCAACCTGAATAATTTGTTTTGGTGCGAAGTCTTCAATACCTGCATGTTCAGCCCATTGGTGCCATGCCCAAGGACGTGCTTTATGCAGTATTAGGGGCACTTCATTAAGGGCTTGAAAAGGGTTTTCATGCCATGCTTGCCAGTTTTCTTTATTACATGCTGGTGTATACGACAACGAAAATAATTCGTGTACAACCCCTTCATGTGGCTTAGATGACGATAATACAATTGATAAGTCACTTTGCTTGGTCAGTTCTTTGCGCGTTTTTAAGGTGTTTAGCTGTAAGTTAGTGTTTGGATGATCTGCGGTCCACTCACTCAACTTTGGCATTAATAATTCACTGGCAAAAAACTCAGGCAGAGTAATGCTTATAGTGATATTTTCTTGTAACTGACTAAATTCATTAATGGTTTTTTCGAGAGCTTTAATCAGAGGTGACACTGAATCATAAAAGTTCTTACCCGCAGCGGTTAAACGAATAGAGCGAGTTTGACGTTCGAATAGCTCAATCCCCAATTGCTCTTCTAATTGCTTGATCTGATGGCTTACGGCTGATGGCGTAAGATAAAGTTGGTTTGCTGCATCTTTAAAGCTCAGTGTGCGAGCAGCGAAACAAAATGAGCGTAGGCCACGAATAGGTGTTTGCATAGTTAATTTCAGTAATTCTCAATAGCGCGTTTTATGAAGTTAAGAGCTAAGCAATTATTATCCCAATATTTATAAACTGACAGACTAAAGGGTGAATATAGCTAACTTTTGCGATAACGCCTAAAAATTAAGCGTTAATTGCTTGTTTAATCTAGTTTTTCGCCTCAAAAAGCAAAAAAGGCGAGTGTAGCAGTTTTTATTTACTGGTAACAAGTAAAGTGCTCCTTACGTGTTACTCACAAGTTTAGGGCATTTTATACTAATTGTGTGACAAATTGGTGCAGTGAGGGGAATATAAAAGATAAAAAAAATCCCTCTTGCGAGGGATTTTGGGTAACTCAGCGCCATTGGCACTGGGAATGAGGTCGGTACATTGGGATGTCAGTGGTTAGAAAACCATTTCAGGGACATCACCTTCAATAAGCAATTTTCCTGCCGTTTTGCTTATGATTTCATCTACTGACACGCCTGGTGCGCGCTCTAGTAGATGAAAAGCGCCGTCTTTGACTTCGAGTACGGCTAAATCAGTTACGATTTTCTTTACACAGTTAACCCCAGTTAACGGTAAAGTGCAACTTTCTAATAACTTAGAGTCGCCATGCTTACTTGCATGCGTCATCGTAACAATAATATTCTTCGCGCCAGCAACAAGGTCCATCGCGCCACCCATGCCTTTAATCAGCTTTTTTGGGATCATCCACGATGCGATGTTTCCGTTCTGGTCAACTTCAAATGCACCTAATACCGTTAAGTCTACATGACCACCCCGTATCATGGCAAAACTATCTGCACTATTAAATATTGCTGCACCTGTTGCTGCTGTCACGGTTTCTTTACCCGCGTTGATCATATCTGCATCAACTTGGTCTTTAGATGGGTACGCACCCATTCCTAACAGACCATTTTCAGATTGCAGCATGACTTCTATGCCATCGGGTACATAGTTAGCGACAAGGGTAGGGATACCAATCCCTAAATTAACGTAATAACCGTCTTGTAGCTCTTGTGCAACGCGCATAGCTACTTGTTCACGTGATAATGCCATTTTAATGCTCCTTAATCGCGAGTCGTTACACGTTCGATGCGTTTTTCAAAGTTACCCTTGATCACACGATTAACGTAAATGCCTGGGGTGTGAATTTGGCTCGGCTCCAGTTCACCCGGCTCTACGATTTCTTCAACCTCAGCAACGGTAATCTTACCTGCGGTTGCAGCCATTGGATTAAAGTTCATGGCTGTGTGACGAAACACGAGGTTGCCATAGCGATCGGCTTTCCATGCCTTAACAATCGCAAACTCACCTGTAATTGATTCTTCTAAAATGTATGGGCGGCCATCAAATTCTTTAACTTCTTTGCCTTGTGCAACAGGGGTGCCGTAACCAGTTGCAGTGTAAAATGCAGGAATACCCGCACCACCAGCACGCATTTTCTCAGCAAGTGTACCTTGTGGCGTAAGTACTACGTCAATTTCGCCATTAAGTAACTGTTGTTCAAATAAGGCATTTTCACCAACATAAGAGGCGATGATTTTTTTAATTTGCTTGTCGTGTAGCAAAATACCTAAACCAAAGTCGTCAACACCACAGTTGTTAGATACAACCGTTAAGTTTTTTGTTTGTTTACGCTTTATTTCGCCGATAAGTCCTTCAGGAATACCACACAAGCCAAAGCCACCAGCGATAATGGTATCGCCATCTTTTAAACCTTCCATCGCAGCTTCGTAACTCGAAACCACTTTATCAAAACCGGCCATGAGCCTACTCCTTAATTATTCTGCGTGTTCTTTAGAGCAAGTGAAACCTTGCTGACAGGTTGTTTATTTAATGCGCTACAAATAGCCCAACCAGCTTTCGCCAGTCTTTCTAAATCAATTCCATGCTCTATGCCAAGCCCTTGCAGTAAGTAAACCACATCTTCAGTGGCAACATTTCCTGACGCTCCTTTGGCATAAGGGCAGCCACCAAGGCCTGCAACGGCACTGTCAACTGTTGAAATACCTCGCATTAGCGCGGTGTAAATATTTGTGAGCGCTTGCCCGTAGGTGTCGTGAAAATGTACAGCGAGTTTTGACTTATCAATATGTTGCAGTAATAAATCTAATAACTCGTCCACTTTTTTTGCTGTTCCTACGCCAATTGTGTCACCAAGGCTAATTTCGTAACAACCCAAGTCTAATAAACGCTGCGACACCTTTAATACATCAGTGTAGTCAACGTCACCTTGGTAAGGGCAACCCATTACACAACTTACATAGCCACGAACACGAATATTATTTTCTTTCGCAAAGTCCATGACCTCTTTAAAGCGGTCAATACTTTCATCAATCGAGCAGTTAATGTTCTTTTGACAAAATGCTTCGCTGGCTGCGGTAAATATAGCAAACTCTTTAATGCCCACTTGATGGGCGGCTTCTGCACCACGTAAATTAGGGGTTAGCGCACTTAAATTAACATTAGGTAAGTTTAATGCGTTGATCACATCACGTGAGTCAGCCATTTGCGGCACCCATTTAGGTGATACAAATGCTCCCGCTTCAATATCGTTAAGGCCCGCGTTGGCTAGGGCGTTAATTAGTTCGATTTTATCTTGGCTGGTGACGGCTGCTTCATTTTGCAGTCCATCACGGGCACCCACTTCAACAATACGTACACACGCAGGGAACTGTGTCATACCGCCTCCTGTTCCTCGACTATGGCGAGCATATCGCCATGGCTAACTAATTCACCTTCACCAAAACAGTAGCTGGTTAATACACCATCATGTGGAGCATTAAGCGTGTATTCCATTTTCATTGCCTCGATAATCACAACCGCATCGCCTTTAACAACTTCGCTACCCACAGCAACAAGGTGTTTAACGACAGTGCCGTTTAATGGGGCCGCAAGAGGAAGTGCATCACTTTCATGTTCACTAATGTAGTGTTTATCGATGAGTTCAATCACTGTTTGCTGAGCGTTATACATTACAGTGATATGCGTGTCTGTTTGGATAACATGCGCGACAACTTTTTCACCATTAATGACTAAGCGAGCAAGGCCATTTTCAACGGTGCCTGAACTTGTATAGTCAACTGAGTTGAGGTTGATTTTAAAACCATCGGCACACTTTTCAGCTTGCACCGCAACATCAGTAAATGGGATTTTTGTTAGCGCAGCGCTGTTTAGCATAAAGCCAGTTAATTGCTGCCATGGACTCGCACTACTGCCTTTTAGTGTGCTCATGTATGCAAATGCAGCGATTACTGTCGCGAGTGTATGTTGTTGCTCGTCTTTAGCGACTAATTGCGCACCTTGATCTTCAATAAAGTGTGTATCAGGCGCACCAGCTTGAAACGTAGGGTGGTTAGCAAGGTTGTGTAAAAAGTTAACGTTACAACTAAACCCAGCTAAATGAAATTGTTGCAGTGCTTTTGATAAACGACCAAGCGCAGCCTCACGGTTGTCATCGTGAACAATGAGCTTAGCAATCATTGGGTCGTAAAACGGGCTAATTTCATCGCCAGCGGCAATGCCAGTGTCTATGCGTACAAACTCTGATTCAGTCGGGGTGAATAGGGCATCAATACGGCCAGAACACGGGATAAAGTCATTGCTTGGGTCTTCTGCATAAATACGTGCTTCAAAGCTATGACCTTGCAGCTGAATATCCGCTTGTGACAGCGGCAGTTTTCCACCTGCAGCCACATTAATTTGCCAGCTTACTAAGTCAACGCCAGTGACCATTTCGGTTACCGGGTGCTCTACTTGTAAACGAGTGTTCATTTCCATGAAGAAGAACTCATCGCCACACAGTAAAAACTCAACAGTACCCGCACCACGATAGTTAATTGCTTGTGCACAGCGTACAGCGGCTTCACCCATTTCTTTTCGTAGCGAATCAGATAAACCCGGTGCAGGTGCTTCTTCAATTACTTTTTGATGGCGACGTTGTAAAGAACAGTCACGATCGCCTAAATAAACACAGTTGCCATGATTGTCTGCAAATACTTGTACTTCAACATGACGGGGTTTAGTAACGTAACGCTCTAGAAGCACTAAATCATTGCCAAAGCCTGCTTTAGCTTCACGCTTTGCCCCTTCAAGCGCACTGATAAAATCTTTTGCATGCTCTACTACACGCATTCCTTTACCGCCACCGCCAAAGGCTGCTTTGATAAGGACAGGGTAGCCAATTTTTTCTGCTTCGGCTTTTAAAAATTCAGTGTCTTGGTTATCGCCATAATAGCCCGGCACTAAAGGGACATTGGCTTCGTGCATAATTTCTTTTGCACGCGTTTTAGAACCCATTGCTTCAATACTTGATGCTGGAGGACCAATAAATGCAATGTCGTTTTGCTCACAGGCTAGGGCAAATTCACTGTTTTCAGATAAAAAACCGTAGCCGGGGTGAATGCAATCAACGGAGGTTTGTTTTGCAACATCGATAATTTTATCTGCGACTAGGTATGAGTCTTTGCTTGGTGCAGGACCAATGTGATAAGCCTCATCGGCCAGCTTTACATGTTGCGCGTGTTTATCTGCATCTGAATATACAGCAACCGTAGTTAGGCCCATTTGTTTTGCTGTGCGCATAACACGGCAGGCAATTTCACCACGGTTTGCAACGAGAATTTTTTTCAACGTTTTTGTTGTCATAATGGATCCTATTTCTGCCAATTTGGGCTGCGTTTTTCAAAAAATGCGCTGAGACCTTCTTGTCCTTCGTCTGATACACGAATACGCGCAATACGCTCTGCTGTTAAATCGATTAGTGTTTCATCAATGGCTTTACCCGCAACATCATTGATTAGCTGTTTGGCTGCTTTCACTGCAATAGGCCCATTATTAACAAGGCTTTGCAAGTGCTTGTCTAATGCTGTTTGTAAGTCACCGGTCACTTGATGAATTAAACCTAATTGTTTCGCTGTGTGTGCATCAAAGATTTCTGCGGTTAAAAAGTAACGGCGTGCAGCACGCTCACCAATCGCTTTGATCACATACGGACTAATCACAGCTGGAATTAAACCTAACTTCACTTCGCTTAAACAAAATTGTGCATCGTCTTGGCAAATAGCAATATCACAACAGGCTATTAAGCCTAAAGCACCACCAAATGCAGCCCCTTGTACGGCACATAGCGTTGGATGAGGGCTTGTTGCAAGCACATGCATTAATTTGGCAAGTTGCTTTGAATCTGCGAAGTTTTCTGCAAAGTCATTGCCAGCCATCGACTTCATCCAATTTAAATCAGCGCCTGCAGAAAAATGCTTACCTTGTGTTTTTAATACCAAAGCACGTACATCACAGCTATTGGCGTGCTCAATGCACTGAATAAGTTCGCTAATCACGTTTTCATTAAATGCATTGTGTTTTTCTGGGCGGTTTAAAACGAGGACAGCCACATTTGATTTTGTTATTTGTAGTGTTACTGACATACGGCCTCCATTACATTCTAAATACGCCAAACTGAGAATCACGCTCTGGGGCGTTTTTAGCAGCACTTAAAGCAAGACCTAACACATTGCGTGTATCGGCAGGGTCGATAATGCCATCATCCCACAGTCGTGCACTGGCATAATAAGGATGACCTTGTTTTTCGTATTGCTCGATAATTGGCTTTTTAAATTCGCTAATTTGCGCATCAGTCATGCTTTCGCCTTTGCGTGCTAAACCGTCTTGCTTCACTTGAGCAAGTACGCCAGCTGCTTGCTCGCCACCCATAACCGAAATACGGGCATTAGGCCACATCCACATCATTGTTGGTTCAAACGCTCGGCCACACATACCGTAGTTACCCGCACCATAAGAGCCACCAATTAACACGGTGAATTTGGGTACGTCAGCACACGATACCGCGGTAACCATTTTTGCACCGTGTTTTGCGATACCTTCTGCCTCGTACTTTTTACCCACCATAAAGCCGGTGATATTTTGTAAGAAGACTAAAGGGATATTTCGTTGCGCGCACAACTGAATAAAGTGCGCACCTTTTTGAGCTGATTCACTAAATAAAATGCCATTGTTAGCAACGATACCAACAGGGTGACCAAAAATTTTCGCAAAGCCCGTTACCAAGGTTTCACCAAAGTAGCGTTTAAACTCATCAAATGATGAGTCATCAACCACTCGTGCAATGACTTCACGTACATCAAATGGCTTTTTAAGATCAGTACCAACAATGCCGTAAATCTCATTAATGTCGTAACGTGGAGGTTTTACGTCTTCAAGTAATGGTGCAGTAGGGCGCTGATAATTAATTCGCTCAATACATTGACGTGCAATAGACAGTGCATGTGCATCGTTTTCAGCATAGTGATCGGCCACACCCGATGTTTTACAGTGCACATCGGCACCGCCTAGCTCTTCAGCGCTAACTTCTTCACCTGTTGCGGCTTTTACAAGCGGTGGACCCGCTAAGAAAATAGTGCCTTGTTCTTTTACGATAATGCTTTCATCTGCCATTGCAGGCACATACGCGCCGCCAGCAGTACATAAGCCCATTACCACCGCAATTTGCGGAATGCCTTTACCCGACATACGTGCTTGATTATAGAAAATGCGACCAAAATGCAGTTTATCTGGGAATACATCGTCTTGTTCAGGCAGGTTTGCACCGCCCGAATCAACTAAATAAATACACGGTAAATGGCAACGCTCTGCAATGTCTTGTGCGCGCAGATGCTTTTTCACTGTTAGTGGGAAATATGTCCCTCCTTTAACAGTGGCATCGTTGGCGATGATCATACATTCAACGCCTTTAACACGACCAATACCCGCAACAACGCCTGCACATGGAATCGCTTGCTCGTAAACACCAAACGCCGCAAATTGAGAAATCTCTAAGAACGGTGAACCTTCATCTAATAATGTTTCGATACGATCGCGTACAAATAACTTACCACGGCCAACATGGCGTTCGATTAAAGCAGGGCCACCGCCTAATCGGATATCGGCCACTTTTTCACGTAAGTCGTTTACAAGGGCAGCCATGTTATCGTGATTTTGCAGAAATTGCGGATCGTGTGGATTAACACTCGATTTTAAAATCGTCATAACTTTAATCCTTATCGGCTTTCAGTGAATAATTCGCGACCAATCAGCATACGGCGGATTTCAGAAGTACCCGCACCAATTTCATAAAGTTTAGCGTCACGTAATAAACGGCCTGTCGCGTACTCGTTGATATAACCGTTACCGCCTAAGATCTGAATTGCATCTAATGCCATCTTAGTTGCCAGTTCTGCCGCATATAAAATGGCACCAGCCGCATCTTTACGTGTTGTTTCACCGCGATCGCATGCGCGAGCTACCGTGTAAACATATGAACGCGCTGCATTCATTTGCGTGTACATGTCGGCAATTTTGCCTTGAATTAATTGGAATTGACCAATTGGGCTATCGAACTGTTTACGTTCATGAATGTACGGTACAACAATGTCCATACAGGCTTGCATGATACCAAGTGGACCCGCGGCTAACACAACACGCTCGTAATCAAGGCCACTCATTAAGACTTTTACGCCTTCGTTTAAGTTACCTAAAATGTTTTCTTCTGGAACTTCACAGTTTTCAAATACAAGTTCACAAGTATTCGAACCGCGCATACCCAGTTTGTCTAGTTTTTGTGCGGTAGAAAATCCTGGTGTGTTGCGCTCAACGATGAAAGCAGTGATCCCTTTAGGGCCTGCATTTAAATCGGTTTTGGCATAAATAACGAACGTGTCAGCATCGGGACCATTGGTGATCCACATTTTGTTACCGTTAAGAACAAATACGTTGCCTTTTTTCTCGGCCTTTAATTTCATTGATACTACGTCAGAACCTGCATTGGGTTCACTCATAGCAAGCGCACCAATGTGTTCACCGCTGATAAGCTTTGGTAGGTATTTTTCTTTTTGCGCTTGTGTTCCATTACGGTTTATTTGGTTTACACATAAGTTTGAATGAGCACCATAACTTAGGCCAATTGAGGCACTTGCACGGCTAATTTCTTCCATGGCAATAACATGTTCTAAATAGCCTAAACCCGCACCGCCAAATTCTTCAGCTACCGTCATTCCTAATAAACCCATTTCGCCAAGTTGTGGCCAAAGTTGATTTGGGAACGTGTTGTCTAAATCTGTTTGTTCAGCAAGAGGGGCAATCTCTTGGCTTGCGAAGCTATTAACGTGATCACGGATCATGTCTGCGGTTTCGCCAAGTCCGAAGTTCATTTCTTTATAAAGTGAAATAGTGCTCATAATATGTGTTCCTGTGAGAGTCTGTTGACGCGTATAAAAAGGGTGTCAGGTTATTCGTCTAGGTTATTGAGGGTTTCACGACAGCGACGTTCAGCGGTGACTAATTCCATAAGAACAACTTTAATGTCGTCCATTTGTTGGCTTAAATCCGCTTTCTTTTCTGCAATAAGGTCAAGCATAGTCACTAACTGTTTAGCGCTTGATTTATCTGCGTCGTAAAGTTCAAACAAACGGCCGGTTTCGGCAAGTGTAAAGCCTAAGCGTTTACCTCGAAGGATCAGTTTTAGCCTTACTTTGTCACGTTTCGAGTAAATACGGGTTTGACCGTTTCTCTCAGGTGAGATCAAGCCTTGGTCTTCATAGAAGCGAATAGAGCGCGTTGTAATATCAAATTCTTTTGCTAGTTCGCTGATACTAAACGTTTGCTCATTGCTGGCAGGCTCGACTGCTGCACTTTCAAAGTTTGTTTGATTGTCTTGTTTCATGATTTATTTACCTCATTCGAATAACACCAATATAAGTGAAGTTTACGTAAAGGTAAAGTGTCATTGTGAAGTTATACTTTAGACTTATAAGGTTAGCGCTTAAAATTTATTGCAGCGCCTTATTTATATGGCTTTTTGAGGAAATGTTTGATTTTTAATACAGCAAAATACAGATAAGTTTACAGTTTTACCGGCCGCAAAAAAGTTGATTTTAGATTTACGTTGGCGTAAACGTAAATATTATGTATGCTGAATTAAATCGAAATTAAACTATAACAAATTAACTGTTTGGTTACACATGATTTGAACACATGATGATAACCACTAACATGGAGCCAATTATGACTACTGAAGCCGTTGTTATTGTTGCCGCAAAACGCACACCTATGGGTGGGTTTATGGGCGCACTTAGTGGCGCACACGCAACTGATTTAGGGGCGACTGCCATTAAAAGCAGTTTAGAGCACGCGGGATTATCTGCGGATAAAATCGACGAAGTGATTATGGGCTGTGTATTACCGGCAGGTTTAGGTCAAGCACCAGCGCGTCAAGCAATGTTAAAAGCGGGCCTAAATCAAGGCACCGGTGCAACGACTATCAATAAAGTATGTGGCTCAGGTTTAAAAGCGGCGATGTTCGCGCATGATCTAATTAAGTCTGGCTCTATTAATGTTGCTGTTGCTGGTGGTATGGAAAGCATGAGTAATGCGCCTTACATGCTACCTAATGCACGTGGTGGTATGCGTATGGGTCACGGTGAAGTGAAAGACCACATGATGTGTGATGGCCTCGAAGATGCCTATGACAACAAAGCAATGGGCTGTTTCGCACAAGACACCGCTGATCAATACTCAATTGGCCGTGAACAAATGGATAACTTTGCATTAAGCTCGTTAACCAAAGCCAATGCCGCCATTGAATCAGGTGCGTTTGAGAGCGAAGTTGCTGCACACACTATTTCAACGCGTAAAGGCGATGTAACGGTTTCTATTGATGAGCAACCAGGTAATGCTCGCCCAGATAAGATCCCAGGCTTACGTCCTGCATTCAAAAAAGATGGCACTATTACGGCGGCTAACTCGTCGTCAATTTCTGATGGTGCTGCTGCTCTTGTATTAATGCGTGAGTCTGACGCACACGCACAAGGTTTAACACCGCTTTGTCGCATTGTTGCACACAGCACACATTCACAAGCCCCTAGCGAGTTTACATTAGCACCTGTTGGTGCAATGAAGTCTTTACTAGATAAAGCAGGTTGGTCTGTAGAAGATGTTGACCTTTGGGAAATTAATGAAGCATTTGCCATGGTAACTATGCTTGCAATCAACGAGCTTAAACTCGACGAAAGCAAAGTGAATGTTAACGGCGGTGCATGTGCATTGGGTCACCCAATTGGTGCCAGCGGCGCACGTATTTTAGTCACCCTAATTCATGCATTAAAGAATCGTGGTCTAAGCAAAGGCGTTGCCTCACTGTGTATTGGTGGTGGTGAAGCGGTTGCGATGGCAGTCGAAGCTATTTAAGCATTTTTTAGTCTCTCACAGCCGCAACGTATTTTAAAAACTATCATGTTGCGGCCTCTTAATACCCACTGGGGAGGAGTGCCTCATGCACCAAGTACCTTTATTTATCAACGGCGAATTTACCCAATCAAGTTCAACGCAGCTTATTGATGTTATTAATCCTGCAAACCAAGAAGTTTTAGCACAAGTGCCTTGTGCAACAGATGCCGAAATGGATGCCGCAATTGCTTCGGCTAAAGAAACGTTTAAAACGTGGAAAGAAGTGCCTATTTCTGAACGTGCGCGCATTATGATGAAATATGCCGCGTTATTAAAAGAAAATCACGATGAGCTAGCAACGATTATTTGTCATGAACTGGGCAAAACATTCGAAGATGCGAAAGGTGATGTATGGCGTGGTATCGAAGTTGTTGAACAAGCCGCAAATGCGCCTTCGTTAATGATGGGCGAAACCATGGAAAACGTGGCGCGTAAAATCGATACATACTCGTATATGCAACCGCTTGGTGTGTGTGCTGGTATTACGCCGTTTAACTTTCCAGCGATGATCCCACTGTGGATGTTCCCACTGGCTATTGTGTGTGGTAACACGTTTATTCTTAAGCCATCAGAGCAAGACCCACTTACACCAATGCGTTTAGCCGAACTGTTTGTTGAGGCGGGTGCCCCTAAAGGTGTTTTACAAGTTGTTCATGGTACTAAACCACAAGTAGACCGCTTACTAGAAGACCCTGCTGTACGTGCAATTTCATTTGTGGGTTCGTGTGGTGTCGGTGAGTATATTTACTCAAAAGGCACTGCGAATCTTAAACGTGTTCAAGCTTGTGTTGGCGCCAAAAACCACATGGTTATCATGCCTGATGCGAGTAAATCACATGTTGTAAACAACCTAGTAGGTGCTTCGGTTGGTGCTGCGGGTCAGCGTTGTATGGGTATTTCGGTTGCTGTTTTTGTTGGTCAAGCGAAAGACTGGGTTGATGAAATTAAAGCGGGTTTTGAAAACGTGCGCCCAGGTGTGTGGGATGATGCGAATGCAGCATATGGTCCGCAAACATCAAAAGCGGCAAAAGACCGTATTTTATCGCTTATTGCTGGCGGTAAAGCACAAGGTGCAACCTGTTTAATTGATGGCTCAGACTTTACTGTTGAAGGGTATGAGCAAGGTAACTGGGTTGGTCCAACGTTATTCACTGATGTTACAACCGAGATGGATTTATACAAAGAAGAAATCTTTGGTCCAGTACTGGCGTGTATGTTTGTTGATACGCTTGAAGAAGCAATCGCGCTAATTAATAACTCACCATACGGTAATGGTACGTCATTATTTACCTCAAGCGGTGCAGCCGCGCGTAAATTCCAACACGAAATCGAAGTAGGCCAAGTAGGCATTAACGTGCCAATTCCGGTGCCACTGCCGTTTTTCTCATTCACTGGTTGGAAAGGCTCTTTCTATGGTGATCAACACACGTATGGCAAACAAGGTATTCGTTTTTACACTGAAACTAAAACCATTACGTCTCGTTGGTTTGAGGACGATATTGCCTCGGGTCCAAACATGAGTATTAACCTTAAATAAGCGGCGGTAAACGCGCTTTATAAGGAATGAGCGAGGCTGTCCTCGCTCTTTAAACACCGATTTATACAAAGAATAAGACAACAATTTAAGAGGTCTACTATGGACTTTAATTTAACCGAAGATCAGCAAGCCTTTGCTGAAACAGCCCGTCAGTTTGCAGAGTCTGAACTGGCACCTTACGCCGCTAAATGGGATCAAGAACACATTTTTCCAAAAGACACCATAAAGGCAGCGGGTCAGCTTGGTTTTTGTGGTTTATACACGCCAGAAGAAGCGGGTGGTTTAGGGTTATCTCGCCTAGATTCAAGCATTATTTTTGAACAGCTTGCGATGGGTTGTACAGCAACCACGGCCATGCTAACGATTCATAATATGGCAACCTGGATGGTAGCAAGCTTCGGTACCGATGCAGTAAAAGAAAAATACTGCGAACAACTTGTCATGGGTGAATTACTTGCCTCGTATTGCTTAACCGAGCCGGGTTCAGGTTCTGATGCTGCATCACTTAAAACAAAAGCCGTTAAAGAAGGCGACGAGTATGTGATTTCAGGCTCTAAGATGTTTATCTCTGGAGCGGGTGAAACTGACTTATTAGTGGTTATGGCACGCACCGGTGGTGAAGGTGCTGCAGGTATCTCGGCATTTGTGGTTCCTGCAGATGCAGCCGGCGTTGAGTATGGTAAAGCCGAAGAAAAAATGGGCTGGAATGCACAACCAACACGCTTAATTAGCTTTGAAGACGTGCGTATTCCTGCTGCAAACTTACTGGGTCAAGAAGGCGAAGGTTTTAAATTTGCGATGCAAGGCCTAGATGGCGGTCGTATTAATATTGCAACGTGTTCGTTAGGTACGGCGCAAGCTGCACTTAATACAGCGCGCGAGTATTTAAAAGAGCGTGAGCAATTTGGCAAGCCTTTAGCCGCTTTCCAAGCGTTGCAATTTAAAATTGCTGACATGAACACGGAGCTTGTAGCTGCGCGTCAAATGGTACGTTTAGCGGCGTTTAAACTGGATACGGGCGACAGCGAAAAAACCACTTACTGTGCAATGGCAAAACGCTTTGCCACTGATGTTGGCTTTAAAGTATGTGATGATGCACTGCAAATTCACGGTGGCTATGGCTATATCAAAGAATACCCACTAGAGCGTCACTTTAGAGATGTGCGAGTACATCAAATACTTGAAGGTACAAACGAAATTATGCGTGTGATTATTGCGCGCCGTATTTTAGCTGAATCAGCTAACGACATTCTATAAGGAGCGTACTATGTCTAATCCATCTATCGATCTTGTTATTGAAGGCAACGTAGCGGTGTTAACAATGAATAACCCGCCTGCGAATACCTGGACACACGATACACTTACCGCCTTAAAAGACACGGTGACAGAGTTAAATGCCAATAAAAACGTATATGCATTGGTTATCACAGGTCAAGGCGAGAAGTTTTTTAGTGCCGGTGCCGATTTAAATGTATTTGCAAGTGGCGATAAAGGCGTTGCGGCAACCATGTCAAAAGTATTTGGTGATGCATTTGAAGCATTAACAAACTTCCGTGGTGTTTCAATTGCTGCAATAAATGGCTATGCCATGGGCGGCGGTCTTGAAGTTGCCCTTGCGTGCGATATTCGTATTGCAGAGCAACAAGCACAAATGGCGCTACCTGAAGCAAAAGTAGGCTTACTGCCTTGTGCTGGCGGGACGCAAAATCTTGCGTGGTTAGTGGGCGAAGGTTGGGCAAAACGCATGATCTTATGTGGTGAGCGTTTAAAAGCCGACAAAGCACTTGAAATTGGACTTGTTGAAGAAGTTGTTGCACAAGGCGAAAGTTTAAATGCAGCAATGGGGCTGGCTAATCAAGTAGCTGAACAGAGTCCTGTTGCTGTTACTGCGTGTAAAGAACTCATTCAAAAAGGCCGTACTCAGCCTATGGCTCATGCATTACCGCTTGAGCGTGAACTGTTTGTTCAACTTTTCGACAGCAAAGACCAACGCGAAGGTGTGAACGCATTCTTAGAAAAGCGTAAAGCAAACTGGGTAAACGGCTAATGAGTAATTTAACACTACTAAATCATCAAGATGCGCCAGTGGTGTTCGAAACTGCAGAGGCCGCCAGCGGCCTCATTGCAATTGCAACACTTAACGCGCCAAAGTCGTTAAATGCATTAAATTACGACATGATCCAGTTACTTGAGCCACAGCTTAGAAAGTGGGCTGACGATGACTCAGTAGCGATGGTTATTTTAAAAGGTGCAGGTGAAAAAGCGTTTTGTGCCGGTGGCGATGTGGTGAGTTTACACAAAGCGATGAGCACAGGTGAGCCTGCCAGCTACATTGAAGATTTCTTCACGTTAGAGTACAAGCTTGATTACCTAATACACTGCTACGAAAAACCCATTATGTTATGGGGTAACGGTATTGTGATGGGCGGGGGCCTTGGCTTAATGGCGGGGGCAAGTCATCGAGTCGTAACTGACACTTCTCGAATCGCGATGCCTGAACTCACAATTGGCTTATACCCAGATGTTGGCGGCAGTTATTTTTTACATAAAATGCCAGATCAAGTAGGCCTATTTTTAGGTTTAACCGCGGCCTCTATTAATGCTGAAGATGCATTATTTGTAAACTTAGCCGATCATTATGCAACGGCCGATAAATTTGATGCCATTTTTTCTGCTATCACTGCTGAAAAATGGGGTAAAACAGCCTCATTAAACCATGAAAAGCTGACTCAAATTTTAGTCTCTATTGATAACATTTCAGGTCGAGTACCAAAGGGGAATGTGAAAGCTAACCTAGCAGCTATTCAAAAGCTTGCTGAGTTTGAAACCCTAGAAGACAAAATTGACTATATACAAGCAATCGACACAGAAGATAAATGGCTGTCACGTGCTCAAAAATCGTTGGCACATGGTTGCCCGCTGAGTTGTGCATTGGTAGAGCGTCAACTTGCTGCATCGAAAGGCAAAACACTTGCCGAGTGTTTTAAAATGGAGCTTGGTATGTCGGTACGATGCGGTGAAGTAGGTGAATTTCAAGAGGGTGTGCGTGCTTTATTAATTGATAAAGATGGCGCACCTAATTGGCAATTTAAGTCACTATCAGACATTGAACCTGATTTACTAGAAAGCTTTTTTACATCACGCTGGGATGAGCAAACTCACCCACTCAATGTGTTAACCAAGGGGTAATACAGATGGCTAAATTAACAATAGGTTTTATTGGTTTAGGCAACATGGGTGGCCCAATGGCGGCTAACCTAGTTAATGCCGGCCACACAGTACGCGTATTTGATTTAAATAAAGCGGCGGTCAGCGAACTTGAAGCAAAAGGCGCAATGGCCGCAAGCGATGCTGCTGAATGTGCTATTGGCGCCGATATTTTTATTAGTATGCTACCAGCAAGCAAGCATGTTAAGTCGCTTTATCTTGGCGAAACGGGCTTAATTAATTTACTAGACAGTAAAACACTGGTTATTGATTGCTCAACCATTGATGCTGAATCAGCTCGTCAAGTAGGCAGCGAACTGGCACAAAAAGGCATTGATTTTGTTGATGCGCCGGTATCAGGTGGTGTTGCAGGTGCAACCGCGGGTACGCTGACCTTTATTGTCGGTGGTGAGCATCGTCACTTTGAAAAAGCCAAGCTTGCATTGGTTGATATGGGCAAAAATATTTTCCATGCGGGTGATATTGGCGCAGGCCAAGTGGCTAAAATATGTAACAACATGCTGCTTAGTATTTTGATGGCAGGGACAAGTGAAGCTCTGCAAATGGGCATTAATAATGGCTTAGACCCCAAAGTATTGAGTGACATTATGACCGCCAGCTCAGGCCGTAACTGGACCTTAGAGCTTTATAACCCGTGCCCAGGTGTGATGGAAACCGCACCGGCTAGTAATGATTATAAACCGGGCTTTATGGTTGATTTAATGGCAAAAGATTTAGGTCTTGCTATGGAAGCAGCCCAGCAAAGTAATTCATCAACCCCAATGGGGTCAATGGCTAAAAATTTATACACCATGCTGCAACACCAAGGTGCAGGCAGTGATGATTTTAGTGCCATTTTTAAATTATTCTCGAAGTAGGAGTGTGTTGTGGAAATTAAAAACAACAACATCGTTATTACTGGTGGTGCGCAAGGTTTAGGCTTTGCGATGGCCGAAAAGTTTGCATCGCTTGGCGCAAATATTGCGCTGATTGATATGCAACAAGACATCCTCGATACTGCGGTATCTGCCTTGGCTAAATACGGCACAAAAGTACAAGCCTATGTTGCAAATGTGACTGATGAAGATGCAGTCGTTACAACATTCAACACGATTAATAATGACTTTGGTCATATTGGTGTGCTTATCAACAATGCGGGTATTTTACGTGATGGTATGTTTATCAAAGCGAAAGAAGGCAAAGTGGTTGATAAGATGTCGCTTGCCCAATTTCAGTCTGTTATTGATGTGAACCTGACGGGCGTGTTTTTAGCCGGACGTGAAGCAGCAAGTCACATGATTGAGTCTGGTAAAGGTGGCGTTATCGTTAATATGTCGAGCGTTGCACGAGCAGGTAATATTGGCCAAACAAACTATGCTGCTTCTAAAGCAGGTGTTGTTGCGATGACAACTGGTTGGGCAAAAGAACTAGGCCGCTTTGGAATTCGTGTGGGTGCAATTGCACCGGGTGTTATTCGCACCGCAATGACCGATGCAATGAAGCCAGAGGCAAAGCAGCGCATGATGGCTGTAACCCCTGTGGGTCGCTTTGGTGAAGCAGAAGAAATTGCACAAACGGCACAGTACATTGTTGAAAACGATTTCTTTACAGGCCGTGTTGTTGAAATAGACGGCGGTATTCGACTTTAATTTCAATTACCCATTGAATACCAAAACGGTAAGCTTAGCTTGCCGTTTTTTTGTTTTTAGATTAGGGTGAGTTTCTGATTAATAAGGAAATTACAATGACAACAGAGAACGTTAAAGCTTCACTGATGAAGGGAATAACAGCACAATTTACGTTAGGCAAGCATGTTATTGAATATTGGGGGTCAGCCTATACCGGTAAAGAGACCTTAAAAGTCGATGGTGAATTAATAAAAGAAGCCCGTAGTTTTAAAACTTCCTCTTGCCATGAATTTGATATTGATGGTAAAGCCTGCAAGCTAGATTTAATCGTAAAGCCCTTTAGAAAATCCACCGCAGTCATTTCATTAATGTGTGATGGCGTTTTAGAGCAAAGCTATCAGCTTAAGTACGGTACAATACGAAAAGTTGCATGGTATTTTAAAGCGATTCAACTTATGGCATTTTTTGCTCTAGGCTGGATGTTTATGAGCGACGTAATAAGTGTGATGGAGTTAATTATTCTGGCAGGCATCATTTTAACTGTTTCAGAACTGTTTTTTAAACAACATGGTTGGACCATTGAAGAGCAAAATCCTTGTAATTAACTTACCAACATTCAATAATTAAACGGCTAACAATGCCGTTTTTTATTTTGAGAGATGCAGTGAATCCCAAACAAATCCGCAATTTTTATATCAACGAAGAGCAGTCTGTATACTTACTGTCTCACCATGATGCAAAAAAGCACCGTCGATGGCTCAACATATGTATTAAGCAATTAACCTTGCTTGGTTACACGCAGGTTGAGCTAATTGGTTCAGGGGCATTTGGTTTTGTTTTTGCGGGGATTGATGATGAAGGCGTGCCATGGGTATTTAAGTTTTCGCGGATAACACTGGCACAAAGCGTTCGCGACCGCCTAGAAGACGAAGCTTACATGCTTTCTCAAGTAAATAACCCCTTGGTGCCGAAGTTTTACGCCTTTGAAAGAATAAAAAAGCAAGGCATCTTAATGATGGAGCGCGCCCTTGGCGAAGATTTAGAAAAAATATCCATCAAGCAAGGGCGTTTTAGTGCAGCAAAAATTATGTCGCTCGCGCTTAAGCTCAGGAATGTACTGGTTGATTTGCGTGAGCACAAAAATGGCATTAGCCCACAACCCATTGTGCATGGTGATATTAAGCCTTCTAATATCGTGTATGACGAACAAAGTAATAAATTATCTTTGGTTGATTGGGGCAGTTCTGTGTATGCCCAAATCGACAGTGAAGGGAATCCGGTTGCCAGCAATTTTATGGATTTAATGTCGGCAGATATAAGCACCACCAACGCACGTATGGGCGATGTGTATTTTATTGGTGATGAGCAGATGTCGGGCGGTCAATCATCGCCACGGTTTGACGAGCAAGGCGTTGCATCAACCTTGTATGCATTAGCATCTGCGCAATCATGTCGCTTTGGCGCTAAAGTTATTCCTGCCACCAGTCTTAACTTACCCATTGAGCTTGCACGGGTAATTGATGGCATGCTTTCAAAAGATAAAGCAACGCGAGATGGTGCGGGCGATTACTTTATGCGTAATATGCCAACCATGGCTAAAGCATATTTACCAGAGCTGCCGCGTGAGGTGATACGCCCCTATATTCCTTACTGGTTTAGCGACATAGACGAGCACCCTGATACCGTAGTATACAGCTCGCGTAAACAGTTTTTGCGCCAAGCTGATCATAATCAACAACTGCTCGATGTAAATGATGCACAGCTTGATAGATACTATAAAGAGTTCTTATTTGATACCGGCGATACCGAAAAAGCATTTTTGGCGGCAATCAGTCGATTAGCTAAATACCCGGTAGTAGGGGGCTTAAGTTTTCACTGGAAAGAAAACTCTGTGTTTGTTGAGTCATCCTTAATTTTGCATGACGAAAGCTTAGGCACTGCCTTTACAGACGCTATAAATAATACCGTGATGCTTGCTCAAGGTATTGAACAAAAAGGCCTGTTTAAGTGTTGCTTATTCGATGCGCGTAAAACTATTCAATTAGAACGTGACGGCACAGGGGCCTTTAAGTTTGAACATTTACCAGAACTTGATTACGAAGTGATGGATGTACAGGCCTCTGATGTAACGCGACCACACTCGTACTTTGAAGACGGCAAAGACCCCGATGAGCAACTACAACTGCCTAAAAAAGTGATTAAATGCGTATTTGAGCTAAACCAAATACATCACACAGGCTGTATCATTTTTGAAGCCTTACCTGATAGGATGAAAATACATCATTACTATCGTTTGCTTGATGCCAGTAAAGAGCCTGAATTTAAACGCTTATTGAGTAAGTTGATGCAATATGCTGTTAGCATTACCGATGTAGGCGTTGCTGGTTTTATGAAACTCCCGTATAAAAACACCCGTGAATTTGACTTATGTGCCAAACAACCCGATGAATTCTACCCACGAGATCCAAAAAGAGTCGCTCTGTAATGCGCTGGGCTTAACATAGCCAAACAAAGCCAAAATACAGAACTCACTTTTTTACCTGCCACTTTATAAAGACGTCGCGTAAGTTGTTTTACCGCTCACTTAGCCATTACTAATACCAATATCAATCCGCAGTAATAGATCATCATTTTGGTATCAACGATGTTTTATTGTCTCAAGAGTACTTAATTTAGCGAATTGGTACAATTTTCTTACGTGCAATGCACTGATTTAAAAGGAGCAAAATTGGCTTAAGGCTTAGTTTTAATTGATGGGTTTTAGGTGCAGGCACGGTAATTTACATGATACTGTGTTTATATACAGTTGTGAGTGCTTGTGCCCAATAATATTAAGTACACTGTTTTGAAATGGATTTACGAAGTCTAAATATGCTTTTTAATTATGTGTTTACAAAGATGTTTATGTGTAGAAAGATGGGTGTATAAAAAACAAGCCATCAAATGTGTTATGAAGCAGTAAAGTGGTTGGGTATTAAAGGGCATGTAAGGAGTAATTATGACATTTGAAGATGCACAAAAAGATATGAATACTTCTTACTGTGGTGGCGGAACCGGCGTTTTAGCATCTGGGGTTATCTGGTGTTTAGCGGGGATAGTTGCACTTCAATACTCATATCAATCAAGCATGCTCGCGCTTTTTTTTGGTGGGATGTTTATACATCCTATCGCTATATTTTTATCAAAAGCACTGAAGCGTTCAGGAAAACATAATGCTAAAAATCCGCTCGGAAAACTTGCTTTAGAAAGTACGATAATTTTATTTGTTGGGTTGTTTATTGCCTTTGCTGTAGCAACGTTAAAGCCTGAATGGTTTTATCCAATTATGCTCATGATAATTGGTGTACGTTATTTAATTTTTAATACTTTATATGGCACAAAAGTGTATTGGATTTTAGGGGCTCTGCTTATGATATCTGGCGCGCTGTGCATATATTTGGCGAGTGATTTTGTAATTGGTGCATTTATTGGGGCTGCATTAGAAATCGTGTTTGCGGTCGTAATTTTAAATCAATCAAAAAATTTGCATCTAAAAATAACATAACACGCCTTGCTAGTGTGAATTTTAACTGGCAGGTATACAGATTGGAGAATTGGAGAAACATGGAAGAACTTTACCTAGAAATAGCGTTTACGCTCTGAACCCTTATTAAAACGCTGTTTATAGTTAAATCGGTTGTCGTTCATGCCACAGAGATAAAACTCATTTTACAAGGAAGAGAAAATTATGCGTTATTTAATACTTATCTTATTTATTCCATTTTTTACTTTAGCTGAAAGCAATCCAGAACTAAAAAAGGAATTAATGCAAATGGAAATTCAAGATCAAAGTATCCGCAATAAAATAGGAAAAGTTGGCTGGCAAAATCCCCCCAAAGAACTCATAAACCAGCTAAAGATAATAGATGAAGCTAATACAACTAAGCTAAAAGCTATTATCAAAGAACATTCATGGCTAACAAAAGAATTGGTCGGTATTGAAGGAGTGAGTGCTGCTTTTTTAATAATTCAGCATTCATCAGATATTGAATTTAAAGCAAAAATGCTCCCGTATTTAGAGACGTCATATTTAAATAATGAAGGTATAACGGGACAGCAACTTGCCCTACTAACTGATAGGGTCCTTATTGCTCAGGGCAACAAGCAACTCTATGGCACTCAGGCTGACTTAATTGAGGGTCAAATAGTATTTAGTCCTATTGAAGACAAGGCTAATGTTGATAAACGTCGAGCAAAAATGAAAATGCCACCACTCGATTTTTATAAAAAGTTAATGGAAGAAATGTACGGTATAAAAGATCACCCTGAAATAGATCTTAATTAATACAACGATAAAAGCAAAATTAAGCTCTTTTAAGACAGGTTTTCGGTGGGATCTTAATGGTAGAAATGAAAAAGTTTATTTTACTGGTTTTAGCTGTGCTTACTTTGACTTCTTGTAGCAAGCCTTTGCCAGCGGATAAGTTATCTTACGTAGGTGAGTGGGAAAGCAAAGAAATGTACTTGCTTATCCATCAAGACGGTACGGTGGTATATAAGAGGGTCCAAGATGGTGGGTCAACATCTATAAACGCGCCGTTAAAAGAGTTTATAGGAGACGACTTTGTAGTGGGTGTGGCTTTTTTAACCTCTAATTTCGATGTGACAGAAGCACCACATTTGGTTGGTGACGAATGGGTAATGGTTGTTGATGGCGTGAGATTAACAAAAAACCAAGGTTATTAGATATTGCTGTAAATATTTATAGGAACTTACTTAAATAATTAATATTAGGTTGTTTTTATTATAAGAGATTCTTACTTTAGAAGCGTGTATTTGCGTTATTTAGTGTTTCAAAAGGGATGTTATGAATAAATTATTATTTTTTATTGTTTTTTTCGTTATTAGTAATGCTCAAGCAGCTGACGCGACTTATTTCTCAGAACTAAAAGCCGAGCTTGATCAGGCTGTACCAAAGATTTTAGATAAGCATAAAGCCCCTGGTGTTGCCGTTGCCTTTGTTCAAGGCGAAGAGGTTACCGGATTTCTTTCTTATGGCTTTGCAGATATTGAAAGTCAAAAAGCCATTACAGAAAATACCATGTTTAATGTAGGCTCAATATCAAAAGTAGTGACTTCGTGGGGGGTTATGCAGTTGGTGGATCAAGGTAAAGTTGAACTTGATAAACCAATAAATAATTATTTAAAACGCTGGAAGATACCTAAGTCTGAGTTTGGAACTGAAAATGTAACGTTAAGAAATGTTCTGTCGCATACATCGGGCTTGTCTCTCGGTCCTTATTCTGGCTGGGGCTCACCGACAGATGTTCCTTCGATTGTAGATTCATTAAATGGCAAGAATAATGGTGCAGGCGATGTAAAATTAATACATACACCAAATACAAAATGGTCATACTCAGGTGGTGGGTACTCTATTGTTCAGTTACTCATAGAAGATGTATCGGGTTTAAGTTTTGAAGACTATATGCAGAAAAATGTACTTAAGCCGCTCGGAATGAATAACTCAACATTTAATGTAACACCTGCTGTTATGAGTAAATCAGCAACACCGTATGATGAAAATGCAAAGAAAACATCCATGATCTACTTTGCTGAGCAAGCCGCTGCGGGTTTACAAACAACTGCTATTGATTTAGCACGATTTAATTTAGCCGTGCTTAAAAATAAGGAAAATAAATACAATGGCTCTCGTCTTATATCACAAGCTTTAATTAAAGAAATGATTACACCTGTAGCAAATACAGGGGGTCGCTGGAGTATGAGTTATGTTGTCGATTCAGAAAATAAAAGTTTAGGGTTCGCTGGATTTAACCAAGGGTGGATAGCGTTAACACGGTCGATTACAGACCAACAAAATAGAGGCTACGTAATACTTACCAATAGCAGCATAGGAAGCGTTAGTAATGATATTGATAGTCTTATTTTATCTAAACTGCGCAAGCCTAAAAGTGAGTAGTTTATAGCAACTAAGCTTACTTAATAGGTATTTTTGATACTTAATAAGGTGGTTATGTTGAAAAGCATAGAGAGAATAACAATCTATTTAGTATAGAGCTCAATAATAGGGAGTCGTACTGATGAATCAATTAACTGAAAAAACGATTGCGTGTCCGTATTGTGGTGAATACATTGATGTATTATTAGACCCCGCTGATGTTGATCAGCAATACATAGAAGATTGCCAAGTTTGTTGTAAGCCTATTAATTTTTTGGTTTTTGAAAGCGCTGATGAAACGCTTTCAGTGACAGTATCCAGTGATGATGCTGGTTATGGGTTTGCGTCTTATTAGATTACGGATTGTTAGCTATTTTTATGCTTAACGCCACATTAAACAAAAACCTGCATATTGCAGGTTTTTGAATGTTAAAGTTTTATGGCTTCTGAGCTTCTATAATCTCAGTGATCCCCTCAGCCGAGAGTATTTCTATCCAATATCCATCTGGGTCTTTAATAAAAGCTAAGCCTTTCATTGAGCCATCATCAGGCTTTTTCACAAACTCAACATCATATTTAGCAAAGCGTTCACAGGCTGCGTATACGTCAGGCACGCTAATACCTATATGACCAAACCCTTTGGGTTCGTTATTACCATTATGGTAACCCTCAAAGCTGTCGTCGTTTTCAGTGCCCCAATTATGTGTAAGCTCTATAAGCGCTGGGCGGCGAAATACCCACTGTGCTTTTTCTTTATCAGTCCCTTTTGGTATAGCTTGCTCATAGCCTAAAAAGTACAGTGTAAATTCCATTGCCGGAAAATCGTACTTGCCTAATAGTTTCATTCCTAAAACGTTTTGGTAAAACTCTAATGAAGGCTTAGGATCTTTTATACGCAGCATTGTTTGTTGCATTACGTAATCTTGTGTCGCATTTGCGATTTGTTCTGGCGATTCATTGTAGTCAGACATACATGTCCTTTGAAAAGTTAGAGGTGAAAAAACATAAATGTAGTGTAGTAATCATAATCAACCTCCATTGAAATTTAAACCATGATACGTAAAGGCTATCTAATAAAGTGAACTATTTTCTTTAAAATAGGTGTATCTATTTATGTCACTTAATACACGGGCCGTTGCTATTAAAGACTGAGCAGATATTTATAAACCAAGGAGGAAATAACGATGTGGGTTTTACGAAAACGTCTAACAAATTGACTTAAATTGATTGGAACTTTGATTAGTACTTTTTTAACAGATACTTTTTAACTGGTACTTTTTAACAACTACTTTTGATTAGTCGTAAAAAGCAGAGAAACAACCTAAATAAGCCGCTCTTAAAAACGGCTCATTTAAACTTAAAACATGAAGCTAGATTAATTACCCCAAGGGTTGCTAGCACTTGAACGCTGTTTACGCGCACGGGCTTTTTGTTTCGCTTCTTTTTTCTCATGAATGCGTTTTGCATCAGTAAAACTAAGCTCACACGGCTCACCAGGTTTTTGATCTGCTGGGATTACGCGATCGCGTGGTGGTAGCTCGTAGTTAACGTCATCAGGGCGCGGTAAGTTTTTTAGGCGGTACAGATAAAAGTTCTCGACCTTTTCTTGCGCCCATTGAGTTTTTCGCAAAAACTTAACGGCAGATTTTACATCAGGGTTATTTTTAAAGCAGTTTAAACGCAGGTAGGCATGGAGTAATTCCCAGCCATACTGGTCAACAAGTTCAGTGACAACCTGCTCAATGCCCACACCCTGTAGTGGGTTATTGCTGAAAATTTCTTTATTACTCATTCGACTGTCCGGTATTTCTCAAAACTAGGGTAAGTATAATTGCCTTTACCCTAGTTTTATACCTAACGAAGCAAGAAACTGTATTTTGAGTGGTTATTCTTTACAGTTAACCACAACACGGCCACGTATTTCGCCTTTTAATAACGCATCAGCATGGCTAATGGCGTCTGATAATGGAATTTCTCGCGAAATTGTATCTAGATACTCAGGCTCAACTAACTCGCTCAGACGTTGCCATGCTTCGATACGGTCAGCTTTAGGGCGCATGACACTGTCTATGCCTATTAAGCTGATACCACGAAGAATGAATGGCGCAACGGTTGCTGGGAAATCCATGCCTTGTGCTAAACCACAGGCTGTAACAACACCCCCATAGTTAATTGATGCACAGACATTTGCCAGTGTATGACTACCTACCGAATCAATGGCTGCCGCAAATTGCTCTTTGGCAAGTGGTTTACCGGCAGTGGAGAACTCATCGCGTGATAAAACACGTTTTGCTCCAAGTTTTTGTAAGTGTTCGGCCTCGTTCATACGACCCGTTGTTGCTACAACGTCAAAACCGAGCTTATTGAGTAAGTAGATGGCAAAACTTCCCACTCCACCATTTGCTCCAGTCACTAATACTTCGCCGCTTTGTGGGCTAATACCGTGCTTTTCAAGCGCAATAATACTCAGCATTGCGGTGTAGCCTGCGGTGCCAATTTGCATTGCTTGTTTAGGGGTTAAATTAGCGGGGAGGGGGATAAGCCAATCGCTCTTCATTGAGGCTTTTTCGCTAAGACCGCCTAAATACTTTTCGCCAACACCAAAGCCATTTAATAATACGGTGTCGCCCGGTTTAAATTCGTCAGAATCGGACTCGCTAACCGTGCCTGCAAGGTCAATACCTGGGATCATAGGAAATTGTCTTACCACTGGTCCTGTCCCCGTTATCGCCAGAGCATCTTTATAATTTAGGGTGCTGTAGTCAACATCAATATTAACATTATGCTGGTGGATGCTCTCAACAGGAAAATCTGTGTAATTGGCGTGATAGCCTTGATCATCTTTATTTATAACTATCGATTTGGCTGATGTTGTCATGGTTGACTCCTTTTAGACCGATCGTCTTTTAATGGTTAAATTAAAACCGTTAATTGATTTATAACGGCTTTATAAGATTAAACGTAAAAATTGTGCTGTATAAAGGGTAAGGGGTTCGCTTGATTTATCAAGCTTTGAGCGCATAACGGCACCTTCCCAGCCAATCCAAAAAAATTCAGCAAGCATTTTGCAGTCTGTCGATTTTGCGATTTGTTTTTGTTCTTTCGCTTCAATTAAACACTGCTCAACTAATTGCTGCCAGTGCGTATACGCTTGTTTAATGCGGGCTATCATTGCGTCATCAAGGTGGCTGAGCTCTTGGTTAAGATTGCCAATAAGGCACCCTCGTTTAAACGCATATTTTGCCATGCCTTGTTTGGCATCGTTAGCAAATAAAACAACGCGTTCAAGTGGACTAATAGCGCTATTAGTGAGATGGCGTTTAAGCTTTGCTTGAAAGTAACTGTCGTAAGCATCGATTAAGGCTAAACCAAAATCATTTTTACTTTTAAAGTAATGATAAAAAGAGCCTTTAGGCACTTGCGCCGACTTTAAAATTAAATCGATACCTGTGGCGCTAAAGCCTTTTTCAGTTAATACAGCTAACCCAGTATTAATTAGCAATGCGCGGGTATCTGCATTTGTGCGCTCAATTTTTGGGGGCCTGCCACGACGGCTTGGCTGTATTATTTTTGTTTCCATAGCTCAATATTAGACCGATCGGTTTTTAACATGCAAGCAATTTGTTGTCTAAATTGTAATCATAATAAAAATGTCATAATTACAAATTAATGGGGAACTTTACTGAAATAGCCTGTGTCACAAATAATGGCTATGCAATTTATAGCTCGTTTTTACTGTATTTATAGGTGGTTTGAAATATAGAGGTATGACCACTTAAAGGTTTTAAATGTTAATTCAGTTGATCATCAGCACGTTACTCATTGTCAATTTATTTAATTGCTTTTGTCATTTGAATTTAACAGTTTTATTAACTATTCATTAAATGTAGATGTCAATTTCGCTACATATCTATAAATATAAAAGGTGAGGATATTACCTATGAAGAGACAGAAAAGAGATCGTTTAGAAAGAGCTCATTCTCAAGGTTATAAAGCAGGCTTGGCAGGCCGTTCCAAAGAACAATGCCCTTATCAACAAATTGACCCTAAATCAGAATGGTTAGGTGGATGGCGAGAAGCAATAGAAAACCGAAACATGTTCAAAACTTAAAATAGGCATCTTATTTACGCAAAAAAGCCCCAAAAGGGGCTTTTTTGTTTCTGCATTCTGGGGTTATTAGAATGCAGTTGTATCTTGGAAAAGACCTACTTTAAGATCTTTTGCTTCATAGATTACACGACCGTCTACTTCTACAGTACCGTCAGCCATACCCATGAACAATTTACGCTTGATAACACGCTTCATATCTAAACGGTAAGTTACTTTTTTAGCCGTTGGTAAGATTTGACCAGTAAATTTAACTTCACCTACACCCAGTGCACGACCAAGACCAGGGCCACCTGACCAGCCAAGGAAAAAGCCAACTAATTGCCACATTGCATCTAAACCAAGACAACCCGGCATTACTGGATCACCTTTAAAGTGGCAGTCGAAAAACCAAAGATCAGGGTTGATATCAAGTTCAGCAACGATTTGACCTTTACCGTGTTCACCACCATCGGCAGTGATAGAAACGATACGATCCATCATTAACATGTTATCGCTTGGAAGACGACAATTGCCTTCGCCAAACATTTCACCTTGACCACAAAGGACCAATTCTTCTTTTGTATAGCTGTTTTTAGGTTCCATAACTCTTTTTCATCGCTTAGAAATTGCCCCGTACTTTAGCGTACACTTGTACGCTAAACAACTCGGAGCAGTTAATTTTTTGCTATTTTTAGTTTGTTTTATGACCATTTAATTAAACTGTTGCTGTTAAAGGGAGATAAAACCGCGCATTGTGTATTAAAAATCATTATAATTGCTGTGATTCTTTAACCAGTCTAAAGGAAATTTATGATCCTTTTTGTAAACTCACTGACAGTGATTGATTTTTCTTACTTGTGTAATAAACGCGGCGCAGTTGGCGAGAGCTGGATTGTTGATTTAACCCTGCATGGCCAACTTAATGATGAGTCTATGGTGCTTGATTTTGGTTTAGTTAAAAAACAAATCAAAGGCATTATTGATGAATGTATAGATCACAAACTTGCCGTGCCTGCGAAACTAAACGGTTCACTTACTCAACACGATGAGCACAGCGTATTAGATTGTCATTTTGGTGACAACCACCACTTAGCGATGAGCGCACCAAACCAAGCCTTTTGTTTAATTGATGCCGACGTGATTGATGAGCACTCAGTGACCGCGTTTTTAATTAAAACGATAATGCCGCAATTGCCTAGCAACATCGAAAAAATTGAAATTAATTTATACCCTGAGCGCAGCCAAAGTTTTTACTACCACTACAGCCATGGTCTTAAAAAGCATGATGGCAATTGTCAGCGCATTATTCATGGTCACCGTTCGCAAATTGGTATTAGCCTTGATGGCATGGCTATGCCGCGTTTGCAAAAAGAGTGGGCCGATAAATGGGAAGATATTTATTTAGCGACAGCTGAAGACGAAGTCAGCAAAGCAGAGTTAAAACATGTTACAGCAGAAGATAACGATGTGTGCTTTGCGTATACATCGCAGCAAGGCTACTTTGAAATGGCCATTGCTGAATCGCGTTGCGACATTTTACCGTGCGATACCACGGTTGAATGCATAGCTGACTATCTTAGCGCACAAGTTAAAAATGAATACCCAGAGTCTGAGGTGAAAATCACCGCGTACGAAGGGGTCGGCAAAGGATCAATTAGCTATGCGTAAAGGATTACTGCTAACCGCGTTGGCAAGTTTGTTGTCTATAAATGTAAATGCGGTTGAACTAAAAGGACATTTAACTCAAGGCGGTTTAGTCACAGGCCAACTTGAAAACGTTAAAAGTGTGAGTTTTAACGGTGAAAACTTAAAATTGTCGCCTCAAGGTGAATTTGTATTTGGTTTTGGCCGTGACGCAGACACACAGCACACATTAACGTGGGTTGATAATGACGGTGTCGAGCATGAGCAAGCCATTGTTATTACAAAGCGCGAATACAAGATTGACAAAATTACAGGCGTGGCAAAAAAGTATGTTTCGCCGCCCAAAGAGGTATCTGAGCGAATTTCTCGTGAAGCGGTTGCTGTGCGAAAAGCGCGAGAAGTTAATTCTGACCTCCGTTATTTTTTAGATCCGGTTTATAAGCCAGCACAAGGCCGTATTTCGGGTGTGTATGGCAGCCAGCGTTACTTTAACGGTGAGCCACGTAGACCACACTTTGGTTTAGACATCGCAAATAAAACTGGCAGCCCTGTGTATGCGCCTGTCAGTGGTACCGTTGTTTTTGCTGAGCCTGATTTATATTACTCTGGTGGCACGTTGATTCTTGACCATGGCCATGGTGTAACTTCGACTTATATTCATTTAAGCAAATTGGATGTAAAAGTAGGGGATACCATTACCCGAGGCGATAAAATCGCTGAGATAGGTGCAACGGGCCGAGTAACAGGACCCCATTTAGACTGGCGTTTTAATTGGAAAAATGAACGCCTTGACCCTGCGCTAATGATGCAAGACACATTAGCTAATGAAAAGTAGAGACTATGACACAACAAATCGATCGTGACGCTATTATTGCCCAGCGTATTGCTGACTCAACAACGTCGGTAACAAAAACAGTATTTCCTGGCCGTACTAACCATCACAACACCTTATTTGGTGGTGACGCGTTAGCGTGGATGGATGAAGTTGCTTTTATTGCTGCAACTCGTTTTTGTCGTAAACCTTTAGTAACGATTTCGTCTGACCGTGTTGACTTTAAAGAAGCGATTCCTGCCGGTACGTTTGCAGAACTTATCTCTAAAGTAGTCTATGTTGGTAATACCAGCCTAAAAGTAGACGTAGAGATATTTTTAGAGAGAATGCATAAAGACGATAAGCATCTTGCTATCTCGGGTAGCTTTACGTTTGTAGCGGTTGATGATAACCACAGACCAACACCGGTTGTGTGCGATAAAATGATCTACGGTTTCGACAGCTAACACACTCAAAGATAGCTAAAATAAATAAGTACCTGCGGGTACTTATTTAATTAACCAGAAAGAACACATCATACTATATATTGTAATATGTATTACTCAGCACTTATGAATCCTTTACCTTAAATTAAACAGGGGATAGCAGAAGATGTAATTTAAGAGCAAAGCAAAAAAGTGTTTAAAATTGGCCGTAACAAGGTAATAAAAAGCCCCACATATGCAGGGCTAAAGTCTTTTTAACTGGCTGAATAACTTTTGAAGTTGCAGTACAGTGTTTTAATTTAAAGTACCATTGCTGCTATCCAACCCGATATCAATAGCGGAATATTAAAGTGAATAAATGTGGGTACCACTGAATCCCAAATATGATCATGTTGGCCGTCGGCGTTCAATCCAGACGTTGGTCCTAAGGTAGAGTCAGAAGCAGGGGAGCCCGCATCACCTAATGCCCCAGCAGTACCAACAAGTGCAGCCGTTGCCATAACAGAAAAGTTAAGTTCTAAGCACAGTGGTACAAAAAGGGTCGCAATAATTGGCACCGTAGAAAAAGAACTACCAATGCCCATGGTGATCAATAGGCCAACTAATAAAATGAGTGCAGCGGCAAGCGGTTTGTTTCCTTCTATCATACCAGCAGCAGAGCTTACTAATGAGGTAACGTCGCCAGTTGCTTTCATAACGGAAGCAAAGCCTTGTGCCGAAATCATAATAAAGCCAATCATTGCCATCATGGCTACACCTTTACTAAAAACGTCGCTGTTCTGCTCCCACTTAACAATACCAAACAGACTAAATATCATAACTCCAACAAGGCCACCTAGAATCATAGAGCCACTCACATTTTGAGCCAGCAATGAGCAAAGTACGGCAGCAATACCAACAGCCAATACCTTTTTTGGTTGTTCGATAACAACGTCTTGCTGTTTTTCTGTTAGGGCGTGAGCCTCATAATGACGTCGCTTTTTGTAGCTAACAAATACCGCGATAATTAAGCCAACTAACATGCCAAGCGCAGGAATTATCATAGCGATAGGGACTTGTGTATTCACAAGTTCTAAGCCGTTTTCAGTGAGGTTTTTATGTAAAATTGAATATAAATAGATTCCACCAAACCCATACGGAAGAACCATATAAGAGGTTGCAAGACCAAAAGTTAAAATACAGGCAATGGCACGTCTATCTAATCGCAGCGTGTTAAATACAATTAGTAACGGGGGAATTAATATAGGAATAAACGCGATATGTACCGGGACTAAGTTCTGCGACGAAATCGCACACAATAATATGATCCTTAAAATTAAGTAGCTTAGGGTTGTTTCGCCTTTGTGGCTGTTATCATTCACTTGCTTGAGCAATTTGGCTGCTAAAATGCGTGTTAACCCTGACTTAGAAATAGCCACAGCAAATGCACCTAGCATTGCGTAACTTAGTGCTATTTCAGCGCCGCCCGATAACCCTTCGTTAAATGCATTAAGCGTATCTGACAAGCCAAGCCCAGCCGTTAAACCGGCAACAATGGCACTTAGTGTCATCGCGACAATGACATTAATACGGCAAAGTGTCAGTACCAGCATTAATATAACGCCAACAATTACTGCATTCATATTGTTCTCTATTTTGCTGTTTTGAGAGAGTTTAACAGAACTCGAGCAGTGGTTTTACGTTTTTGAGTAAATGCGAGCTGTTGATAGCGCACTTCGATGATTATCTGTTCAAATTTAGCCAATTCGCTGGATAAATGGGGCTTTTGTTTTTTTATATTTGCAATGTTTTGCAAAGGAGTAAGAGTGACATCGGTTTCAATACCCCGTTTATTCGCCCAACGGTAAAGCTGTTCTATTTCGTTAATAAGTGGCTCATTAGAGAGAGGCGTGCGCTTTGAATAGAAAAAGTAACCTAGAAAAATAAAGGCTAGCGTAACCAAAACTACAAGTGGCGTTATCCAGTTCGCTTTATTTCCAAATAATGATTTTAAAAAGTTTTGTTGTGATTGCTGATCAAAAGTCAGCACCCAATTCGTCCATTTATAATCTAATTCTTCAAGGTGATTTCTAAGCCAATTTATTGCTTTAAAGTGACTCCAGCGTTTTAGGCCAAATCCTAAATTTTCATTAAAGCTTTCATTTAATTCGCTTAATTGTGATAACGAGCCATTTAACCGCTCTGGTGCAACAACCGCGGTTGCATCAAACACATGCCACGCATTATTAAAATGTACTTCTACCCAGGCATGGGCATCGTATTGATAAACGTTGAGTGTTGAACCTTGCTTTTGTTCGCCGCCTAAGTAACCAGAAACTACACGCGCAGGAATTTTGGCAACCCTGAACATAAAGGCTGCTGTACTTGCGTAATGTCCACAAAAGCCACGTTTATTATCAAATACAAACTGGTCAATTGTATTCTCGCCAGTCATTGCTGTTGGTGTGAGTGTGTAGCTAAATGCTTGTTCATTAAAATAGCGCAATAAAGCATTAAAATAGGCTTCTTCGTTGGTATTTTTTTCAGCGAGAGATAATGACAGTGTGCGCGTTTTAGGGTTCACGTTGCCAGGAAGTCGCGTATAAAGTCTTTTTTCAAAGTCAGACAGAACAACATTATTTAATGAGCCGCTTTTAACGGTGTATTTTATATTCTTATTTAAATTGCCTTTGCGTTTTAGCAAACCATTATAGGTGGAGACTACAGCCGTATTATCACTTGTTGCATACCCTAAACCATATAACCAATTAGCCGATGAAGGCTCTGCAATAACTTGATATTGAACGTAGTTTTGAGGGGGAACTGGCTTGCGAGTAAGGTTAAACTGTTGAGATTTTAAAATGTCCAATATTAACCATTCGTTACCATTAAACTCATCATGAATAAGGCTTCGCCAATAATAGGGGGGCTGCAGAGCTGTATTATTAGGCTCTTCAACTCTAAAAACTAGCTCGTCTGATTCTGCCAATCTGGCAATAGAAAACGGGTTTACCTGTTCAGACAAACCTGTTTTAGCAAGCTTTGGTCCCGGTAATTGCCAAAAAGCAGGAAGTCTTGGTAAAAATAAAATTAGAAATGCAGCAATAGGTAAAGCGAACAAAATGGTCTTAACACTCTGTTTATTTGCCGTTTTAAAGCTATTAGGGCTGTCTAAATAGCCAAGGACTGCAAAATTAACGATATATAAGCTGCTTACCAGCAATGTTTCGAGTAAACCTTGATGAAAGAGATACAGGGTCGATAAGTTAAAAAACACGAGTAAACACACGGTTTGATATTGCTTGGTTGTTCGCGCTTGCAATAGTTTAAATGTACTTGCAAGTAGCATCATTGAAACAAATAACTTAACTGTGTCAGACACACCGACAACAACAAATAAAGCGATTAGACAGGCCGCAGCTAAAATATTAGCCACCTTACCATTGAGTTTTTTATAGAACTTTCCAATTAATAAATTAAGGCAGCTTAAAGAAATTAAAATGGCGAGAAAAAGAGCAGGGACTTCAGTAAACAAAAATCCACTCATAATGATGAATATGAATGAAAGTGCCGAATTTATTAAGCCTGCATTATGCATCTTCAGCATATTTAAAACTCCGCCAGCGCTTGAAGGCACGATTTTTGATGCTCTAAACCGCAACCCGAAGCAATCTCACTATTTGGCAACGTTAAAGAAAATGTAACGTGCTGTTCAGTGAGCTTATTGACTAAATAACATAGTTGACTGAGCCTAGTTTCAGTATTGCCGTTTAAGTTATTAAAGTTAAGTGCCATTTTGGCAGACGAATGACTCGTAAACTCCTTGCTGAGTAACTGCTGAGTTTTTGCGTAGTGTTTCCAAGATACTTTATTAAGTGCTGTACCGGGGATAAAAGGAGACAGTTGGTGAAAATCATCCGATCCCGGCTTTTGTTGGCTTTCATGCTCTTCGCTATCGCCTAATTCCAGTGTGTCAAAAACTAAACTAGGGTCATCGATTGGCTCTGGGTATATATAAATTGCATCACTGGGCTCAATATAACTCCATACCGACACAAGCCCAAAAGGAAAAGAGCTATAAATTTGGACTTTTTCGAAGCAATAACGCCCACGTTTGTCTAAGTTTAACGAAATATGCGTATTTATTACTTCGTTATTACCGACATCAATGAGCTGTGATTTTGTATTTTTATATCCAAGCGCAACACGTTGACACGCGCTCTTAGCTTTCATAGAAAAATGAGCGGTTGGTTGATTCGGTGCATAGCATGGCGTTACGTGATTAAACTTTACACTGAGACCACGTAGATTTTTATAACCCGTTAAAATGGCGAACACTAATAAAACAACCATGAGGTACGCCATCGCTAAAATAAGGTTGTTTTGATAATTAATACCCATCACAAAATTTAACAGTGCCACAAATAAAAATTTAGCTCCTAAGCGCGATGGCAAAACGTAAATTGTATTATGACGCAGTGTAATCTCGTTTGTTTTATGCTTATTTTTTAATAACTTATTTATAAAAAAGTGCGTAAAACGAGTTGCAAAAGTAGGGCGCTTAAGCATCTTTTACAAGCTAACAGGAACATGTTTTAGTGCATAAGCACTGTCATCTTTATTCAACCCAAGACGGTGATCTGTCACACTTGCAAACACCGCTTGAACGTCTTCAGGTAAAACAAAATTACGTCCTTCAATGTAGGCCCATGCTTTAGCTGCACGAGAAAGCGCAATAGATGCTCTTGGCGATAAAGGATTAACAAAGTGCTTGTCTTGGCGAGTAAATGCAACTAACTCTAAAATATAATCAACAACGGCATTGCTGAGTGTGACCTGAGTAATTTCTGTTTGAATAATAGAGAGTTGCTCAGTTGTTATACGCACGGGTAAATCGTCGTAGTTACGATTATTTAAACCCAAAATTAAATTTTTCTCAGCCTGTTTATCAGGAAACCCTAAACTAATTCGCATAAAAAAGCGGTCTAACTGTGACTCAGGTAAAGGATATGTACCAGACTGATTTACTGGGTTTTGTGTAGCAATCACAAAAAAAGGCGATGGCAGGGCGTGTTTAACAGAATCGACCGTGACTTGCTTTTCTTCCATTGCTTCTAACAGAGCGCTTTGTGTTTTAGGACCCGCGCGATTTATTTCATCTGCAAGGACAACTTGGCTAAAAACAGGCCCTTGATGAAATGAAAAAGTGTGTTCTTTGGCATCAAATATATTTGTTCCTAATATATCTGACGGAAGTAAGTCACTGGTAAATTGAATGCGTTGATACGATAAACCTAAAACCGCCGCAAGTGCATGCGATAAAGTGGTTTTACCCATACCTGGTAAGTCTTCAATTAACAAATGACCTTGGCTGAATAAACAGGCTAATGCCAACTTAATTTGTTGTTGTTTACCAAATATTACTGTCGATAGGTCATCTATAACGCGTTCAATAGTCGAATTCATAAACTTCTTAATTTGTTATGGTTTACATCAATTCTAGACGTTTCATAACAGTATCGACTTTTTTTGCGTTAAATGGTTTAGCAATAAAACCTTTCGCGCCAAGTTCCCACGTGTTTTGTACATTTTCGAGACTGTTGTGGCCAGAGCACATAACAACATGTGTGTGTGGGTAGTTGTCGTTTAAGTATTCTAAAATCTCTGTGCCGTCTGTGTTGGGGAGCTCTATATCGAGAAAGATGACGTTAGGCGATTTTTCTTCAATAACTGTTTTAGCTGATTCAAAATCTCGGCTTTCTAAAATATCTTCAAAGCCAAGGCCTGTTAATATCTGATTGAGATAGTCTCTGATATCTTGCATATCATCAATTATCAAAATGGGTTCTAACGGTTTCACAAATTCCATATTGTTTACATCTTATCGTTACATCTTAGTTTGATAGTTTTAATATATGCCATGCAATACCTAAGCTCAAGAAACAGTCGATAATTAAATGGATTATATAGCAAAACACTCACCTAATGTCCGATACCGTCTAGTATTGGACTTAGTGTCACTGAATACAGCGCTCAGATATATACAAACCATTACTTCCTATAATTTATATTATGTTAAATAAGGTAAATATTTATATAATTAAGTTCATTATTGCCTTGTAGATTTAACGTATTTTCACCTGCTTTTGTACAAAGATGCTCTTTTACATTGTGAGTTAAAAGCAATTTGTATTTGTCATTTTTACCATGCTTTATTTAAACGAGCTGATTTACACTCACTCTCATTTAACTACACTGTTCGTCTGTTTGAATACACATTGCTTTACTAGCATTACGGCTAGCACGGTCTGGTTATTTATTAATTTTTAGAGATGGTTGTTTATAGGTACCACGCGGTGAATTTTAGGTACCTTCTAATTTCATCAACAAGATTGAGTTTTTACAACGCTCTGTTCGTTATAACGAAAGTCATGTAGATGCCCTGCAAGCTCAAATTGCACACCTGTATGACTTAGTTGAAGCCAGTGAAACCCTTAAAATCATTGGCAATGACTTAATCAAAATGAGTGATCAGCTTGCTCTAAAAGATATTGTTTTGAAGTATGGAGAGAAGAAAACAGCATAATATCTAACAAGGCCTCATTAAGTGGCCTATTCATTTTAAAATTGGTAACCTAAAAGTACAAAATTAATAGAAAAAGGAATTCAGCTTGAATGAATATGTAGAATTAATAGTAAAAGTGTCAAAGCTAATAATAAATCTAAAAAATGCAATAAGTATCTTTTTAACTTGTGTTTTTTATGTTTTCTTAAGTAAATACCTACCTATTTTTTTACTTGAGCTTGAAATATCCATAGATGAAAATCTTCAAAAAACAATTTTACTTTTACTTTCCATCAGTCTGGGAGTTGCTCTGACTGAGCTAATCTACTTTTGTGTTAAAGCCGTAAATTGGTGCACCAACTATTTCAAAACATTAAATAGAACAAAAAGAATTAATGAAAATAAGATATTGAAAGAGAAAGAGCGAGTTGAAAAGCTAAATGATTCTTTAGCGTCAGTTATATTCGATTTTAGTGAGGATACAATTTCCGCACTAGCTGAGGCATGCGCTAGTAAATTATCTGCTGTTCATTACAATGAAGTTATAAAACTACTTTATAACAGCAATTACATTTTAAAATTACACCCTTTAGAGGGGTCAACATTTCTATATACCATCAACCCAGAAGTTCGAGAAACCACCGAAGGATTTTTAAACTATCATTATGATAAAGCAATAAATATGTATAAGGAAAATCCAGATTTAAATGAGTTACTGAGTCATTTTGAAGAAGGTAAAGATATTTCAAACATCCTGATTAATTCAAGATTATTCGATGATGTATATTTAGGCACTACACCAGAACTTTTTACAGTACAGCGTGGAAAGCATCGTAACTATCTTATCTCTTTTGCGTCGAGCTACACACACAAAAGGCTTGAAGAAATTAACAATAAAAACTATTTCCATCTTATAGATGTAGATCAAGCTCAAGTTCGTTTAATAATGCCCGGTAAATAAGCGGGCATTATTTATTAAAAAACTTTTACTTTAGAGCTTCTGATAATGCACTTACCAACTCATCATCAAGCTTGCTTTCTGTTTACTTGCCAAGTACCTTGCCGTAGCCAAGCAAAAACGCCTTATAAATGCTTCGGTTAGTAATTTAGCTGCTAAGTATTTACCTATTGTTGCTATCATAATTTACCCTGGAATTTCGTAATATCTTCACCGTGTTTTTTAATTACACGCTTTATCCAAGTAATGTCAGTTTTCACTGCGGCAACGGTGGCGAATGCGCCACCAATTTGAACAATAACAATAACAATGAAAAGCAAGTTTATTGAGTTTGCACCGATGGCCATACCCTACCCCTTGGCCGCTATCGTTATGGTTTCAGCGTTTATAATGCAAGGTTATCCATCTGTTTTATAATGCAATTTTCTTATGACAACCAATTCCCTCTATAAAGTACTGGTCATGGCTGACTATGATAAACCCGCCATTAAATGCGTGTAATGCATCGGCTAAAAGCTGTTTTGATTCAAGGTCTAGGTGATTATCAGGCTCGTCGAGTAACAAAAAAACATGCTTTTCAATATGGCTTACGATACACATTGCGAGTTTCATTTTTTCGCCACCACTTAACTGTGCGGCTTGTTTATAAACGTCGTCTTTTCTGAAGTTTAAACAAGCAAGCAGTGTTCGGGCTGTATTGTGGGTTAACTCGCGGCAATAGAACATTAGGTTATCAAGCAGGGTTAAGTCATTATTTATTAATGAAAAATGTTGATCTAAATAATAGAGTGGTTGATTAACATGTATCTGCCCTGCTCTAACTGGCAATTTAGCCATCATCGTTTTTAAAAGTGTTGATTTGCCGGTGCCATTGGCGCCCGATAAATGTATTTTTTCATCATTATAAAGCGATAAATTTAAGGGGGTGTTCGTTCCATACTGCAATACAACGTTCTCGAGTGTTACTGCTTTTTGACGTTTGAATTCTGTTTGATTTAAATAGAACTGTTGGGGTTTTACTTGCTCAAGTTGAGATATAAGCACTTGCTTATTTTTAGTGATTTGCGCCTCTCTTTTTGCTGCGCTTTTACTTTGCGATGATTGATTTGCTGAGGCTCTGTCTTTTTTAGCATCTTGAAGCACTTTGGGCTGGCTGCCTGATTTTTGAAGCTTTGTGCCTTTATTCGCGCGTTTTTCTGCTTTTTGCTTATTAACTTGCTGTTGAGCTTCAAGCTTACTTTGTTGTTTTGTCGCTGCATTAAGCTTGTTTTCTAATGCTGTAACATGTAGCTGTTTTTGGCGGGTGTAATCTGTAAAGTTGCCACCATAAACAACTAACCCCAGTGACGATAGTTCCCATATTTCATCAACAATTTCTAGTAACTCTCGGTCATGGCTGATCAGTAGTATTTGCCCTGGATATGATTCAATTTGATTTTTTAACCATGATTTACCCTGATTATCTAAATGATTTGAAGGCTCATCGAGAATCAAAATATCGTGCTTTAAGGTAAATAAAGCCCATAATTTTAATTGACTGAGTTGCCCGCCACTTAAGGAATTCGCACGCGCAGTGGCAGTGATGTTTTTAAGGCCTAATTCATTTAATACAGAATTAAAGTGTTGCTCTAAATCCCAATAACCATCCACTATTGCTAAGTCGTGCTCTGTGAATTGGCCTTCATTAATGGCCTGTAAGGCGTTGAAGTAATGATCAAGCCCTATAGATTCAGCAACTGTGAGGGTATTTAACCGTTTAATGTCGTCTACTTGTTTATATATACCCATTAGGCCGCTGCTGCTTACTGTTCCTGACGTTAGTGAGCGCTCTTTACAAAGTAACGATGCTAAAATTGATTTACCACTGCCATTGCGACCAACAAGTGCGGTTGTTTTTGCTGTTAATGACAGTGTTATATTGTTAAACAGACGTTTGCCATTGGCATGCTGAAAGCAAAGGTTAAAAGCGTGAAGTTGTGGCATAGTGCCTCCTGTAATACAGGGGCAGAAAGCGTTGGTAACGCAAAGATAATTTACGCGTGTAAAGTGATAGTGAGCAACGCCTACTAACCCTGTTGGTCCAAAGAAAAAATGAAATTGGATAACAGGTTTAGTTGTTCATGTTGGCGCGTGCTCCTAAATAATGAGATTAGATAATATCCAGCCCTTGCCAAAAAGGCAACGAGTTATGTTAGGCTAATACTCATAGAACGTGAAAGGAATGCATTTTGAATTTAGTTAATTGCCAAGCCATTCTCAATAATACTGTGCAAGTAAAACTGACACTTGATGCTAAAAAACGTGTTTTTGTTATTGGTGATTTAGATGCCGACCTACCCAAGTTTGAACGTGCGTTAGCATCGGTAAATTTTAATGCAGCGAACGATGTATTATTTGCGCTTGGCGATGTTATTGATAGAGGTGCACACAGTGTTGCTCTATTACAGAGGTTTAAAGAGCTGGGTGTTTATATGACTCTGGGTAATCATGAACATATGATGCTCGAATCAGTTCTTGCCCAAGATAGTGGTTATCACGCGTTATGGGTTGAAAATGGCGGGCGTTGGCATTACGAATTAAGCGAGGCTGAAAGTGTGGATGTTTGTCTGCAACTCCTAAATTGCCCTCTTTCTTACCTTATTGAATATGCAGGCATGACGATTGGTTTGTCGCACACGGTGCCACAAAATTGGCATTGGCAAAATATTCCTCGCAATCATTCTCAAGCCGTTACCGGCTTACTTTGGGATAGAGCTATTACAAAACAAGGTAAGGTTTTGCACAACCAAGGCGTCGACTTTTCTATTCATGGCCATAACTCGACCCCTCGGCCCTATTGGATTGGGAACACTTATCACATCGATACAAATTATTTAGGCGGTGAGCCAACACTTGTCGAGCTGAGTTCTTTAATAAGCGACTTTAAACAAGCCCAGTCAATGGACTGACGCAAGTTCAGAGGGGATGTTTTCTTCGAGATACTGCTTGTACTTATACCTTGCGTGCCAAAGCTGTTCATCAGATTCTTGCAGGTAAATAAGTGGACCGGTATTTTTCTTTGCTAAACTGGTTAGTTTAGAATATTCACGGGTATCGATTTTGCCATCGCTAAAGTAACTATTTGAAATTGTTAGAAACTCATCGTCTTTGTACACTTCACTGTGCCAAATAAGAGAACGATACATACTGGCGGTTATTTCGGTTGGCTTATCGTTGCTCTGAAAGATTTTCACTTCAGAGTAAATTGAGTTACCCGTAATTACGATACCAATTAACGATAGCGTTGTGAGAGTCATCATCCATTTCATGCTTTTATCCTCACTATTGATTACTTTAACTATAGGAGGAAAGCGAGATGTTTGATGTTTATTTAATCAATCACAGTTCGAAAAAGTATTTTCAAAATGCTTAATTACTGTTTTGTAAGTACCTATTTTGTGCATAGGACTCACTGAGCCCTATGCGCGTGATACCATTTAGTGAAGTGCGGCTGTAAACGGAATGCTTTTACAGATTTTGGCTTCAGCTATAAGAATTTCTTCTAGTCGTGTATCTACTTCTTGCTTGTCGAAATACTCGTAGGCAAGTTCGACAAATAAGTTTTTATGCTTTTCTTCAGATTTCGCGATGGCCACATAAAACTCTTTTTCTTTGCCAGCAGGTAGCGCTTCGGCAACTAATGAAAAGCGTTCATGCCCTCTTGCTTCAATAACACCCGCAACGAGAAGACGGTCCATTAAAAACTCGTCGCGGCCATTTCTAAATAAGCCACGAATTTGCTTAATGTAAGGGTCTTTTTGATCGTTACCCAATGAAATATCGCGTTCCATTAATAGCTTGAGTACTTGTTTAAAATGAATCATTTCTTCAAGCGCTAAGTCGGTCATAGCTTTAACAAGTTTACGACGATCTGGGTAATGCGACAGCATTGACATAGCCATACCCGATGCTTTTTTTTCAGCGGCAGCATGATCTTGTAAAAAGGTGTTGAAGTCCGCTAAGACACCTTCTGTCCATTCAAAGGGAGTGTGATATTTTAATTCAAACATGATAAGGAACAACTTAACTTATAATGGCGGCGATTTTAACGCATTTTGGTTATAAAATCTTGTGATTGTAACCAAGGGATTTATCTATTTTTCCATTGCGGGTTGAGGCTATTTTGTCGGGGTGTTTTATGTCATTCCAAGCCGTTACTTTACCGGCCATATTCAGTTGTTTAAAAACAATTGGTTGCTCGGTTTGTAAAAATGCTTTGAGTGCGTCAGGGCTATGCTCGTCTGAAACATCAAGTGTTAATAGTTGCTGTTTTTTATCACTAAAATAGTTTTGCACTTGCTGTTGATGCCGCTTGTAACATGCAATAAGGTACTCATCTGATTCTATATCTGCCAGTGTGTAGTGGCCAAACACCTCTAAATAACAGCGTTTTAAATGGCTATTAAAGCCGCCATCTTCGCGCATCAAATTAGTATGCATGCGCGCAAGCAGTTGTCTTATTGAGGGGATCCATTTTGATAAATCACGCTGCAAATTAATAAAAATACTGTTTGGGTAATGCTTATCAAGTAACGGAAACTCACTAAAGACGGGAGTGTCAGCTATAACCTCTGCACTTTCAATTGCCGCTTGTGTATACGCTGTGTGGGCCGTTTTATAGCCTAATTGTAAAAAGCTATGGCAAATACTGGTAGTGCCTGTGCGCGGCAGACCTATTATAAAAATTTTATTCTTCATCTTAATTCGTATTAATTATGTTGGCATGAGAACTGGGGTTGCTTAATGAGTGGCGTTTTAAACCAGTCATTTTAGTGTCATTGCTAACGTTAGCAATGACACCCGCTTTTACCTACATAACTTGTGTAACTAATAACATGAAAGCACTGATAACCAGTGTTAAAAAGGTAAGTATCATACCAAAAGCACGTAATTTCATTACGTTATCAGCAAGCCCGTAGCTGTGACAGAATCGACCTAGTAGCAACATGCTTCCTAAAATATAACAATAATGACTTGATAGACCTTGGTACTCAACCAAGAACAATAAGATCAAAGTAAATGGCACATACTCTATAAAGTTTCCATGCGCACGAATTGCTGCTTGCAAAGATGCATCACCGCCATCGCCAAGTGAAATTTGCTTGGCTTTACGAATTTTAATAACACGAAAACTTAACTGAATGTATAAAATCGCCAATATGGCGGCAAAGGTTGAAACGATCACTGTATTTCCAATTCTTATTTAAAGTTAGACGCTTAGCACTATTTGTTGCTAGGCTATAAAATAGGTATTTAAGTTAGCACACTATTATGACTCGATAATGATTAATGTCTAACTGTTCTTAAAGGATATGCATGTTTACGCCAAGAAAAATTGCAGACAATTACCGCGAGATGATCAGCAGTATTGGGTTTTACCCATCGATGCTATCCGTTTTATTTCTTTTGTTTGCTTTAATCACAACTGCAATTGAATACGCAGCTATCACAATGGAAGTTAAGCAATTTTTTGCTGTGCTATTAGTCGATAGTGAAGAAAACGCACGAACCATATTGAGTACCCTTGCCGGCAGTATCATTTCGCTAACCGTGTTTAGCTTTTCAATGGTAATGGTGGTACTTAATAGTGCCAGTGCGAGCCTGTCACCGCGAGTTTTACCTGGTTTGATCACTCGTAAATCGCATCAGCTTGTTTTAGGTTTTTACTTAGGCAGTATCATTTACACCATCATTATGTTGATAAACATACGCGCGATGGAAAACGGTGAAATGGGGATCCCCTCTTTGGGTATTTTCTTTTCTTTGCTGTTTGGCTTAGTGTCGTTGGGGTTTTTTGTTTACTTTATTCATTCAATCTCAAAGGCTATCCAAGTTGATAATGTACTTAACGATTTATTTAAAAATACCAAAAATGAACTCACCTGCATTGTCGCAATGCAAAAAGATACCGATGTTAATGAGTTTCCTAATTTTGATGAATGGCACAACATTAAGAGTGAAACAGAAGGTTATTTTAAAGGGGCTCACAGTGATAAATTATGTGCGCTGTGTAAAGAGCACGATATAAAAATTTATATTGCGGTTAAACAAGGTTTTTTCACTGTTAAAGGCTACCCATTCTTAAAGTGTGATAAAGATTTATCAGACATGCCTGAACTTGTTGATGCCCTGCTCAACTGTTTTATTTTTTATATTGAAGAATACATAAGTGACCATTATCGCTATGGTATGACGCAAATTTCTGAAATTGCAGTAAAAGCAATGAGCCCAGGTATTAATGATCCGGGCACTGCGGTTAAGGCCATTGATATGTTAAGCATTTTACTGATAGAACGTCTTAAAATAAGCGATGTGAATTATTCGCTAAAGCATTCAACGAATAATCAACCTTATTTATACCTGCACGAGACATCGTTTGATGAATTACTGCATGATAACTTCACACCCATTAGAAATTATGCAAAAGGCGATGCTTATGTGATGGTCAATGTACTTGAAGCATTTAAAAATATTTTGTTTAGATCGGCTGATAGCAGTAAAGCGACAGAAAGCTTATTTGTTTATTTAGAGGCTATTGTTGAAGACATTAATAAGCATATAACGAATGAATACGACCGTCAGCAAGTAACCAATATGCTCAAGGCTATTGCGCGTATTTCAGAACACAAAGGAAAGGCGTTGGTGGCAAAGTTTACCACCAACTAACTGTTTAATTTTCGATATAATAGACCGCATAGCTACTTGCGGTGATGGTTATTTCACCCCCATTGTATGCATCGGGTACATAGTTACTCGGTGCTGCATCAGCCATAACCATTTTTTCAGCTCTCATGTAGGGTTGCACTCCCGTGTCGAGTGGGCTATTTGAAGCCGTATAAAGGCCTTTTAACTCAACACCATAATCATTGGCAAACTCTTTTGCTGCGGCACGGGCATCTTTAATTGCCAGTTTTTGTGCCTGCTTTTGTAGCTCTTCATATCGGCTCGATACAAACTGTGTTTGATTTATTTCATTAATACCTGAGTTTACGAGTTGTTGAAGTAAAACAGGGTACTGTTTTGTATCAGTGAGCGTGAGTGATAAATTACGAGTTACACGGTATCCAACGAATTTTTGTTTGCCTGTTTCACGGTTATATTCCGTTTCGCGTTGAATAGAAATATTAGACGCATAAATGCCCTTTTCTTCTACCCCTTTTGACTTTGCAAGCTTTATAGCTTTTGCCATTGTATTGTCGGCTTTATTTTTAGCGGCGATTAAGTCTTTATCAATTTCTACAATTGCGACCGTTAGTTTTACGTTGTCGGGGATTGTGGTGATAGACGCATTACCTTGAATATAAATATGCGGAGCGTCTGGCGTTGCCAAGGCAAAAACATTAAAACTCATAAATGCGGCAATAGATGAAAAAACAAATTTATTCATAACCTTGTTCCTTTTGTATAAACGTGAACTATTAAATACCTTATAAGGTTAATTAGCAATGAACAAGCTTAAACTAGAAGCTTAACGCTCGAAACAACACGGCTTTGAACAACATTATTTTATGCGCTTTTTATTTACACATCAGGATTAAAACATTGTATTAATGTTTTTAGATTCCTTTGGAACAGACTGCCCAACTCCCCAATGCTCAACAATTTTACCTTCTTCCATCCGAAATATTTGGATTGCTGCACCGCCAAGTGATTCAGGTGTATGTTTTACATGAAGGTGAAGCCAAACAAGATCACCGTCAGAAGCAGTTCGCTTAATGGACATTGACAGTTTAGGGTACTTTTTATAACGGCTCTCAAACAAACTCAACAGCGAATCACGGCCATCAGGTATGTTTGGTGAATGCTCAATAAAATGTTCGCTGTAACATTCATTACGCAAAATATCTATTCGATGCTTAGGCTCAAGATCTGGTCTATTTTCGAGGATTTCCATGCAATACAACGCCTTCTTTAAGTTAGATTCCTCTAAAGCAGTTTCTGCGCTACTTTTTGCATTTAATTCACACCCTACAAGGGTTATGGAAATTGCAAACAACACAACTCTAATCGCTATTTTCCCTGTACTCATATATTTCTCCTATACACGCTGTTGTCAGAATGTTCATGTATTTCTTGCCCTTAATATGGGCAAAAAATGTGGCTAAAATGGAGCTGAAAGAAACAGAGCACCTTGTTAGGCGCAGCGCTTTAAATTCGTGCAAGCTTTAGAGTTTATATTCACGTCGCACTTCATCAATTAAACGATGCCTAGAGCTTTTAAGCCGCTCATGTGGAGCAAACAAAGCGCTCGATTTGTCTAATAAATTAACCGCTTTAGTTAATTGTACAAGATCAATGTTTGCTTTATCTTGCTCTAAAATCTCACCGATTTGTAATACAGCTAACTCTTTACTTGCTATCTCTTCAGGAAGCCCAGACTTTGTGCATAAGCCATAAATTCCATTCAATAAATGCTCCCACTCTTTTTCAATATGGGCTTCAAGCTTTGAATTGACGAGTGCATTATTAGCGCTAAACCCTGACTTTTTTAATTCTGATATTGAATTTGTATATCGTTGGGAAAAAATATTGAAAACATCGTGCGGATTAGGAGTTACCTTAAGCATACCAAGCCAAGATAAATATCCCTTAGCATAATATTCAATGTCGTTTTGGTTATTAAACTCACCAAAAAATGAATCGCAAGAATAATTTAATGCTAATTTATATGAACAGCTTGGCATCACTTTTTTTTCTTGAAAATGCTCAAGCTCAGCTTCACTAATTTTGGCTAAATCAAGTAATTGCTGTTTTGTATAAAAGTGTTCACTTAGATAATTGATAAGATCCATTTGCTAAAATATTCCTTGAAAAACTGACGCCCCATGCCTGCTAGCGTAGCAAGTTGAGGTATAAATAATGGTTTAACAACAGGCTTTTTTATTTTTGCTGCCTTTTGCCATGACCATAACATGCTTATATGCCTTACAGAAACAAGTTGGGAACCGCGTTAAGCGGTCTCCAAACGCTGAGGTTATTTATGCTCGTGCGCATCAACGGGCTCTTCAAAAGCGATTACTAGCACACAGTCCTTTTTACTTATGCATTTGCCCTTATGTACTGCTTTAGCTGGGCCATACGCATACATACCTTTTTTTAGGTGGATTGTAGGCTGCCCGTGGTACTGAACGTTTATTTCACCGGACACCAATACCATGCGCTCTGCAGATGTGTGCCAATGAGCTGGAAATTTGTATCCTCCTGGGATCTTGAAATACAAATCTGCGTTTGGCTCTGCCGGGTCTCCTTGCAACACGGCTAGCTCGCAACCTGTTGGAAAAAATGCCGGACAAGGTCCCCACTTAAGATCTTTGTCTTTCGGCGAAGCCGAAATTGGTTTATCTACTGCACCTGCACTGAATGCTAATAACGCTATCAGTCCAATGACTGCAGTTTGGATCATTTCCTTCTTCATTTTACTCTCCTGAGTTAAAAAATCGGTTAGTTGCTTAATGCATGGCTCTGCGGCAAAAAAAGCGCCCAGTGTTTTGGGCTGGCAGCAGCCACTTAATAGGATTCTTGCTAGGTATCATTTAAAAATAAATTACAGTCTGGCTAATTTATAATTCAGTAAATTGACTATAAAATTAAAGACTTAAAAATACTCTATGTATTACTGTTATCCGTAAAATAACTATGTATGTCACCTAATCGTGATGTAGCAAACTAGAAACCATGCACACGTTGTTATTTGGCTAGGGATGCATGTTGTAGATAAGTAAGATGAAAGTTCGAATTAAACATGGGGTTACCCAAACGACGTTACTTTAATAAGAACGAGTAATAATTAACCACCTTACAGCGATACCAGAAGAAAAGACATTAATTCCAATCAATCTTTTTGTAATAAACAAAACAGGTCAGATCTTTACTCGATAAATTTAAAAAACTAATAATATAGTAAATAGAATATGGTTCACTCTAATAAAAATATTAGGTTTTGTGAGGCTGGTTGTTTAGTTGGCATAGCTTACTAACTTATACATTTCACAATGGGAGAATTGTTCTACAAGAGCGCACTTTATCCCTTTGAATCCTTGATTACTCTCTTAACGAAGCTGTTTAGCAGAAAATAAAAGCCGATGAAATTGCGTTACTTAATAGCAATTAGTCCAGTATCGACTCATCTTAGCTCGACAATTGTGTTACTGGTGTTGAGTGCATGTATTTTTATACAAAAAAAGGGGACCTACTATTTTAGGTCCCCTTTGTCATTTAGCCAAAGCGCGAAGGCTTTGGTTTCTATTAATATTTAAAGTTTAAATACTTAAGTTTAAATACTTAAGTTTAAATGCTTTAGTTTAAATGCTTTAGTTTAAATACTACGTCGCTTGTAGTTGCGGTATTCAGGTAACCAATAATTCTTTTCGATAGCAGCCCACAGCGCGTCGTCTGTTAGTTCTAGTGCCACACCTTCTTCCATCGCTTTTTTAGCAACAGCAAACGCAATACGTTTACTCAATGCTTGTATTTCAGTTAGTGCTGGCAATAAGCTACCTTGACCAGTGTTTGCACGTGGTGAAGACTCTGCTAACGTTTCACTTGATACAATAAGCATTGCATCTGTGATACGGGTTGCTTTTGCAGCAATTACACCTAAACCAATACCAGGGAAAATGTAACTGTTATTACATTGTGGGATTGGGAATAACTGGCCGTTGTATTCAACAGGTTCAAATGGGCTTCCTGAGGCGACAATGGCTTGTCCGTCGGTCCATTCTATAACATCTGCTGGCAGTGCTTCTACCTGCTTAGACGGGTTGCTAAGTGGGAAAATAATTGGCTGCGCACACGAGGCATGCATTGCACGAATAACTTGCTCAGTGAATAAGCCAGGTTGACCCGATACACCAATAAGGATATCTGGTTGAGCGCAGTGCATTACATCAAGAAGCGAGGCGTATTCGCCACTGTAAGTCCAGTCTTTTAAGTTTTCTTTTGATTGCGATAAAGCATCTTGGAAATCACGAAGACCTTCCATTCCTTCTGTTAGTAGACCAAAGCGATCGACCATGTATATTTGTGAACGCGCTTGCTCGTCAGAAATGCCTTCAGCAACCATCGTACTGATGATTTGCTCTGCAATACCGCACCCTGCTGAACCTGCGCCAACAAACACAACTTTTTGTTCTGATAACTTAGCACCTTTAACACGACACGCCGCAAGTAATGAACCAACTGTAACAGCTGCAGTACCTTGAATGTCGTCGTTAAAACTACAAATTTCGTCACGGTAACGTTTAAGCAATGGCATTGCATTCGGTTGTGCGAAATCTTCAAATTGAAGTAGCACGCTTGGCCAGCGACGTTTTACTGCTTTAATGAATAGCTCAAGGAACTCGTCGTATTCTTCTTGCGAAATACGTTTATGGCGAGCACCCATGTACATAGGATCGTTAAGTAGTTTTTCGTTGTTGGTACCCACATCAAGCATAACAGGTAATGTGTATGCTGGGCTTATACCACCACATGCGGTGTAAAGCGACAGCTTACCAATTGGAATACCCATGCCCCCAATACCTTGGTCACCAAGGCCTAGAATACGCTCACCATCAGTTACAACGATAACCTTTACTTTGCCTTTCGTCGCATTGCGCAAGATATCGTCGATTTGGAAACGATCTTCGTACGAAATGAATAAGCCACGTGCACTGCGATAAATATCAGAGAACTTTTCGCAAGCGTCTCCCACTGTCGGGGTATAAATAATCGGCATCATTTCTTCAAGATGGTCACGCACTAAACGGTAGTAAAGTGTTTCGTTGTTATCTTGAATAGCACGTAAGTAAATATGTTTGTTTAAGTTGTCGCTAAAACTTGAATATTGTTGGTAACAACGCTCAACTTGCTCTTCAATTGTTTCATAACGCGGTGGCAGTAAACCGGCTAGGTTGAAACTTTCCCTTTCTTTTTGTGAAAATGCACTGCCTTTATTTAATAGTGGCGTTTCGATCAGACCTGGGCCTGAATAAGGAATATAAAGATAATTCGGATCGGTATTTGTAGTCATATTTCCAAGCTTTGATGGCGTCATAATTATGATCTGACATTATTACTGTTGAAGGTTAAATTGCAATGACAATCCACCTTGTCAGACCATTGAAGAAAATGAATTTTATGCTCTAAAAGGCATAAAGCTAAGTATACATGAAAACTCAGCAGCTTTAAGGCTGCTGAGCCTATTTTTAGTGGCTTTTATCACTTAAAGCAATGCCCTCACGGCGTGGATCTGCAGCACCATAAAGTTTACCGTCTTTTAGTTCAACAGCATGTAAACCAGAGTTTAAATCTAAGATGCGAACTTGGTGACCTCGGTTAACAAAATCGGCTTCGTGGTTGGCAAGTTCGGTGCCTTTTTCAAGACTGGTGTAATTATTACGATTTGTGATACGTGGTAAATTAATTGCCTCTTGTGCATCTAAATCCCAATCAAGAACAGCCACAACAACCTGCGCTACATAATCAATAATTCGGCTTCCACCCGGTGAACCCACGACTAATCGTAAGCTACCGTCTTTGTTAAATACCATTACTGGCGACATAGAACTACGCGGACGTTTACCTGCCTCAACACGGTTAGCGAGTGGTTTACCATCTTTCGTTGGCGATAAAGCAAAGTCAGTAAGCTGGTTGTTTAAAATATACCCGTTCACCATAACTGTTGAACCAAAAGCCATTTCAATTGAACTGGTCATTGATACAGCATTGCCTTCGCTGTCTACAATTGATACATGCGACGTTGACGGTAATTCATAAGCGTCATCCTGCGCGTAGGCCAATGAGTTAGGAGGCGTTCCAGCCTCTGCGTGGGCATCTTTTTCAGTAATCAACTTAGCACGGCTTGCTAGGTAATTTTTATCTAATAAACCGTCCGTTGGAATAGCCATAAAATCAGGATCGCCCATGTATACATTACGGTCTGCAAACGCTAAACGTGATGCCTGGGTAAAGTAATGCAATGCTTGTACTGAGTTAGGTGCAAGCTTGGCCATATCTTTGTGTTCTAGCAACGCTAAAATTTGTAATACCGCAACACCCCCACTACTCGGAGGGGCCATTGAGCATACTTCGTATTGACGGTAATCCACACACACAGGGGCACGCTCTTTACTCTGGTAGTTAGCAAGGTCTGCTTCTGTTAACGTGCCTGGTGCAACCACTGAGTTTTGTACTGCATGCACTAATTGTTTGGCATTCTCACCTTTATAAAAGGCATCAATGCCCTGCGATGCTATGTCTTTATAAAGAGCCGCTAATTCAGGGTTCTTTTTTACAGACCCGACAGCCAGTGGCTTACCATCAGGGAAAAAGTAATCACGAATGACGGGTAACGTTGTAACGCCAGGGTTTAGCTCTTTTGCCAGCAACTTATGCAAACGAGGGGATACAACAAACCCCTGCTCTGCCAGCTCAATTGCCGGTTTAAACAGCGTGTGCCATGGCAATTTACCATAACGTTTATGCGCGCTTGCAAAGGCATGTAAAATCCCTGGTACACCTACTGAGCGACCACCCACAACTGCTTCAATCCATTTTACTGCTTTACCATGTTTGTCTAAAAAAAGAGTTTCATCAGCATGGCTTGGCGCTGTTTCACGACCATCGAAAGTGGTTAGGCTTTTGTTTTTGTTGTCGAAATACATCAAAAACGACCCACCACCTATGCCCGATGATTGCGGCTCAACCAGTGTAAGTATCAGTTGAGTTGCAATGGCTGCGTCTACCGCTGAGCCGCCCAGTTCTAACATTTTTTGACCGGCTTTTACTGCATACGGATTTGCAGCAGCAACCATGTATTTAGTGCCTTCAACGACCTGTTTATGCGCAAAGCCTGTTGCGGCTTCAGGCTCACGCGTTTCAACCTTAGTTGGGGCTGCAAAAATTGACGTTGTATAAATTAATGACGAAGAGAGCACAATAAGTGCTTTTGTTTTGAATAACATAAATAAACTTAATCCCGGTGTTTAATTGGCATCTTAAAATTAAACGTGCACAATATGCAAAATTTAAGATACAACAAAAATAACATGATCAACCTTCCTCTGAAACCACAATATGTACTGCCGCCACTGTGTTTAATGCTGATTAGTACCCTTTTTGCTGCGTTTAACTTAAATGATTATTTAGAATTTAACCGTAATTTAGTTGCAGATGGTGAATTTTGGCGTATTTTCACGAGTCAATTTGTACATGCAAATTGGCCGCATTTAGCCTTAAATTGCGCCGGAATTTTATTAATATGGGCATTGCATGCAGAACATACCTCCCCTGCTAGGTATGCTTTTAATACCGCTGTTTTGGCTTTATGGTGTGGTTTAGGCGTATGGTTATTTTGCCCTGATATAAAAATATACACTGGACTGAGTGCACTCTTGCACGGTGTTATTATTTGGGGCGCTGTCAAAGATGTGCAAGCAGGTATGCTAAGTGGCTGGTTGTTATTTATAGGCACCTGGGCAAAAGTAGTGTGGGAGCAAGTTGCAGGCCCTAGTGAATCAGTTAGCCAATTGATTGCGTCAAATGTTGCCATTGATGCTCACTTTATCGGTGCAGTTGGCGGCACTGTGCTGGCTTTGCCTGTACTGATTAAAGTTATTAAACATCGCGAGTAATTTCATAACTTTGCACGCTTTTTTTAGCTGTGTTCTTTTTTAACACGAAAAATTGTTAATACGAAAAAGGAATTTTAAATGATAAAGAATAATGGCTATTTTTATCTTGGTCTCATCGCACTTTGCCTTTACGGCCCTTTACTGCTTAGCTTTTTAAGCTCATTTATTAATTTACAGTTTATATCGCCAAGGTATATGAGTGATGTCTCTCAGGTAAAAAATATTATTGTATTTGCCTCAGCTATTTTGGGCTTCACCTTATTACTCATGAAATACCAGGAAGTAAGTGCGCTTTTTAAAAATAGAATAATCGCAAACATCACACTTATATTGAGTTTTTTGTATGCTTGCTTGATGATTACTGGGGCAGGCTTAGTTATGTTTCTGGATGCGACCTTCGGCTCACATAAAGACTACATTTATCAAGAATACACACTTAATGACCGTACTTTCTATGTCTATACAGCGGACCCCGGTGCTTTTGGCAAAGCGCATCATTATGTGTATTTAAAGTGCCCTGCATCCTTTAATCGCTATGAATTAGAGTTTATAGCCAAGCTATCATGGATAAAGAACTTTAAGATGAGCTTAGTGAGCGATGATTTAATTTTTAAAGGCGAATCAGAACAGTATACAAAAGTGCTCAATGTAAGCACATTTCACTGCAAATAGACCCATTGAAATAATCATAATATAAATAAAAAAACAGCCACTTAAAGTGGCTGTTTTTAAATTACTCAATAGTATTAAAGCGTTTCTTTAAATAGCTTATAAATACGACGGTATTCATCTAACCAGCTTGATGGCTGTACAAAACCATGGGGTTCAACTGGGAAGATGGCTGTTTCAAAGTTTTCTTTTTCAAGCTCAATTAAACGTTGTACTAAACGCACTGAATCTTGGAAGAATACGTTATCATCAACCATAGGCGCATTAATTAATAAATGACTTTTCAGGCCTTCAGCAAAGTAAATTGGTGAACTCTTTTCGTAGGCGATCGGGTCAACATCTGGATGATTTAAGATGTTAGACGTATAAGGTCCGTTGTAATGAGCCCAATCGGTCACTGGACGAAGTGCAGCACCCGCTTTAAATAAATCAGGTTGGGTAAATAGTGCCATAAACGTCATGAAGCCACCGTAAGAACCGCCATACGTGCCAACAGCTTGTGTATCAACATTCGCGTTTTCAGCCATCCAGTTTACGCCATCGGCTAAATCTTGAATCTCTGGTGTGCCCATTTGACGATAAATTGCAGTTCGCCAATCACGGCCATACCCTTTCGACGCACGATAATCCATATCCATGACTACATAGCCTTCAGATGCTAATAGTGAATGGAACATAAACTCGCGGAAGTAACCAGACCATCCCATGTGAGAGTTTTGTAAGTAACCTGCACCGTGGTTGAAGATAACTGCTTTACGATTTTTACCTGTTTCGCCTTCTTTATAGTCAGCGGGGTAATACACTTTTGCGTAAATAGGTTGATCAGTGTGGCTTGAAGGCACAGCAACAATTTTAGGCGCAATTAACTTCTTAGCCAAAAACTCGTCAGACACCGTATGCGTTAACTGAGTTACTTGTGTATTTGCTTTTGCATCAGCAACATATAGCTCTGGTGGCGACATAATTTTTGAGTGAGTTAGCAGTAATTTGCTTTCATCTGGACTTAACTGGTAATCAGTCATACCGTCTAGGTTAGTCACTTGCTCAGACTCACCGTTAGCAGGATTTACACGGTAAATTTCGTATAGACCTGGGTGCTCAACATTTGCTTTGTAGTAAATTGCTGAGTTATCCGCGGTTAATGTTAGGTTTGAAACAACAAACTGACCTTTAGTAAGTTGTGTTGCTTTACCGTTTAGCGGCTTTTTATAGATATGGCTGTAACCAGACTCTTCTGATAAGTAGTAAAGCGTATCTGAGTTATTTAACCAACCAAAGTCATTGTATGCATAGTTAACCCACGCATCATCGTGTAAGCGGTGTTGAGAAACAAGAGTGTTGTTCTTTGTATCAACAGTTGCTAACCAACGGTCTTTGTTGTCCCATGCTTCAAGCATAAGCGCAACCTTTGAGCCATCGGTGTTCCATTGGATTGCACTTTGATCCCAACCCCAGTCCATCATTAGATTAATTGCACGTGGTGCTTTTTCAGACTTGTAAGTTTTGCCATCACGGGCGTAGTTTTCTTTTTTAACCGCGGCAAGTACATCTTCATCAAAGCCTGGTAATGTGTCGTACGCCAGTGTTGTTTGCTCACCCGATTTAAGGTCAATGTAAATAACATCTGAGCTGATTGGTTTTTCATCTGCAACACGGCGACGTACTTTTTCTGCTTTAACTCGCGCATCATCAACAATGTAATTAGGCATAATATCGCCTTCATCACGCCATGGACGGCTTTCGGTGGTTACTGCAACTAATGCTTGGCCATTTGGTGAAAGCTGCACATCGGCTAAACGCTTACCTTTACCTAAATAAAACTGTGAATTTGCAATGCTGTCGTTTTGCTCTTTGATTTGTTCTTCACGCGCTTCACGATCTTTTTTATTTTTGTGCGTAAGTGCAATGTAATCAATTAATTTATGCTGTTCTTTTGCAATATACGTGTCAGGCTCTTGAACACCTTTTGGTGCATCGTCTAAATGCAGATTTACAAGCTCTACTTGACGACCTGTCGCTAAATCAACTTTATAAAATGCATTACCTTGGCGGTAAGCAAGGTTGCCGTCGGTTAAAAACTGCGGTTTTGATTGCTGTGCACTGTCGTGTGTGATCTGCGTTATTTGACCTGAGCTCAAGTTTTTAACAAAAATATTGCCTTCAAATGCATAGGCCTGTTGCTTTTTATCTGTTGAATAAACAGCATTTTTTGCACCAACAGTGTGTAGTTTATTTAACGCAACTTGAGATGCAGACTGGCTATTAACCGCTTGAACATATAAGTCACGTAATTCGTTACCTTGTTGCTTTTGCGCATAAACGATGCTTTTAGAGTCACCATTCCAAAAAGCGCGCTCAGGCTGACGACCAAGCCAATCAGGGTGAGCCATAGCTTGCTCTAATGTAATTTCAGATGAACCAGTGTCTACGGGTGTAGCAACCATTGGAGCAACTTGAGTAGGACTTACTTCTGTTGCAGTTGAGGCGGTTGTTTGACAACCAGCTAGCATGAAGCTAGATGCGACTGCGAGAGCCACTAACGTTTTGTTAGCAGTGGTTTTGAATTTCATAGTGCTTCTTACAGGTAATTATAATTCGCCTTATTTAAGCAGAAGCACTGATGAAATAGCAATTTTAATAGGATAAACAGCCAAACTTTTCCGTTTAATAACAGCTTATTTTAACGAAATATCGAGCCACACCATGCGATGATCAGAAGACGCATTACGGTCTTTAATTAAACGGTACAATTCGCTGTCTTTGGTTGGCCAAAATACCCCCCCATTTTTAATTTCAATACCGTAATTTGATGGCAGTACATAATCAGCACGTGCTTGCCAATATGCGGTGTAATTTTTAGCGTAACTGTCTTTATAAGACTCTTTTGCACCTTTACTCGATGGTGTAAACGACGCATTAACATGTGGATTTTTTAATATTTGATCCGTTGTCGTTGGGCGTGCTTTATCCCCTTCTGGTGCAGCATTTAAATCACCAACAATTACAAACCGACTATTCGGTTTTAAGCCACCTTGTTGGCCTTTATCATCATAGAGGTAGTTTTCGTTGTTAATGTAATCAGCAATCAGTCTAACTTCATCATGGTTGCGCTTGCCGTTACGGTCTTCATCACCATCAAATACAGGTGGCGTAGGATGCGAAGCTAATAAATGGAATGTCTTCCCTTTTACATTTATGGGTAAATCCCAAAACGATTTTGAGCTTAAATGAATAGCTTGCCACGCTTCTTTTGAATACCAGTCTTTACCTGTTTTAGGGTCGATAGGCATTTGCGCGTTTGGCATATCTTTGTATTTGAATGTTTGCAGTGTACGGGCTTTTTCTAAATCAATAGGATAACGCGAGAGTACAGCCATCGCATAATGCCCCTCAAAGAAGCCAAAACCGTGTGCGTCGCCTTTGTAATGCCCCTTTACACCATCTTTATCTAGGTCAAAATTAGTGGGTAAACCTGTATTAACCGGCGCAATGAAAGCATACGGGTAATCTATTGCAACCTGCTTATTTTGTGAGACTTGTAGATAATTTTTACGAAAAACATTAATGCCTTTATCTGCATCGATGTAATCAAATTCATTGAGTAAAATAACATCAGGTCTGACGCGTTGAATAATTTCTGCGATATTACGAATTTGCTGGTGGTTACTTGCAAGCGCTTTACTGAGCGCGTCTTTATCGATTGCTTCGCCTTTGCTTGCATAGTTTGTTGCGTCCATACTGACGTTAAAAGTCGCAACGCGTAAGTCGGCAGCAACAAGGTTAGTTGCAAATAAACCAGTTGCAAGTGCAATTGAAGACGTTAATAAGGCGTTTTTCATGAAATAAATCCATCTACTATTAAAAGTAAAATAATACTACTGACGATGATCCATAAGATCATTGCCATGATAAAAGGTTTAATACCAGCTTGCTTAAGCACTGTAACAGATAAGCCACTGCCAATTAAAAATAGCGTCATAACTAATATTTGTTTCGCGCCAATATTCAATGCATGCCAAAGAGGTTGATACTCTGTTAAGCTTGAATTTATCAGTGCTGCTGCTAAAAATCCAATTATAAACAAAGGGATACTTGCTTTTTCATCGGATTTCCAAAAAACTCCCGCAATACTTGTATAAGGAATAATCCACATTGCTCGGGTTAACTTTATGGTGGTTGCAATCGCTAATGCTGATGCGCCATAAGCAGCTGATGCACCAACAACGCTACTGGTATCGTGTATTGCAAGTGCGGCCCATACACCAAATTGCTGTTCTGTTAGACCAAGATAGTGACCAATCATTGGAAATAGCACCAGACCTAGCGCGTTTAATAAAAAAACAACCGCGAGTGAAATGGCGACTTCATGATCTTTTGCTTTTATCACGGGGGCCATAGCTGCTATCGCACTCCCACCACAAATTGCCGTACCAAACGATATCAATACCCCAGTATTTTTATTCAGTTTAAATAACTGAGATAAAATTTCACCAAGTCCAATTATGGCTGTAATGCTAACAATGGTGAGTACGATAGAGCTGCGCCCTACTTCAATAACTTGATTAAAATCAACAGCAAACCCTAAACCTATGACAGCAATTTTGAGCATTATCTTACTCAATTTTTGAGAGAGAGCTGCAAAGGGGTTACCCAAAATAATAGCAAATAAAGCCCCTACAATGAGCGAGGTAGCAGAACCTACAAAAGGAATAGCCGAGATTAAGAATAACGCAATAAAAAGAAGTTGTTTGGGACGTTCAGCAATCACAACGGGGCTCTTATCAGTCTGTTTGTTAATTTATGCACTAAAGGCGCGATTAAAATCACAGTAGGAAATGCAACACAAAAAGCAAAAGCCCATGCTTTTAACCAAAGAATCACAATATTATCGACAAAACCAACGTTAAAAATGCTGATCACCAATGACATAAAACCAGACATAAATAACGCCATAAAAAACGCAAATACGACAGTTTGTAATCGTGGATGGAACATAGCACGCTAATATTAGTATAAAAATAGGAGTCTATCGGAAGAATTTATAGACGCAAGCTCTTTGAGACAAGAGACGTAAATACATGTAATGGCATTAAAAAGCCGAGAAGACCTCGGCTTTTAGCAATTTAAACTGATTAGTTTAAAATCAACTGTGTACTGGTGTTTGCGACACCTGGGTAATCTTCTTCTGGCAGAATTTCGGCGAGTGCCGCTAAACGCTCACCCAGTTGATGAAGATTAGCGGCAGAGACATTAATGTGCCCCATTTTGCGACCCGGCTTTGCTGTTTTGCCATACCAGTGACTCGTAACGTCGTGTGTAGCCAGCACTGATTGAGGGATAGACGGTTGGCCTAACACGTTAATCATCGCTGTTGGGCGAAGTAACTCCGTGCTACCAAGAGGTAAACCCGCCACTGCGCGCATATGGTTTTCAAATTGCGAACAGTGAGTGCCCTGCTGCGTCCAGTGACCTGAGTTATGCACACGTGGCGCAATTTCATTAACGAGCAATGTACCTTGCACGTCAAAGAATTCAATCGCTAACACACCTACATAATCAAGCTCTTGCGCTAATTTATTAAACGCGCGCTCAGCTTGCTCTTGAATGGCCGCTTTTTCTTTGCCAGCAACAGATAGCGTTAATACACCGTTGGTATGCTGATTTTCGGTTAATGGGTAAATAACCGTATTACCTGCTTTGTCGCGTGCACCAATGATTGATACTTCACGGTCAAATGGGATCATTTTTTCAGCAATGATTGAATGTGGCGCAGAGTCAGTACCTGAAGCAATAAAGTCTGCCATTTCAGACCAGATTTGTTCAATTTCGTCATCTGATTTTAAACGCCACTGGCCTTTTCCGTCGTAACCAGCTTGGCAAGTTTTAATTACCAGCGGTTTGCCTAAACGTTCAACTGCGGCAATTAAATGTGCTTTTTCGGTGATTAATTGATAAGGCGCACACTCTACGTGTGTTTTATCGAGTAACGCTTTTTCTAATGCACGGTCGCCGCCAGTTTTTATGGCTGCTTTGCCCGGGTAAAACTTATTGCTTTGACAACACAGCGTTAAGACATCATCGGGAATGTGCTCAAACTCTGCGGTAATAGCATCTGCATTATCGATTGCTTGTTGTAATGTGCTGCTGTAAACTTCACCCGTTAAAGGGTGAATAATTTTTTCACTGCCTACATCGTAAGCAACCACGTTTAAATCAAGCGGTGCGCCCGCTAAACTCATCATACGAGCTAGCTGACCTGCACCTAAAATCAAAATATTCATATTACTCTGCAGGATTTGGGTTAGCTAAAATAGTCTCTGTTTGTTCTTTGCGGAATGCTTCTACTTTTGCGAAGATTTCAGGCTGTTGGCAACCTAAAATTTGTGCAGCGAGTAGACCCGCGTTTGCCGCACCAGCTTCACCAATAGCAAGCGTACCGACAGCAACACCTTTAGGCATTTGGCAGATAGATAATAATGAATCAACACCGTTTAGCGTTTTAGATTTAACAGGCACACCTAATACAGGTAGCGAGGTAAACGCTGCAGCCATACCAGGTAAGTGCGCAGCACCACCGGCACCCGCTATAATAATTTTTATACCACGCTCAGCAGCTGAGCTTGCATAATCGGCAAGTAATTGAGGAGTACGGTGTGCAGAAACAACTTTGGTTTCGTATTCAATGCCGAATTTTTCAAGCATTAACGCCGCATGTTCCATCGTTGGCCAATCTGATTTGGAACCCATAATAATGCCAACAGTCATATTTACACCTCAATCAATTTATTTTATAAAAAAGCGATTAATACCAACTGATAATTTAATCATGCAAATTGGTATAAAAGCGGACTTTTGTCCTTATTTTGTGGCGTGTATTATATACCTAAGTCACATAAAGATGCGACTCTAGAAGCACAAAAAAGCCATGACTTGCATGGCTTTTAAGCAGTAACTTAACGATTACGCTTCTTTACTTGCTAGGTACTCAGTATATGTTCCCTTAAAGTCGATAATTTTACCGTCTTTAATCTCCCAAATACGATTTGCAAGTGATGATACAAACTGTCTATCGTGTGAAACGAACAATAATGTACCTTCGTACGCTTCAAGGGCTAAGTTTAGCGCTTCGATAGATTCCATATCCATGTGGTTGGTTGGCTCATCCATTAACAAAATGTTTGGTTTATGCATCATAATTTTACCAAACAACATACGGCCTTGCTCACCACCTGAAATGACTTTTACCGATTTTTTGATGTCGTTTTGTGAAAACAGCATACGACCAAGGAAACTACGAACAACTTGCTCATCATCTCCTGCTTGTTGCCATTGTTCCATCCATTCAAACAAGTTCATGTCTTTTTCGAACTCATCTGCATGGTCTTGTGCATAATAACCAATGTTCGCGTTATCAGACCATTTATACTCACCTTGCTTTGGTGCTAAACGCCCAGCAAGAGTATTTAAAAGTGTTGTTTTACCAACACCGTTTTCACCGATAATCGCAATGCGCTCGCCCACTTCCACTAAGCCCTCAAGGCCGCTGAAAAGCATCTCGTCAAAGCCTTGTGCAAGGTTAGTTAACTCAAGTGCATTACGGAATAATTGCTTTTCTTGTTCAAAGCGAATAAACGGGCTCTGACGTGATGACGCTTTTACTTCTTCAAGCTGAATTTTATCAATTTGTTTAGCGCGTGATGTAGCTTGCTTTGCTTTAGAAGCATTTGCAGAGAAACGCGATACAAATTGTTGAAGTTCAGCAATTTGGCTTTTCTTCTTGGCGTTTTCGCTTAGTAAACGTTCGCGAGCCTGTGTTGCAGCAAACATATATTCATCGTAATTACCTGGATAAATACGTAATTCACCGTAATCGATATCAGCCATGTGTGTACACACTGAGTTTAAGAAATGACGGTCATGCGAAATGATAATCATGGTGCAGTCGCGCTGGTTTAACACGTCTTCTAACCATTTAATGGTGTAAATATCCAAGTTATTGGTAGGCTCATCCAGTAACATGATATCTGGGTCAGAGAACAGTACTTGCGCAAGTAACACACGCAGTTTAAAGCCAGGGGCAATTTCAGACATTGGACCGTAATGCTGTTCAGTGCCAATACCTACGCCAATAAGTAACTCACCTGCTTTAGCTTCAGCAGAGTAACCGTCCATTTCAGCAAATTCGGTCTCAAGATCGGCTACTTTCATACCGTCTTCTTCGCTCATTTCGGGTAAGCTATAAATACGATCACGCTCTTTTTTTACTTCCCACAGCTCTTTATGACCCATGATAACCGTGTCGATAACAGAAAACTCTTCGTAAGCAAACTGGTCTTGGTTTAGTTTTGCGATACGTTCGTTTGGATCTGTGCTGACATTTCCTGCTGATGGCTCAAGCTCACCACTGAGGATTTTCATGAACGTTGATTTACCACAGCCATTTGCACCGATTAGACCATAGCGGTTGCCATCGCCAAATTTAGCTGAGATATTTTCGAATAAAGGTTTAGCACCAAATTGCATGGTGATATTAGCTGTACTAATGATAGCGGTACCCTCCAGCGGGTAAAAGTAAAAATAAAACTGCGTGCAATTTTAAACTAAAGCCGCTTTGCACGCCATGAAAGTTTCTTTAAATACGCGCAGTGATTTTACAATTTCAAATGGGCAGTCTACCTTTAATGAGCATGCTCACTTTTACTTATGAGCGCGCTCATTTAAAAATTTATCAATATAAATCAATGGGCTAAACATGACAAAGCACGATCAAACGCACTCACGGATACTGAACGAAGCGTGGAGTCTCTTTACTGAAAGAGGCTTTAACGACACGTCAACCAGGCAAATATCTACAGCAAGCGGTATTGCTGTTGGCACTTTGTTTAATCATTTTTCTGATAAGGTGGCAATTTTAGAGGCGTGTTTAGACATGCGTTTTAAAGATGTGTTAGAGCGTGCAAAAGAGACCGATATACATCGCCCTCCCCGACTTAAGCTTAATCACTATGCACAATATTTTTATCAATTTTATTGTTTGCACCATCGTTTTTATAAAGTGCTTTTTAGCCAACGATTGTTTTCGCAAACATTTCAACAGCAGCATATGGATCTAATGCATTCATTAGTTTTTGCTGACCAACCACAATTTAACAAAGTAAAAGCCGCAATCTTGCTTGATTGTTATTTTATGACTTTATTGTATGGATTAGGTGCAGACACACCCAATACTAAATTAATGCTAAGAACACTCAGTCAAAAAGTGTCTATTTTTTAGTCTGACTAACACGTTGATTATTCAATGAAGTGAACTGAAAATGAATAAATATTCCACAAAGGCTGTACCTTTCATGATATTTTTTCACTTTTTACCTTATTTTAGCTTTGATAGTCTTCATCTTTTAGTTAATTTATACCTCTTAGGGACAATAATAAAACAAGGTACTCTATGAAAAGAACACTCGCTGCCACGCTGATTGCTGGTTTATTCACAAGTTACACTGTGGATGCAATCGAAATATACAAAGATGAAACGAACAGTGTCACAGTAGGCGGCTTTATCGATGCGCGTATTATAAACACGCAAGGTCAGACAGAAGTTGTTAATGGTGCGTCACGCATTAATTTTGATTTTAAGCGCCAATTACAAAATGGATGGCATGCATTTGCATTACTAGAATGGGGCGTAAACCCTGTAGGCAGTAGTGACATTATTTATAATAATCGCTTTGAATCAATTCAGGATGAGTTTTTATATAACCGATTAGGTTATGTCGGTATTAAGCACGATGACTATGGTCAAATTACGCTGGGTAAACAATGGGGTGCTTGGTATGACGTTGTTTATAACACTAATTTTAGTTTAGTGTGGGATGGTAACGCAGCCGGCGTGTATACGTATAATAAAGACGATGGTGCAGTAAACGGCACCGGTCGAGGTGATAAAGTACTGCAATACCGTAATACATGGGGTAAGTTTCATGTTGCACTGCAAGCCCAGTTAAAATCTGATGATTTTTATACATGTGATATTGCCGATATATCACGAAGTTCATGTGAAGTACTTTGGAACCAAGGCAATAACGCTGCGCAAAAAGTAGAGTTTAATTCAACCTATGGTGCTGCCCTCACCTATTTTGCTACTGATAATTTAAAATTAACAGCGGGTGTAAACCGTGGACAATTTGATGTTTTATACGCGGGTGGGCGCAATCAATCGGTCACTGATCTAATTTATGGTGCGGGCATTACCTATGGTGACTTTTATAAACCGGGCTGGTATGCATCGGCCAACATAAACAAAAACGAAAACCACGACACCGATAACATTGGCCGCTTAATAAAAGACGCTGTCGGGTTAGAATCAATTTTAAGTTATCGATTCGACAATAATTTACGTACTTTTGTTGCCTATAACGTGTTTGATGCCGGTGACGATTACGTGATCCAGCCAAACTTTAATGCAGATCCTGAGGATGTGTTCAAGCGTCAGTTTGCAGTATTAGGCGCACACTATTTCATGGGCAAAGACACGATTTTGTATATCGAAGCGCGTAAAGACTTTAGTGACTTTTCAAGCAATGATGCAGAGCAAGAAGCTCAAATGTCGCAAACCGAAGATGATGGTATTGCCATCGGCTTCAATTACACATTGTAATTAAGTTTTAATTTAGAGCCCACAATCGTGGGCTTTATTTTTTAGATAAATAACTCTCTGCCAACGTACCCTGTACGACACTGCAATAACGATAATTACATTCAAATCATTAAAAGCTAATTGAATATAAATACATACACATAAAAGATGTTATTGATAACACCATTGTGAAAACTCTTATTTTTTCCTTACTCCTCTATTTTGCGAGCTTTTACATACCTAGCGTATTTTCGATGTCATGGGGAGAAATTAAGTCACTGTTCTGATATTACGTATGCGGCTTGCTGGTAACTGGGTGCAAAATGCAACTGGGGTTTATGCACGAAATTAAGACGTGTTATTGGTAATAAAGAAGCGACAAAAATGCAAAAGATAAACAAAATTAACTCAGCTCTGCAAAGTTAATTCGACTAAATTAGATGTTACTTAGGGCTTGAACCATCGTTCTTGCGATTAACTATTATACTTCCCCACTCAATTGCTGAGAGTGTAATTAATAAACATAGAGTATGATGTGTTCTTATTGTTACTGCTATTCTACAGCGAGTATTCACGTTCTACTTTTGCGATACGTGTTGTAAATGCGTTATACCATTTATCGCGACCAAGTTGTTGAGCGTTGCGGTGCTCAACATGTTGTTTCCACGACTTAATAGCATCTAGGCTTTGCCAGTAAGAAACGGTAATCCCTACACCATCACGCACTGATTCCATGCCTAAAAAACCAGGTTGTTGCTCGGCAAGCTCAACCATACGGTTAGCCATTTCTTCATAGCCTGCGGTGTTCTCAGATAAGGTGTTCGTAAATATAACTGCGTAATACAGGGGTTTGGGCGTCGTGGCTATCATAATGGTTACTTACGTCTGCTTGGTTCAAAACCATCATAGCATGGAATATCACTGTCGAAGGTATCCCAATTGGCTTTCGAACTGACAAAGTTATGACTAATCGGACGCTCTGTAATATCGCTGTCCAATAGACCTAAGCGTATACGCAAACGACTCATATCCTCTTTATTTTCACTGTAAATAGGCGAGCCACAACAGCGACAAAAATAACGTATTCTACCGGCTTTAAATTCAAACGCACTCAGATACTGCTTACCTTGTGTAATTGCAAACCCATCACGGCGAATAAACCCATTCGTCGCATAAGCGGTACCCGAATTTTTACGGCATAGTGAGCAATGGCAATGAATAATTGAATCTATGCCACCAGCAATTGTTACCGTTACTTTGCTACACAAACAGCTTCCTTGGTACATATTCCCTCTTGTGGTTTTTAATAGCCGCGATGCTTCCAAAAATCGTTGGCTGAGCCTTCGCTTGGTTTCAGTAAGTTAAACGATTTATCAGCAATTATATGGCCATTTAGCTCAATAGTCATGCGCCAAATACCCACTTTATTATCAACAGGCGCCCAGATAGTATCGCCTAAGTAAAACTGCCAGTCGTTTGTTTTTACATACTCTTCACCTTCAAATGGCGGCATTATTTCACCGTCATCATCGGGAATATTTGGATGATACACACAGAACTTAATTTTTTGGCCTTTTGCTTTTTTAATATTAACAATAAAGCCAAATTCGATATCTAACTCGGCTGGCACATCCGTGGTAAATTCAGTGATTTGTGGTAGGTCTTTTTCTTTTGCATCCCAATGACTGTAGATGCCATAACTTTCAATAGTCAAAACAGGTTTAGCTTTGGCCATACCGACTTAAGGTCCTCTCATTAAACAGGCGCTCATTTTATAGTAGCCATTTTGCCATAACAAGCTTGTACTATAATAACACCTTTAAGTGATGTGTTTTGTCCATAACTCATTGCTAAGTTCAAAACCACATTTTGCAAGCAGCTTTATGCAAGCTGTATTCTCGGGTTGAACAATTGCATGCACTTTATCGACAGGAGTTGTTATAAACACATTTAGTTTTTGAAAAAACTCTAACAGCACTTTTTGCATTATCCCCTTACCAAAGTAGTGAGATGCGAGTTCAAAGCCTAACACACCCTGCCCATCTATTATGTTAAATAGCCCAATACTGCCAATTACTAAGCCATTGCTTCGTAAAACAATAACTAAACGTATACCTTGCTGGTTATAAAAACCTTCGATATCCCCTTGAATAAAATCGTATACGTCACCTTTTGTTAAATCACTTTTATAGTCATTAAATGACTGCACTTGAGGATCTTTTAAAATCTCCCATATTGCTTGGCAATCTTTATGGCGTATGGGCCTTAAATCGTAGGCATAGTTGTCATCACAAGACACGTCTATTTCTTCTTTTTACTTTATGAGCAGGCATTATTGTCTTACTATAAGCGCAATTACAAGCAATTAGGTTTAGTACGATGAGTGAAGAATTTAAAGTAATTCAACCAACCACCACTGTTTATTGCAAAGAACGAGGCGAAGGCTGGACCTTAACAGGCATCACGAGTATTGATGAGCACACATCGGTCATGTTTGACGGTGTAAGATACACACTGCCAGCCAGAGAAATCGTTGAAGTATTACTACCACAGCAACTCGAAAGAGAAAAAAGTCAGAGTGAATAAAAACAAAAAGCCAGCAATAAGCTGGCTTTTTAATGTGTTAATTAGCAACTCACGTTATTAGTCTATTTAACGTAAGGCGTTAATACGCTCATCAAGTGGCGGGTGAGATGAGAATAACTCAGCGACACCTTTACCGCTTGCAATACCAAATGCCATCATTGAACCTTCTAGTTGCGATGGGTGGTTTTGCTTTAAACGCTCAAGTGCGCTGCGCATTTTATCTGCGCCAACAAGTTTTGCAGCGCCTGCATCCGCCGAAAACTCACGTTTACGGCTATAGTAGGCCACAATCACACTCGCTAATACACCAAATAACATTTGGAAAATCATATCAAACAAGAAGTAAGTCCAGCTACTGCCACCTTCTTCTTCATCGCTATTGATAAAGTTATCAACAATACCTGCCAATACTTTTGCCATAAAGATAACAAAGGTATTCACCACGCCTTGAATAAGCGTAAGTGTGACCATGTCACCATTAGCAATATGCGATACTTCATGCGCCAAAACAGCTTCCGCTTGGTCTTGATTCATGTTGTGTAATAAACCTGTACTCACAGCAACTAACGAGTTGTTTTTACTAGGCCCAGTTGCAAATGCGTTCATTTCAGGGCTGTCGTAAATGGCCACTTCAGGCATTGCAATGCCTGCTTTTTTAGCCTGTGCAGCCACAGTTGAAACAAGCCATTGCTCAGTTTCTGAACGAGGCTGTTCAATAACATGAGCGCCCGTTGACTTTTTAGCCATCCATTTCGACATAAATAACGAAATAAATGAGCCGCCAAAACCAAATACGGTCGAAATGACTAGAATGCCGCCTAAACTGCGATGACTAATACCCAGTACACTCATCACAATAGACAACACAATGCCTAACACTAGCATGACCGCTAAGTTAGTCAGTAGAAACAAGAATACACGCTTCATAAAAACCTCAGAATAAACATACCAATTGTATTAACTAACGGCATGATTAAAAACCGTTAGTTAATAAAATTAACTGAGCTTGTTACTACCTTTAGTTTAGTTTTAAAGCAATTGGTTACAAGGAACTAATTGCAACCAATTGTGACAGAGTATGTCAAAAGTAACAACTCAATTATTATGGGTGAATGGATAAAATTTCAAGTAAGGTTTTATAAATATTTAATTTAGGGGTTTTTTCTGTGTAGGGGGTAATACCTAATAGCGGAAACGGTAAAGTATTTTTAAGGGTCTGTAAATTAGCCTCTTGTTCTTGCATGGTGGGGTCAACATGATTTGCTATCCACCCTACACAGTTTACGCCCGACGCTTTAAAATGAGCGGCAGTCAATAAAGCATGATTTAAACAACCCAGTTTCATGCCAACAACCAAAATAACATTGAGGTTTTGCTGTTTAACCCAATCAGATAGCAAGTCAGTTTCGTTAATGGGTAAGCACCAACCACCGGCCCCTTCTGTCAGAATATAATCAGTATTGAGTGCTTTCACATTCTCATACGCGCTATCTAGTTTCTCAAAGGTGAGTCTATCGCCAACTTTCGCTGCGGCAATGTGCGGAGCAATTGGTGGCTCATAAGTAAACGGATTCACAATTGTGTACTTAGCGCCAACAGACGAGCTTTCCATTAAGGTTAGCGCATCTTCATTTACCAATTCACCAAAAGCCATCTCAGCCCCTGCTGCAATGGGTTTGTAACCAACCGCTCGTTGTTTATGTTGTGCTAGCAGCTTTAATAATAAACTGGTGACATGGGTTTTACCGGCATCGGTGTCCGTGCCAGTGATAAAAAATTCTTTCATTGTTTTTCTAATTCTAAAAGTACGACGTGATAACTCACTCTAGCATGCCCATCAACCAGAGGATATGCCTTGCACACGTTATTCAATGCTTGCTTTGTTAAAAGACCCTGACGCTTTTTACTACTGTGTAATGACGTAGCGCCAATGGCCTTGATTGAACGTATTGCCTCAAGTGGGCTTTTATAAGCGTCGGTATAACAGGTATCTACTGCAAAATTCACCTTAAATCCAGCAGCCTTCGCATACTGTGTGACATTGTCGGATGAGTGAAATTGATTAATACGAGACTGGTCATCTAAACAGGAAAAAGCCTGTTTAATTTCGTGTAATGAGCCTGCAATAACACAACTTAAATACACCCGACCATTGTCTTTAAGCACGGCAAACAGCTGTTTGAAAAGTAAGGGTAAATCTGCAGACCATTGCACGGCAAAATTACTGAATACGCAATCAACACTGTTTTTTTGCAGTGGCAAATTATCCATATCGGCACACAGCTTCAAATATTCACGGCTTTTATCGGTGTTTAACATGGCGTGGCTTAAGTCCATCGCCACTACCGTTGCGAAATATTGTTGCAATAGGGCTGTATTAACCAGCGGTCCTGCACCTAAATCGAGGCAAACGCCCTGTTGGTTTTTATTCGCAAGCAGTTTGATTAAATGCGCTGCTGCTTGCTTTTGAACGTTAGCATGGCTGTTGTAATGCGCAGCCGCTTTCGAAAACTGACTCGCTGTGGACAGCTTGTGATCTTTAACGCCGTTAGCAGTACTGTGTGCTAATTGGCTCATAAGCACTCCACTAACGTATCTACTAACGTGTTTATATCATCGAGCTGATGGGCACTGCTAAGCGTGACTCTTAATCGCGATGTATTAAAAGGTACGGTTGGTGGACGAATGGCTGTTAACCAAATTCCACGCTGTTTTAGCTTATTCGCCACATCAACCGTTTGTGCGGCATCGCCGAGTACCAATGGTTGTATTGCTGTATCTGAATCCATAAGCGCTAAGTTTTTCGCTTTTGCTAATGTTTTAAAATACGCAATATTCTTAAAAAGCTGCATACGTTTATTATCAGCGGCCAGTATTTTTTCTAGTTGTACACGCGTACTACTTGCCATCACAGGCGACATGGCTGTTGAATAGATATAATCACGGTTAAATTGCAGCATGTAATCAATAACCGATTTACTCGCCAGCAAGCATGCACCACTGCTAGCGAGGGCTTTACCAAATGTAATGATCAATAAATCGGGTTTGTGCACTTCACAGCTACCAAGCCCGTGCTTACCTAACACACCAAACCCGTGGGCGTCATCAATCATTAGCCAGGCATTATAGTTATGTGCAAGTTCGCACAGCTGTGCAACAGGTGCTTTATCACCATCCATCGAAAACACGCCTTCACTCACAATGAGTTTATGTTTAGCTTTCGATTTTTGTAAGCGTGACTCTAAGTGCTTTAAATCATTATGATTAAACCGCACCATCGCCGCTTGAGAATGGAGACCGCCATCAATCAAACTAGCATGATTGAGTTTATCTTGAAAAATTGCGGCAGATTGCGCCACAGCTTTATCGTGAAACAAGGCTTTTAACACACTGCTATTTGCACTAAAGCCACTGTTGAAAAGCATGGCACTTTCATAACCGAGTAACTCACATAGGCGCTGCTCAAGAGCCTGTTGCGGTTTATTATAGCCATTTACTAATGCTGAACTGTGACTGCCTAGTGGCAGCTCACTCACTGTAACGAGTTCATCAGCAAAGCCTAAATAATCATTGCTGGCAAAATTTAAGTACTGTTTTCCTGCAATACGAATAAAGCGTCCGTTTGACTCTTCGACCAGTTGGCGCTGCCTAAGTAAAGCATCTTCTTTACGCGCTTGAAGATGCTGTGCAATAAATTCAAAAGGCATAACGTGTTTAAGCTTCGTAAAATAGTTCTGATGTTGCTTTGTCGGCCACTTTTGAAGAAAGTGACGCCGCGACGGCTTCATCTGAATAATCTTCACGTTTTTCAGGGTTCATACCCAGCTTTTTAATCAGCATCATATCGGCATCTGCTTCTGGGTTTTCTGTTGTGAGTAGCTTATCACCATAGAAAATAGAATTAGCGCCCGCAAAGAAACACATCGATTGCATTTGCTCGTTCATCGCAGTACGCCCTGCCGATAAACGTACATAACTTTTTGGCATCATAATACGTGCCACAGCGATGGTGCGAATAAATTCAAAATGATCGAGGTCATCGACATCTTCCAGTGGCGTGCCTTTTACTTTTACCAGCATATTGATAGGCACACTCTCTGGTTGCTGATCTAAGTTTGCGAGTTGCATTAATAAACCATAACGGTCTGCGGCTTGTTCACCCATGCCAACAATACCGCCAGAACATACTTTCATGCCTGCATCACGCACGTTGTCTATTGTATTTAAGCGGTCTTGATAAGTACGGGTGGTAATAATCTGTTGGTAATATTCTGGTGAGGTGTCTAGGTTATGATTGTAATAATCAAGTCCTGCTTCTTTTAGGGCGTGCGCTTTTTGATTATCGAGCATGCCTAAAGTCATACATGTTTCAAGGCCTAATTCTTTAACTTCTTGCACCATTTTTTCGATGTAAGGCATGTCACGATCTTTAGGATCTGACCACGCAGCACCCATACAAAAACGCGTAGCCCCTTTTTCTTTTGCAGCACGCGCTTGCTCAACAACTTTTTCTACTTCCATAAGGCGCTCACGCTCAAGATCTGTTTTATAATGTCCTGATTGTGGGCAGTATTTACAGTCTTCTGGGCATGCACCCGTTTTAATAGAAAGTAGCGTTGAAATTTGAACTTCATTAGGATTGAAATTTTCGCGGTGAACACTGGCCGCTTTAAACAGTAAATCGTTAAATGGCATATCAAATAATGCTTTTACTTGTTGGTGGGTCCAATCGTGACGGACAATTGCGTGCTCCATAATCTTCTCTTTTTAAATTTATTAGGACGGTCTGATTGGCTTAGTCTACGTCTTGACGTAACATTGTCAACGAAACCAAGCAGAGCAAAGTTTACATATGCACAATAAACAAACAATTGATTTAGATTTTGATCGTGAACATATTTGGCACCCTTATACGTCCATGACCACCCCGCTTCCCGTTTACCCTGTAAGCCATGCAAAAGCGAACCGCATTTTTTTAGAAACAGGCGAAGCACTCATTGACGGTATGGCATCGTGGTGGAGTGCGATTCACGGTTATTGTCATCCTGTACTAAACGAAGCCATTACCAAACAGTTAGGTAAAATGAGCCATGTTATGTTTGGTGGTTTAACCCATAAACCTGCGGTTGAACTTGCCAAAAAGCTCGTTGAGATCACACCATCAACATTAGATAAAGTGTTTTTAGCAGACAGCGGCTCTGTAAGTGTCGAAGTAGCTATCAAAATGGCATTGCAGTATTGGTTAAGCCAAGGTATTAAAACTAAACAAAAATTAATGACCCCGCTTAAGGGATATCATGGTGATACCTTCGCGGCAATGAGCGTATGCGATCCGGTTAACTCTATGCACAGTATGTACTCTGGGTTTCTCCCTGAGCATGTGTTTGTACCCGCCCCCGTCTCCCGCTTTAATGAAACCTTTGATATACATGAAGCAGAAACACTCGAGGTTTACTTTAAAGAGCATCATCAAGACGTCGCCGCTTTTATAATTGAACCTATAGTACAAAACGCAGGGGGGATGAACTTTTACCACCCTGAGTATCTTCGCCATATAAGAGCACTTTGCGATCAGTACAATGTACTGCTTATATGTGATGAAATTGCCACTGGGTTTGGCCGTACTGGCAAACTTTTTGCCGTTGAACATGCCGACATTGAGCCCGATATCATGTGTATTGGTAAAGCACTCACCGGAGGGATGATGACGTTATCAGCCACATTAACGACATCAAAGGTGGCCGTTGGCATAAGTGAAGGCGAAGCCGGTGTACTTATGCATGGCCCCACATTCATGGGGAATCCACTGGCCTGTGAAACAGCCTGTGCAAGTATTGATTTATTACTAGAGCAGCCTTGGCAAGAGCAAATTGTGCATATTAATGAGGTGCTTACTGAGCAGCTAAGCAAATGTAAGCAACATGCCAATGTGGTGGATGTACGGACACTTGGTGCAATTGGTGTGGTAGAGCTAAACCGCCGTGTTGATGTGGCTAAAATACAACAGTTTTTTGTAGAAAAAGGGGTTTGGATCCGCCCATTTGGAAAACTTATTTACTTAATGCCACCGTATATTAGCAGCGAAACTTGCTTAGAAAAATTGTGTGGCGCGATTGATGACGCCATTAGCCAAAATATGTTCTAGACACAAAAAAGGAAGCATATGCTTCCTTTTACCATTCAAACATATAAGCCATTTTGCTTATCATTCTTAGCGGCACTTTGTGCTCACAGCGTTTAGCATATAAATGCTGAAGTGACTTGTCTTTGATTTCACCTACAATCACTTCTTTAACCTGATAACCTAACGCCGTAGCAGCTTGGGCATAGGCAATAAATTCCCATTTTTTTATATTGGTGTTATCTACAATCACCAAAGGGATTTCTTCAGCTAAGGCATTAATAAATCGCGCTAAGTTTAAATTATGATATTCAGGGAGCTTAAATTTATCGAATTGATAGACACCTTCGCTGTTATAAAAATAATCATCGGTTGCGCACACAACATAATCACTTTCATTACCAGCCACCAATTCATCGGCAAGGCTTTGCGCATAATATGATTTACCTGAGCCGGGTAAGCCGCGAAGAATAAAAACTTGTTTCATAGCACCTGTAATACAAATAAGTTAAAAACAATAAGAAACGATTTCTTGTTTAGGATTGATAATAATGCCACAAAATAACCAATTAGCGCAGCGAGAATTTAAATAATCGTCATTTTAACGCAAAATATTGATGCTATTTTATCCAATTGAAGAAAAACTGCTAAAGAGTGTGCCGGAATAGTTTTTTTATTTGATTTACGAAGGTAAGATAGTCGATTCAAGTGCAATGCACAGCATTATAATATTAGGCAACTTATATCATTGGAGTGAAGATGAGCCATTTAGCGATTTCAGAGCTATTAAAAGGCAAGGTTGCGGTAGACAGCCAAGTAACAGTAAAAGGCTGGATCCGTACACGCCGCGATTCAAAAGCAGGAATTTCATTTTTAGCCGTTCATGACGGTTCGTGTTTTGATCCTATTCAAGCGGTAGTACCTAATTCACTTAATAATTATGATGAAGTTACACGTTTAACGGCGGGTTGTTCTGTTTCTGTAACAGGTGTGCTTGTGCAATCTGCTGGCCAAGGTCAGTCGTTTGAAATTCAAGCAAACACGGTTGAAGTACTAGGCTGGGTAGAAAACCCAGACACCTACCCTATGTCAGCTAAACGTCATAGTATTGAATACCTTCGCGAGCATGCGCACCTACGCCCACGCACTAACATTATAGGTGCAGTAACACGTGTTCGTAACTGTTTAGCACAAGCTATTCACCGTTTTTATCATGAGCAAGGTTTTTACTGGATCAGTACGCCTATCATTACAGCAAGTGACTGTGAAGGTGCCGGTGAAATGTTCCGTGTATCAACACTTGATATGCAAAATCTACCACGCACAGATAAAGGCGATATCGATTACAGTGAAGACTTCTTTGGTAAAGAAGCATTCTTAACTGTATCTGGTCAGTTGAACGGTGAGACGTATGCGTCTGCTATGTCTAAAATCTATACCTTTGGCCCTACTTTCCGTGCTGAGAACTCAAACACATCGCGTCACTTAGCCGAATTTTGGATGGTAGAACCTGAAGTTGCGTTTGCTGATTTAGAAGACATCGCAAAACTTGCTGAAAATATGCTTAAGTATGTCTTTAATGCCGTATTAACTGAGCGCCGTGACGACATGGAGTTTTTCGCACAACGTGTTGAGAAAACGGCCATTTCACGTTTAGAAGAGTTTGTAACCAAAGACTTTGCACAAGTTGATTACACTGACGCTATCGAAATTTTAAAAGCCTGTGGTAAACAGTTTGAATTCCCTGTTGAGTGGGGTGTAGATTTACAATCTGAGCACGAGCGTTACTTAGCAGAAGAACACTTTAACGCGCCTGTTGTTATTAAAAACTACCCACGCGATATTAAAGCCTTCTACATGCGTCAAAACGAAGATGGCAAAACAGTAGCAGCAATGGATGTTGTTGCGCCTGGTATCGGCGAAATCATTGGTGGTTCACAGCGTGAAGAACGTTTAGACGTACTTGACCAACGCTTAGAAGAAATGGGCTTAGATAAAGAAGACTACAGCTGGTATCGTGACCTACGTAAATACGGCACAGTACCACATTCTGGTTTTGGCCTAGGCTTTGAGCGTTTAGTCGCTTATGTAACGGGTATGGGTAACGTACGTGACGTTATTGCATTCCCACGTACTAAAGGCAGCGCGACTTACTAAGCAAGCTTAAATGTTAGTGTTAAAAACCAGCCAATTGGCTGGTTTTTTTATACCTGTAAATACGCAGCCTTCTCAATTAAATCACCAGCATAATGATTACAAAAGCCAATCTATACTCTATAGTCAACGTTAGTGATTTATAAAGGAGCTATTATCAAACATGCTCATACACTCTCTTAAGATATTAACTCTCACCGCTATTTTTACCTTATCGCCCCGCTTGGTTGCCCTTGAAGAACCCGTCAATGCGAAACCGATTTTAATCGCAGGATCAACGACCGTTACAGAGCTGCTTGTAGAAATTAAGGACGAGTTACGCAATGGCTTTGGCAACTCAATACAAATTAGACCCATGGGCAGTGATAAAGGCATAAAAGCCATTGCCGACAATGTAATTGATGTTGGCAGCAGTTCACGATACCTGACAAAGATTGAACAAGAGAAGTGGCCTTATTTAAAGCAAATTGTGATTGCACAAGATGCGCTTGCTTTTTTCATCAATAGTTCTTTGAATATCGACAACCTGACCAGTAATGAGCTTAGAAACATCTACCAAGGTAAAATAAACACGTGGTCTAGCCTGTCATCAAAAACACCAAAATTAAGTAACAAAAATGATGAGATCCTACTTTTTAGTAAAGGGACTCATCACGGCAGTTTTGATGTGTTTTTAGAGTTTCTCGAACTTGATTACATTAAAGACCCCGATACAAACTACATAAGATTAAAAAATGCAGGCAACAGAGGCTTGTTTTCTAACCAGCGAGTGAGCCTATATGACCATTTCAACCAAGCGCTGGGCATTGTTCAACGGATTCCAAACGCGATTGCCTACGACTCTTACGGTGCAATAAGTAAACTCGAAGACGATAGACGCATTAATAAAGTAACACTGTTATCAATTAATAACGTTAAACCTTCCAAAGAAACGATAGAAAATGGCGATTATGAATTTGTAAGACCGTTAATTCTGATAGTTAATACCCAATCGCCCCGCTCTAAGCTGATTGGCGAAAAACTAGTAATGCTATTAAAGTCTCCACAAGTGCAAGCCAAAATGAGCAACCAAGGGTATTTAGCAGTGAATTAATAGAGGTGTAACCAATAGAAGACCTCTTATGTCTAAAAAACAACTTGAAGGCGCATAAACTTGTAGGCGCATAAAACAGTCTATTGAGCTCAGTAAAAGTTCGTCTAAACCGTAATAAGGGACAGTTAAAGCCGGAAAAAAAATCAGAGCAAATAGAGTCCCAAAGCAAGTTTATGTTACATGCCGATTTTCGATAAAGAAAAGTCGCGCGTTAGTTTCATGAATAACGCCTTACTCGTATTCAGATAGAAACGAGTATAAAAAAAGCTGCGCACCTAGAAGGTGAACAGCTTTTAACAACCAGAATCGTTATGTATTACAGTGCGTTCTCAAGCTCTGGTAATACATCAAATAAGTCAGCAACTAAACCATAATCAGCCACTTGGAAAATAGGTGCGTCAGGGTCTTTATTTATTGCAACAATGACTTTTGAGTCTTTCATACCCGCCAAATGCTGAATGGCCCCACTGATACCTACTGCAATGTATAAATCAGGGGCAACAATTTTACCCGTTTGACCTACTTGCATATCATTTGGCACAAAGCCCGCGTCAACTGCAGCACGAGACGCGCCAATTGCCGCACCTAGTTTGTCAGCGATACCGTTTAATAACGCGAAATTTTCACCATTTTGCATACCTCGGCCACCCGAAATAACCACCGGTGCTGCCGTGAGCTCAGGACGCTCTGATTCAGTTTGTTCTTGTGATACAAACTCGCTTAAGCCTACAGACCCTTTACTATCAATCGCTGAGACAGAAACAGGGGCTTGTTCAGCGGCCACATCAAAGCTGCTTGCACGTACAGTGATTACTTTTTTAGTATCGAGTGATTTAACGGTTGCAATTGCATTACCCGCATAAATTGGACGCTTGAACGTGTCAGCATCAATCACATCAATAATTTCTGAGATTTGCGCAACATCTAATAAGGCCGCAACACGTGGCATAAAGTTTTTGCCCGTTGTCGTAGCACTTGCCACAATGTGTGAATAATTGTCACTAAGAGATAAAACAAGATCAGCCACATTCTCAGCTAATTGGTGAGCGTAAGCGGTATCGTCAGCAACGAGTACATTGCTAACACCGGCGATCGACGCTGCCTTTTCGCTCATAGCCGCTAGATTTTCACCAGCTAATAATAAATCAACGTCAAAACCTAATTTAACAGCAGCGGTCATTGTTTTATGTGTTTCAGGCTTTAGAACACCGTTGTCGTGTTCAGCTATCACTAATGTTTTCATTTAGATCACCTTCGCTTCTGTTTTTAACTTTTCAACCAACGTCGCCACATCTTCAACGATAATACCGGCTGAACGTTTTTCAGGTTCATTAACTTCAACAAGCTGAATGCGCGGAGCAAGGTCAACACCTAAGCTATCTGCAGCAATGACCTCTAACGGTTTGCGCTTTGCTTTCATAATATTTGGCAACGATGCATAACGCGGCTCGTTTAGGCGTAAATCTGTCGTTACAATGGCAGGTAATTTAAGCGCGACAGTTTGTAAACCACCATCTACTTCACGCGTAACATTCACAGTACCTGATTGCACATCAACTTTAGAGGCAAAAGTACCTTGGCCACGTCCTGTTAAAGCAGCAAGCATTTGACCTGTTTGATTATTGTCTGAATCAATCGATTGTTTGCCTAAAATAACCAGCTCGGGTGACTCTTGCTCAACAATCTTACTTAATAGCTTCGCTACGTGAAGCGACTCTAGTTTTTCTTCAGTTTCGATATGAATCGCTTTATCTGCACCCAGTGCTAATGCTGTACGTAATTGCTCTTGAGATGATTTATTACCAATAGTTACAGCCACAACTTCTGTTGCCGTGCCTGCTTCTTTCAAACGAATAGCTTCTTCAATTGCAATTTCACAAAACGGGTTCATCGCCATTTTTACATTAGCTAAATCAACATCCGATTTATCTGCTTTAACGCGTGCTTTGACGTTATAGTCAATTACTCTTTTAATTGGAACGAGGATTTTCATCGTGACTCCATCAATTGTGTGCTCTTAAAGCTGACGTCTACGTCAACTTATTTATTTTATGATTTCAGACTACTTCCTGTTGACGTAAACGTCAACCTAAAATAACCTTAAAGTATTCACAGCCTGTAACGTTTCATTTGCAAGTATGAAATACGGTTCTTTTAATGCAGGTCCGTCACTGATAAGAGGTTTATATGGTCGAACGCGAAACCATGGAATTTGATGTTGTTATCGTAGGCGCAGGCCCAGCGGGTTTATCAACAGCTATTCGATTGGCACAACAAGCACAAGAAAAACAACAAGAATTAATGATCTGTGTGGTAGAGAAAGGCTCTGAGGTGGGCGCGCATATTTTATCGGGTGCAGTATTCGAGACACGCGCACTTGATGAGCTACTCCCAGATTGGCAATCATTAGGAGCGCCTGTTTCAACAAAAGTGACTCAGGATGACATTTATTGGTTTAATAACAGTGAAAAAGCCACCAGCATCCCCCACTTTGCGAGCCCGAAAACGTTCCACAATGATGGCAACTATATTGTTTCGATGGGCAATGTATGTCGATTTTTAGCTGAACAAGCAGAAAATCTAGGGGTAGAAATTTTCCCCGGATTTAGTGCGCACTCGTTAATTATCGAAGATGACACCGTGAAAGGGATTATTACCGGCGATATGGGTCTTGATAAAGACGGTAATGAAAAAGACGGCTATATGCCGGGCATGGAATTAAGAGCAAAATACACAGTATTTGCTGAAGGTTGCCGTGGTCATTTAGGCAAAGAGCTTATTAATCATTTTGCCCTTGATAAAGATGCATCACCACAGCACTACGGCTTAGGCTTTAAAGAAATTTGGCACGTTGACGAAAGCAAACATAAACAAGGTACTGTGGTTCATGGTACTGGTTGGCCACTAACGGGTGATACAAGCGGTGGTGCGTTTATGTATCACAGCGAGAACAACCAAGTTGTGGTTGGTTTAATTGTCGACCTTAATTACTCAAACCCGCACCTGAGTCCGTTTGATGAATTTCAACGCATGAAACATCACCCAATCTTTAAAGACGTATTAGAAGGCGGTGAACGTATTGCGTATGGCGCTCGTGCGATAGCAAAAGGCGGCCTGCACTCTTTACCAAAAATGCATTTTCCTGGTGGCTTAATTGTCGGGTGTGATGCCGGCACACTGAATTTTGCTAAAATTAAAGGTAATCACACGGCTATGAAATCAGGCATGATCGCTGCCGATGTGATTGTTGAGGCGCTTGCTCAAGGCAAAGAAAATAGCGATTTAGCTGAATATGCAACCGCATTTGAGCAAAGCTGGGCCTATAAAGAGCTGTATCAATCACGCAACTTTGGCCCTGTTATGCACAAGTTAGGTAAATTTTTGGGTGGCGCATACAACACACTTGACCAAAATATCTTTGCAGGGAAACTTCCCTTCAAGTTTGAAGACAATACACCTGACTATGCAACACTTGTTGATGCAAGCAGAGCCGAAAAGATTAGTTATCCCAAACCCGATGGCAAACTGAGCTTTGATAAATTATCGTCGGTGTTTTTATCAAATACGAACCATGAAGAATCTCAGCCTTGTCACTTAAAGCTCAAAGACAACAGCATTCCAATTAACGTAAATTTAGTGAAGTTTGACGAACCAGCACAACGTTATTGTCCTGCAGGGGTTTATGAAGTTCAAGAAATCGAAGGCCAAAAAGAGTTTGTGATCAATTCACAAAACTGCGTGCATTGTAAAACCTGCGATATTAAGGATCCAAGTCAAAACATTTGCTGGGTCACGCCTGAAGGTGCGGGTGGACCAAACTACCCTAATATGTAACGCACGTTACTCATTTAATTACTATTTATCCTAAATTGCAGGGGCTTCGGCCCCTTTTTTAGTCTATGCTTAAGATCTGTTTACCTTTGCAGATTAAGATTTGTTCAAACTTGGGACGCTTAAATCACGGCGCGTGGTTTGTAACCTAGTGAGCTAAGTAAAAACCGAGCAACAAAGAGTAAAGCGCCCCAAAGCATAACTCAAAGGGGAGCGCCTGTTTGGTTTTGATGCTGCGTTATCGGCTATTCATGGGGATAACCACACGCCATAGCCGCTGCCTTGACTGAATCGCACACAGACTGCTGCAAATTTAACCTTGAAAGGTAAGCAAACCCTTAGTCGTGTTTAAATTTATAGTGAGTGATATATGCCGTCATCAAGTGTAACTTTTCGTTTTTTAGCTGAGCCTACTGATGTGAACTTTGGAGGTAAAGTACACGGAGGTGTTGTAATGAAATGGATAGACCAAGCAGGCTATGCCTGTGCAGCGGGTTGGAGCGGTCACTACTGCGTCACCGTGTCTGTTGCTGGCGTTAAATTCCAGCGCCCTATTCTTGTCGGACAAATTGTTGAAGTTAAAGCGAGTATTGCGCATACCGGTAAAACAAGTATGCAAATTTTTATTCAAGTGCGTTGCGGCGACCCTAAAACACAAAACTTAGTCGAAACAAATCACTGTGTTATTAGTTTCATAGCAATGGATGAAGCGGGTTACCCTATCGCGGTACCGACCTACACAGCTGAAACTGATGAAGAAAAGAAAATCGAAAACTACGCAATTAAAATGAAAGAGATTGCCATTGAAACAGAAACATTACTGCAAAAAGCGTAGTTAAGTAACTTCTACATAGCTGATTGAAATTGTTGCGCATATGAAACTGAACAGCTGATCACTGATTAATCATACTGCGCAAAAAAAGCCTAAAACAGTGTTAAAACCAATACTTTAAGCGTATAAAATATATTGGCATATTCAGTGCAATAGTTCCTACGAGCGATATGAATACATCGTTTATTTATTTTTTAAAGGAGCTATTAAATGATTAAAGTAATTTCAATTTCTGCACTTTCTTTAGCACTACTTGGTTTTAATAATGCTGCCCATGCAGATACTTCCGAAATGGATTCTCCTCGTATTTATACTGGTATTGGTTATGGTCAATACTCTTTCCAATTTGAAGACAGTGAAAACGACACCGATTTCGATGATGATTCACAAATGCTTAAAGGCTACATAGGGACACAGTTCAATAAGTACTTAAGCCTAGAGCTTGCCTATCAAAACTTTGATGAAGCAAGTGACATTGATTCAAAAGTAGAGCTTGATGGTATTTCCCTCGCAGCGAGGCTTGCTGCCCCCATTACTGAGAGCTTTTCAGTGTATGCTAAAGGCGGGTGGCTTGAATGGGATGCCGAAGTGGAACAAGATTTAGGTGATCTTGGCAGCATTAGTGCAGATACAGATGGCGGCGATGTATTTTATGGCGCAGGTATTGAGTATGCTTTTACTACCAATATGCAAGTACGTTTTGAGTATGAGCGTTATGAGCTTGAAGATGATATTGACCCTGATATGGATGTCGCATCGGTCTCTTTTCAGTACATGTTTTAATTTAGACCACTTAGTTTAAATGTTTAAAGGCAGCCCAGACTGCCTTTTTTTGTGTTTGCATGTAAAATGATGGCAGTTTTTCCTAATTACAACGCATTATGAGCGAATATCAATTAACGGCTGTCGGGCATATCCACTCTCCTTATAAACAAAAGTTTGCCATACCACGGCAACCACGTTTAGTACCCGAAGCAAAAGCAAAACTCGTTTTTACTGCTGATTTCAATCGTGAAGAATTTGTGCGTGGCCTCGATGAGTTTAGTCATATTTGGCTGCTATTTAGATTTCATGAAACAGCAGACAAAGGCTATTCAGCTATGGTACGCCCTCCTCGCTTAGGGGGTAACGAGCGTAAAGGTGTATTTGCAACGCGTGCCACGTTTAGACCCAACGCAATCGGTATGAGTGCCGTAAAACTTGAAGGCATTGAATACAAAAATGGCCAGTTGAGCTTATTGTTATCGGGTATTGATTTACTTGATGGCACGCCTATTTTAGACATCAAACCCTATTTACCTTATTCAGATGCAATGAATGAGGCCAGTGCTGGCTTTGCCGACACCCGCCCAGAAACAGATATGAGTGTAGAATTTAGCGAAGAATCGCTTGCTTTTATCGCTAAACAAACCGATTATCCCGAATTAAAAGCCTTTATCAGCAATGTGTTAAAGCAAGACCCACGCCCTGCTTACAAAAAGCAACGTGAATCAACACAAAGCTACGGCATGACATTATATGATTTTAATATTCGTTGGTTTGTTACTGGCGACCATAATACTGTAACCAGCATCGAAAAATGCTAGTTTTTAACACTTAGCGCTTTAGTGTCACCGCTTCCGCTGGTAAACTGAGCGCCTTGTTACTACTCAAATGATTTGAGTAAACGATAATAATTTTAACACTACTTGGAATAGAGATGCGTACCAGTCAATATATACTCGCAACACTTAAAGAAACTCCGTCTGATGCTGAGATTGTTTCTCATCAATTAATGCTACGAGCTGGCATGATCCGCCGCGTTGCGTCGGGTTTATACACGTGGTTGCCCTCTGGTTTACGCGTACTGAAAAAAGTAGAAAACATTGTACGTGAAGAAATGGATAAAGCCGGCGCAATCGAAATGCTAATGCCGATTATCCAGCCAGCTGACTTATGGGAAGAATCGGGCCGTTGGGAGCAATTTGGTCCTGAATTACTGCGTATTAATGACCGCCACAATCGCCCATTCGCACTTGGTCCGACGCACGAAGAAGTTATCACTGATTTCGTTCGTAAAGAAGTAAGCTCATATAAACAACTTCCACTGACTCTTTATCAAGTACAAACAAAAGTACGTGATGAAGTGCGTCCTCGTTTTGGTGTGATGCGTGCACGCGAATTCACCATGAAAGATGCGTATTCTTTCCATTTAAGTGACGAGTGTTTAGAAAAAACATACCAAGTAATGCACACAGCATACTGCAATATCTTTGAGCGTCTGGGTCTTGATTACCGTCCAGTTATTGCTGATACAGGCTCTATTGGTGGCAGCGTATCGCATGAGTTTCATGTACTGGCTGAATCTGGTGAAGATGCCATTGCATTCAGTGATGCAAGTGATTACGCAGCAAATATCGAAAAAGCTGAAGCGCTTGCACCAACAGATGCACGTCCAGCAGCGACAAAAGAGCTTAAGGCATTCCCTACGCCAGATGCAAAAACAATTGCTGAGCTAAAAGAGCATTACGGGGTTAAACCTCATCGTGGCGTTAAAACACTGATTGTGTATGGCGCACCTGATGAAAACGAACAACGTGGTTTAGTGGCTCTTATTGTACGTGGTGATCATGAATTAAATGAACTAAAAGCAGAGAAACACCCGCTTGTTGATTCACCTCTTGAAATGGCTAAAGAAGAAGACATCGTTGCGGCGATTGGCGCGAAACCAGGCTCACTAGGCCCTGTTGGTCTAAACATGCCTATTATTGTAGACCGCACTGCCAATGTAATGGCTGACTTTGTTGCCGGTGCAAACAAAGATGGCGAGCACTTTAGCGGCATTAATTGGGACCGCGATGTTGAAAACTATGAAGTTGCCGATATTCGTAATATTGTTGAAGGCGATCCTAGCCCATGTGGCCAAGGTACGTTACAAATTAAGCGCGGTATTGAGGTTGGTCATATCTTCCAACTGGGTACTAAATACTCTGAAGCAATGAAAGCAGGTGTATTAAGCGAGTCAGGTAAAAACCAGATCATGACAATGGGTTGTTATGGTATTGGTGTATCGCGTATCGTTGCCGCAGCCATTGAACAAAATAATGATGAATACGGTATTAAATGGCCACAACCTATTGCACCGTTTGATTTAGCCATCGTTCCTATGAACATGCATAAATCTCATCGTATTCCTGATATTGCAAACAACTTATATGACGGTCTAAAAGCGCAAGGTATCGATGTGTTATTTGATGACCGTAAAGAGCGTCCAGGTGTTATGTTCAACGACATGGAATTACTCGGTGTGCCTTACACACTGGTTATTGGTGAACGAAACCTAGATGAAAATAAAGTTGAGCTTAAAAACCGTCGTACGGGTGAAAAGCTCATGCTTGATTTAGACACTGCAATCGCTGAAATTGCGGCATTAGTAAAAGGCTAAACCTTTTACGCTATCTCAGTTAAAAAAACCGCTTCGGCGGTTTTTTTGATCATGAGCACTTTGTCATAGATGTTTCGCTAAACCGTCTTTTTAATGTCACCTTCTATCCTTAGCATTTAGCTTATTACACCATGAGTAAATGCCATGAATAACACAACTAGCAGTAATAAAACTCACTATCCTGCCGTTTGGATTTCCGACGTTCACTTAGGTTACAAAGACTGCCAAGCTCAGTATCTATTAAACTTTTTAAATTCTATCGAATGTGATGTACTTTACCTTGTTGGCGATATAGTTGATTTATGGTCAATGAAACGGCAGTTTTTCTGGCACCCAAGTCACTATGATGTACTTGCGCTTATTCAAAAAAAAGCCAAAGACGGCACGCGTGTTATTTACATACCAGGAAACCATGATGAAACTTTTCGTCATTACGCCAACGAGTCATTATTTGGTATAGAAGTTCATAAAAAATATATACACACCACGAAGGCGAATAAACGTTTTTTACTTTTGCACGGTGATGACTTTGATTCAGCAACCCGTTACAACAAGCTAATTAGCATAGCGGGTGATGCTGGATACGATTTTTTACTCTTTTTAAACCGCTGGACAAACCGAATTAGACGTTTGTTTGGAGGGAATTACTGGTCACTTGCTTCGTGGATCAAAGCACGCGTACACAAAGCGCGTGCAGCAATTGAAGCCTTTGAAAATGCAGCAATTCATGAAGCAAAAAAACAAGGCGTTGATGGCATAATATGTGGCCATATTCATCACCCTGCGGTGAAAATTGTCGATGATATTGTGTATTGCAATGACGGAGATTGGATAGAAAACTGCACAGCGCTTGTTGAAAACAGTTGCGGAAAAATTGAGTTGCTACATTGGAGCGAAACACAAAAAGTCATTCACTCTGCAGATATCAGCAAACTAAATCCAACCCCCGCCTTCGACAAAAGCCAAGATGCGGCATAAGCTGTTTAACCTTTGAGCCACATCGACAATTTATTGCGTAATGTGGCTTGCTTAATAGGTTTTGTAATGTAATCGTTCATGCCAACACTTAAACACTTTTCTCTGTCGCCAGCCATAGCACTGGCTGTCATCGCAATGATGATCACATCCTGATAAACATCGCCTGCTTTACCTTGTCTGATTTCCTTTGTGCAGTCATAACCATTTAAGTTGGGCATTTGACAGTCCATTAAAATTAAATCGAATACTGTCTTACTATTTTTCAAAAGTTCTAATGCTTCAAAGCCATCATTGGCTGATTCAATAGTCACATTGCTGTCGCGAAGGATGGCTTTACTCACTTCAATATTAATTAAATTATCATCAACAATAAGAATATGTTTATCGCTCAAATCAATTCTAACTTGCTCTTTATCTGTGCTTTTAACATGCTCAACAAACTGCTGACTATTATTCAATAATAGCGCTAATCGATAGCTTAATTCATCAGGTGTAATGGGCTTTGCAATCACCATTACATTAGCTGGTAAGTCATATTTTTTGGCAAGTGACGACATGACCCCTAAGATAAGTGCATGTTTTTGCAGATGATTTCTCGCCCAATTCAACACTAGCTCGAATAAGGGATGTTTGTGCTCAACAATCACTAAATCAAGTAACTTAAGTTCAGCCTCTGTTACGTTATTTAACCTAAGTAGCTGTTTGGGTGCAGGCTCTGATAGCACAGTAAGTTGTTTTTCAAGGTTGGTTGCCAATTTATCGTACTGCACCGCGATACCCATCCGTTTTTCAGGTAATGCTGCAATAACACTGTGTTGTATGGATATGTCTGAAGGTGCGACACAAACACTTGCGATAAAACAGCTGCCCTTACCTTTTTCGCTTTCTACTATGATATCACCGCCCATAAGTTGCGATAACTTGCGACTGATTGACAAACCAAGGCCGCTTCCACCGTAATGACGCGTTGTACTCGAGTCTTCTTGGGTAAACACCTCAAAAAGCTTATCTTGATTCTCTTTTGAAATTCCAATCCCAGTATCACACACCGAAAAATTCAACATTAGCTTATTTTTCTCAACAGACAGCTGTGTAACTTTCAGGCTAACATGCCCTTGGTGGGTAAATTTAAAGGCGTTACTTAACAGGTTATTTAAGATTTGTTTTAGTCGATGACTGTCACCCATAACCGTTCTTCGTGTAATGCCACTGCAATCAAAAAGTACTTCAATGCCTTTTTTCTGTCCTTGCACTGCCATCGATGTCACTAAATCACTGCACACAGATACCACATCAAATTCGTGACAGTCTAAATCGAGTTTGCCTGCCTCGATTTTAGAAAAATCAAGAATATCATTTATCAGCGTCATTAAAGAATTAGCGCTACTATTCGCGTAATGTAAATATTTTTTTTGCTGTGGGGTAAGCAGTTCTTCTTCAAGCATTTCTAGCATACCGAGTACACCATTCATCGGGGTCCGAATTTCATGGGAAATATTGGCAACAAACTGACTTTTAGCTTTACTTGCCGCTAATGCTTTTTCGGTTGCTTCTTCAAGCTCGGCTGTGCGCATCTTTACTTTTTCTTCCAGTGAACCATTGAGCTTTTCAAGCTGATGTTGAGCACATTTCAGCGAATCAATATTGCGTAATATTGCCGCTATTTGAAATTCTTGATTAGCCGCATCAAAAATAGGAGCCATGGTAATCGAAAAGTAGTGGGTATTTTCATCGGCAATATGTATCGCTTCGAATGAGCACCGTTTTCCTTCTTTAAGTGCTTGAGCAATGCCCTGAAAATCTTCGTCATTGTAGTTAAATAATTCATCAAATTGGGTGTGTTGCTCTTCAATACCAAAAAACTCTTTCGCTGTTTTATTCGCATTATCGATAACACCGTTTGCTTTTATCATAATAATGGCATCGGATGAGCTTTCGATTATTTTGCTATTCTTCTCCTTAAGAAAGCTTAGCTCGAGTTTACGATTAATATCTCGCTGGTAAATAATGAACAAGATAACGACTACTACAATGATCAAACAGAGCATGGCTATAAATCTATAGCGCTTTTGCTTTATTTCATACAGTAAGTTTTCAGTATCAATTGCCACTGCTATCGTTAACGGCTCCATTTGAATACCATTTTGAAACGCTATCTCCTCTTTCAAAAAAAGCCTGTCAGGTAAGTTCACCACGTCAAAGAGATCAACGTGCGCCATATCATGATTACTATTAAATTCTTCGTACCAAAAATGCGCATCGCCTTTTTCAAAACTAAAACGGTATGCTTCATTTGGATGATAGATAAATTGTTGTTTTGCATTTAAAAGAAAAACATTAAATTTTCGCGGGGTTCCTTCTATTAAACCTTGAATTAAATCGTCTGCATAATAGTTAATGATTAACACCGCGAAAGGGTCACCATTGGCATCTTTAATCAGCTTAGAGACTCGGTACGTGCTTACATAAGGCACTTGAAGTGCACCGTTTTCACGATTGTAATTAATAGGCGAAACATAAATATGGCCATTGGTTAATTGACGGGTGATTTGCATGTAATCACGCTGACCTTTGTGCTGCAAATTTTGCTCAGCAATACGGCTGACTTTGCCGTTTATGTTGTCTACACGTACAACCTCTTTGCCGTTATCAGCGACATATATGTAGCGTGCTTGCGCTAAATCTTTGTCGGTTGCCATAAACCCGCTAAATATTTTAGCTAAGCGGTCTTTCCAGGCTGAAATGGGCGTGCCTAACACAGGGTCGATATTGTTTTCATTTGTGGCCCGCATAATCGCCATGATCGGCGGGGTTGCATCAAGGAAGTTTAAAGCTGAAATATTCTCTCTTAATGTCGTAGTAAAGGTCGACTTTTTTGCTGAAAGCTCTCGCTGCATTTGCTCATAAGTTCGTTTGTAGACATCTTCACGCGTATCAATTTCATATTTTACGGTTGCTAAGCACGCCAATATGACAAGGACAATAAATGCAAATATAGGTAACTTGTGTAGCACTATTAAACGCGATAATTTTTCAAAATCCATTGAACAAAAAGCCTTATTTACCACCTTGTAAATAGTATAGGAGAATTTCATGATAAAGACGGGGTAAAGATAAAAAATTATAATTAATTATGACTACTACAGCAGTGTTCACTAGAAACGAAAAAAGCACCAAAATGGTGCTTTTAATCGTATAAATAACTGACTTATTGACTATCTAAATAGCACATCTTCTTTATTAAACCACTTAACGCAGAAAGCCAATAACGCCCCCGCCACAATAACGGTGGCTAAGAAAATGAGCCCAACGAGGGTGTAATCAACAGTGCCTTTAATAATCTCTTTAATCGCTAAGGCAACATTCGTTACCGGAATAAACGCCGTTTTGCTGGTGAGCTCTACGTTAGGCATTAGCGCAATCATAATCGGGAAAATAACCCCAATACTCAGCGGTGCCATGTAGTTTTGTGCTTCTTTAAAGGTACGTGCGTAAATAGAAATCGCGAGCGCAAGCGATGAAAAAATGGCCGCAATTGGAACGAGTAATATAAAAATCAATCCCAAATCAAACACAGTTAATGAGCTAAATGCTGTTTTAACAACGGCTAAATCAACAAATGCGATAGCAACAGACACCCAAATTCCCATACTGAGTACCGTAATCGTCGTTGTTGCGATAGATGAAGCGAGTAATGTAATAAATTTACCAAGAACCAGCTGCGTTCGCGTGATTGGCGTAAGTAAAAGAGTTTCAAGCGTACCGCGCTCTTTTTCTCCCGCACCTAAATCAATCGCTGGGTAGGTTGCGCCCATTAAAACAAGTGGGATCAATAAATAAGGAATAAACCCGCCAATTTTTTCACCCAGATTTTCACGTTTATCAGCCGTATCCACTTTCACGACTTTTATAGGCTCGATAATCGCAGCCTGTTGCTGCTCTGATACTCCAAAACTTAACAGCTTAGTAGTACGCAGTTTATCGCCATACTCTTTGGCAAGTTCTTTTACACGGTCAAACAAAAAGTTAATCGCTTTTGCATCGTTATACACGACTTGCCATTCACTCTGTTTGGCATTATCTAACGTTTGTTTGGCATCTGAGGGTAAGTATATCCCCATGTCAATCGTGCCAGCTTTAACTGCATTTGTTAAATCTTCAACTGAATTGAACGTTTCTTCGCCTTTATACTGTGAAAAGCTTTTATGATAAAAAACTTTGTCTGTAAACTCTTGTGCGTATTGACCATTAATAATGGCGTAGGTATGCACTTCTTGCTCAGCCTCTAATGCAGCTTGCGAGCTTATAAAGGCCATAATTGCAAATAACAATGGAAAAATAGCAACAGGTAGCGCAACCACAAATATGAGTGTTTTACGGTCGCGTAATAGCTCTTTTAATTCCTTTTTAAATACTTCAAACATCACGACTCTCCGTTAAAATATTCATAAACGCTTGGTTCAGCACGTCACTTTGTCCTGTTTGTTTAAATTCATCTAACGTGCCATCAAAGCAGCTAAGTCCTTGATTAATAACTGCGACACGGTCACATAACAAGGCTACTTCATCTAAATGATGCGTTGAAAATATAACCGGCGTACCCTGCTCTTTCAGGCCTTTAATAAAGTTAATAACGGTTTGTGTGGTCATAATATCTAGGCCAGTGGTTGGCTCGTCAAGTATGACGACGTCTGGCCGGTGGATCACTGCACGCGCTATATTGGCTTTTTGTTTCATACCTGTAGAAAGGTTTTCGGCGCGTTTATCTATAAAACTGTGCATATCTAGTAAAGTAAACAATTCGTCACAACGTGATGCAATCAGTTTTTTATTCATACCATGCAGGCGTGCAAAGTATTCTACATTTTCTTTGACGGTTAATCGCCCATACAACCCAGTGCTGCCTGATAAAAAGCCAATTGATTTTCGTCCAATCAATGGCTTTTTAACAATATCGTGACCAGAGATAGTAATGCTGCCCTCATCGGGTTTCAATGCGGTAGAAATCATTCTAAGTGTCGTTGTTTTACCCGCACCATTTGGACCAAGCAAACCCAATACTTCACCTTTATCGCAGTGAAAACTGACATCTCTTACAGAGTGAAAAAATTGCTTATCTTCACGGGGATCGATTTTATCCGTGTTGTTTTTTTTATGATCTTTCGTCAGCTTAAATTTCTTTTTAAGCCCTGCTACTTCAATCATGTTCGTTTCCTTCGTTTCGGTCTAAAGTAATCTGTATTACTGTAAAATTCTGGATTTTCATTGTCGGTCCACCACCTTGGCACACCTAACAAAGGGAGTGGCGATAAGTTTTTATTATCGCGCAAACAATCATCAAACTTAATCATCTCATAAAGGCGTTGATCTAGATATGCATATTGACTGCTTAAATCTTTACAAAATATGTCATCAGGAACAACGATAAACAACGCCTTGCCTGTCAAACCTATATAAGGTTGAGTGAGCATTTCATAATTTGCATGACCAAACATATAAGGACGAATAGTGCGCCCCCATTCTTCGCGCTTATCAACAAATGCATGTTCCCATTGATGATCACGCAATTGTTGCTGCCATTGCGTGTGTGTAATTGCAAGCACAACACCACATTCATCAAACAATGTTAGGGCGTTTCGGTGTTTACTTCGCTCTTTTAGACCATGTAGTTTAATTTCTTCAATATGTTGATGGTTTATCAGTGACTTTGTTTTTGGAAACAAACACCAAATAAACCCACCAAAGAGATCGTGCCAATTCTGTTGCCGCGTCGGCACGTGGCCCGTTTCGAATATAATTTGTTCATAGTAACGGCTTTCATCAGCAAACTGCTCGTCTTCAACAAAGCGAATAGCTTGGCCTTGTGACGTTGTGGCATTTAAAAATTGTGAAAACCATTGGCAACTCGGCCAATCAGTCAATTCATGAATTTTGAATAAATCGGCTAAGTCGGCAAATGCGCCGGTGGTTAAATACTGTGTTGACCACTGCTCTGGCGGTGTAAATCGTTTCATGGGCTATTACATTTAACTTCTTGAAGCTTTACGCTAGTTTACCGTAAAAACTGGTTCTCATTAATAGAACCTCATATACTATTGCCATCTTAAAACAAAAAAAGAGCTATTATGAAACGCTATTTTCCAATGACAGTACTCGCAAGCGCTATTCTTGCGGGCTGTGCTTCAACAAGTATTACTTCTGATGATGTAGAAAAAGCCTATCAAAGCATTAATTCAGCACAATTAGCTGAGCATATTAAAGTGCTTGCTTCAGATGAGTTTGGTGGTCGTGCACCTTCATCAAAAGGTGAAGAATTAACCCTTGCTTACCTAACAGAGCAATTCAAAGCGCTTGGTTACCAACCAGGTAATGGTGATAGCTTCTTACAAGAAGTGCCTCTGGTATCTCTTGAAGCCGACCCTAACATGGTCCTTACTATCGGTGGTAAAGATTATGAGTATAAAAAAGACATGGTCATGGGCAGTAGCCGTATCAGCGCACAACAAAGCATTAAAGATTCTGAACTCGTGTTTGTTGGTTACGGTGTTAACGCCCCTGAATATAACTGGAATGACTACGAAGGTTTAGACGTTGAAGGTAAAACAGTGGTTATGCTGGTCAACGATCCTGGTTTTGCTACAAAAGATCCGGCGCTATTTACCGGCGATGCGATGACCTATTATGGTCGTTGGACGTATAAATATGAAGAAGCGAGCCGCCAAGGTGCCGCAGGTGCAATTATTATTCACGAAACCGCTCCGGCTTCTTATCCTTGGTCTGTGGTTGAAAACTCATGGAGTGGCGAACAGTTTGGTTTTCAAAAAGAAAACAACAATATGGACCGTGTTGCGGTTGAAGGTTGGGTAACGACAGATGTCGCTAAAGAGCTTTTCACAAAAGCAGGCTTAGACTTCGATACCATGAAAGCCAACGCAGCAAAAGGTGCATACCATGTTGATATGGGCGATTTAACCGCGAGCGTAACTGTAAATAATACGATTAAAAAGTCAATTTCATATAACTTCATTGCGACTTTGCCTGGTAGCGAAAAACCAGACGAGCATGTTATATACTCAGCTCACTGGGATCACTTAGGCACTGATAAAACCCGTAAAGGTGATCAGATTTATAACGGTGCACACGATAATGCGACAGGCACTGCGGGTTTAATTGAGGTTGCTGAAGCATTTACAAGTTTACCGAAGCACCCTAGTCGCTCAATGACCTTTTTAGCTGTTACCGCTGAAGAGCAAGGCTTACTTGGCTCTAAGTATTACGCTGCTAACCCCGTTATTCCTGCTAAAAATACTGTTGCTAACATTAATATGGATAGCTTGAACTTGCTCGGTAAAGTAAAAGATATCAGTGTTGTTGGTATTGGTAAGTCAGAAATGGATACGTTATTAGAAACGGCAGCTAAGGCACAAGATAGAACTGTTTCGGGCGATCCTAAACCTTCATCAGGTGGCTACTACCGCTCAGATCATTTTGCATTTGCAAACATGGGCGTGCCTGCAATGTATGCAGGCGGTGGAAGTGTTGCTTTTGATGAAGAAACGGCCACTTACCGCAAGCGCATGAGTTTAGTGCTTCGTGGTTGTTATCATCAACCTTGCGATCGTTACCGTGATGAATGGGATCTTTCGGGCGCAGTTCAAGACCTTCAGTTATTCTATCAAGTTGGTTTTGATATCTCTGAGCGTGAAGAATGGCCTAAATGGAATGAAAGCTCAGAATTCCAACGCAAATAGATGCAAATGATATTGATTTTCATTTAAAGTAATAATACAGTGTAATCTGATTAATTTTTAGGTTGCACTGTATGATTTTATTAACACAATCGAGATTCTTTTCTCAAAAAGCGAGGTGTTATATTACGGACAATAAGCGCTTATTCTTGCCCCTTTTAATTCTTATTGCCCTTGTTGTACCAGCAACTCGCGGGTTTACCTTACAAGCATTAAGCGATGCTTTTTTTCAGGTTTCTGTTTTCGTAGCCGCAACCCTATTAATCTATTACTATTTAATTGATCGCCTTCCCCAACTGCAATTAAGCTATTTACGCGCAAGATCTGGTTTTTTAGAGGTGAGCTTTGCCTCTATATTGGGCGCATTACCCGGTTGTGGCGGAGCAATCATTGTTGTCACTCAATTTACTAAACGACAAGCAAGCTTTGGCTCTGTGGTTGCGGTATTAACAGCCACAATGGGTGATGCTGCATTTTTACTACTCGCAACCCGCCCACTTGATGGCCTTATTATGATGCTTTTAGGCGTGTGTGTGGGCATCATCAGCGGACAAATCGTTAACCTTTTTCATAGTCGGCACCGCTTTCAGCCTTCACAGCCAAGCGACTATATTGAAGAGCCACAATGTCAGCCAAAAGCAATCCAATTTAGCCGACCTATTTGGAAGTTTTCACTGATCCCAAGTGTGATCATCGCTTTTTTAATTGCTATGAATGTTGAGCAAACACTTTTTAGCCAACCTATTATCGATATCATCAGTGTGTTTGGATCGATAATGGCCTTATTTGTGGTTGTTATCTGGGCGTTGTCGTCAAAAGGTCAAAATTACAAACAAATTACCAGCGAAGAAGCGCCCTGCACCCCACCTTCAAAGTTAACGAAAGTCTTGATGGATACACACTTCGTTACTGCCTGGGTTGTCGCTTCGTTTATGGTATTTGAGATTTTTGTTAATGTGGTGGGTGTTGACCTGACTGGTTGGTTTTCTGACTATGCCTATTTAGCCCCCTTGATAGCTGTTGCCATAGGACTGCTTCCGGGTTGCGGACCACAAATTGTGGTTATGACTCTTTATATTCAAGGCATTATTCCGTTTAGCGCGATGGCTGCAAACGCAATCTCTAATGATGGTGATGCCCTGTTCCCTGCAATAGCGCTGGCTCCACGAGCCGCAGTGGTCGCCACTGTTTATTCGTCTATCCCAGCCTTGATTGTTGGTTACGGTTTATATTTTTACGGTCTTTAGTGTAGAGATTAAACGCACAAAGCCCTATGAAAACAGGGCATTGTGTGACGAGCGCTATTTAGGACATGGGCCGTACTGATTGTGTTCTTTTTCTGAGTCTAAAACACAGAACACAATAACGATAAGCACACCAACAACAGGTAATAAATACAAAAGCTGCCACCAACCTGACCGGCCAGTATCATGAAGACGTCTGGTGGTTGCACTTAATGATGGTATAAAAAGCGCTAATGCATAAATACTGCTAATAATCTCTTCGCCTAGTAAGCTATCAATTAAGCCGCAAAGCATCGCAAATAGCAGGTAAAAGAGGATAAACATCCAATATGACTGACGACGTATGCGCCCAGTAAAGTCGGCATATCTATTCAACGCTTCTTTAAAGTGCTCCATTTAATTCCTTATAAGATATCGTTATTTATACACATTCACTTAAACATCATACATAAAAAAACCAGCCGAAGCTGGTTTTTTAATAACGAATAAATTAGCTCATTGCCATCATCATTTTTGCGGGATCTTCTAAGTAAGATTTCCACAAATTATTGAATCGAGCAATAGTACCGCCATCGATAACACGGTGGTCACCAGACCAGCTCACTTGCATTATAGCTGCCGATACCACATGACCATTTTCATCAAAGCGCGGTAGATGCTGTAATTTACCTAATGCGACAATTGCCACCTCAGGCTTATTGATGATCGGGGTTGCAATTGTGCCACCAATCGCACCAATATTAGAAATACTGATTGTTCCACCCTTTAAGTCATCAGGTGATACACGACCATCACGAGCGGCTTCTGTTAAACGAGTAACTTCGTTTGCAACATCAACAATGCTCTTCGACTGGCATGATTTAATATTAGGCACTAATAAACCAATCTTCGAATCTACTGCCATACCAATATTATGATCATCAAAGTACGTCAACTCCGTACACTCATCGTTTACTTGCGAGTTAAGCACTGGGAACTGCTTAATTGCAAGCGACAACGCTTTGATAAAAAATGGCATCATAGTGAGCTTAACGCCCTGCTGTTTATACTGCTCTTTTAAATCAGTACGCAGTGCAATAAGTTTTGTTAAATCGATTTCGTCACAGAATGTAAAATGAGGAATTGTCGATACTGACGCAACCATTTGCTTAGCCATCGCTGCTTTAATGCCTTTAATTGGCTCAACACGGCTTGTGCCTGTCGCTACCACAGGTGTTGATTGTGATGTTGCTGACGAAACAGTTTCAGTGCGTGCTTGGCTTTGACCCTCATTTAAGAAGTCTTCAATATCCTGCTTATAAATACGGCCATTTTTACCCGAACCTGGCACTTGCGTTAAATCAACATCTAGCTCACGGGCTTTACGACGCACTGCCGGTGATGCAACTGCTTTTTTGTTAAGCTGTTTATTTGCAGCAGGCGTTGCTGGTTTTTCTGAAGGTTTATTGGCCGCGTTAGTTTGCGCTTTAACAACCGCTGAGCTGACATCAGGCTCGGCAGTATGACCTTCGATACTCATTTGGAATAACGGGCTGTGTACCGCAGCAATATCGCCTTTTTGATAGTAAAGCTTTTCGACTTTACCCGTGTATTTAGCCGGAATTTGAACCAAAGCTTTGTCTGTCATCACATCACAAACAGCTTGATCTTCTACTATTTCATCACCTTCGCTGACTAACCACTCAACGATTTCGCATTCAACAATACCTTCACCAATGTCTGGCAAGATAAAGTCTTCTAAATGCGAGCCTGAGGTTGCAGTTTGCGGTGTTGGCTGTGCAGCGGTATCGTCTGCTGCTTCAACTGTTTGGCTTGGCGTTTCACCATCAACATCCATTGCAAATAAAGGAGCATGCACTTTTGCAATATCACCTTTTGCGTAATATAACTTGCTGATCACACCATCGTGCACTGCAGGAATTTGTACAAGTGCTTTGTCGGTCATTACGTCACAAATAGGCTGATCTTCTTTTACCGTATCACCCTCTGCAACTAACCACTCAACGATTTCACACTCTACGATGCCTTCGCCGATATCTGGTAAGATAAAATCTTTAGACATACTGACTCCTAAAACTCAACTGATTGCTTAATCGCAGCAAGCACTTTGTGCGCATCTGGCACATATTCTTTTTCAAGGGCGAGTGGGTACGGCGTATCTAAACCACACACACGCGCAATTGGCGACTCTAAGTGTAAGAAACACTCTTGTTGAATAGTCGCAACAATCTCGGCCCCAAAACCATTGGTAATTGGCGCTTCGTGGCTAACAATTAGGCGCCCTGTTTTAGTAACAGATTTAGCAATTGTTTCAACGTCCCAAGGTAAAATTGTACGTAAGTCAATAACTTCACAACTAATACCCTGTTCAGCTGCTTTTTTGGCTGCGTCTTCAATGATTTCCATCTGCGCACCCCAAGCAAGTAAGGTAACGTCAGTACCTTCTTGAACAACTTCGGCTTTACCAAGCTCAATGCTGTAATCTTCTTCAGGCACTTCACCGGTTGATGCACGGTATAAACGCTTAGGCTCAAAGAAAAGAACCGGGTTGTTGTCCTTGATTGATGCACGTAATAAACCTTTAGCTTGATAAGGGTTACGTGGCACAACCAATTTTAAACCTGGGGTATGTGCAAAATAAGCTTCAGGCGATTGTGAATGATATAAACCACCTGCAATCCCGCCACCATACGGCGTGCGAATTGTTAAATTACCCACGTTAAATTCATTACCACTGCGGTAACGGAATTTAGCTGATTCATTCACAATTTGGTCAAATGCAGGGAAAATATAATCAGCAAATTGAATTTCTGCTAATGCAGGCGCACCGAATGCAGCAAGGCCATTGGCAAAACCTAAAATACCTTGCTCAGTCAAAGGTGTATTAAATACACGATGCTTACCGTATTTCTCTTGTAAGCCTGAGGTTGCACGGAATACACCACCAAAATAGCCAACATCTTCACCAAAAATACAGGCATTTGGGTGCTCTGCCATGGTGATATCAAGGGCAGAATTAATTGCATGAAGCATGTTCATTTTAGCCATTACTTTAATCTCCCTGCAGTCGTTGGATAAGCATCAGGATGCTGCAAAATGTGTTGTTTTAATTCTTCGTATTGTTTTTGCAGTGATGGAATTGGCGTATCGTATACATCAGAGATAAGTTCTTCTAACGCTGGTTTCGCCACTTTTTCTGCACGTTTAAGTGCCGCTAAAATTTCTTCACGAATAGTTTCTTTATCTTTCGCATCTTGGGCTTCATCTAACCACCCCTGCTTAAGTAACCACTTGCGAAAACGCTCAATTGGGCAACCTTGATGTTTGGCTTCTTCGTCTTTACTGCGGTAACCGCTTGGATCATCACTCGTAGAGTGTGCACCTAGTCGATAAGCAATCGACTCAATCAGTACCGGCTCACCATGGGTTGTAACGATTTCACGTGCTTTCTTAGTCGCAGCATAGACAGCAAGTGCATCTGCACCGTCAACTCGAATAGTTTTAATGCCATAACCAACACCGCGTGATGCAATACCGTCACCTTTAAATTGCTCATCTGCAGGCGTTGAAATCGCATAGCCATTGTTACGTGAAAAAAAGATAACAGGCGCTTTATGAACCGCAGCCATATTCAAACCGGCATGGAAATCACCTTCTGAGGCAGCACCTTCACCAAAATAACAAATAGTGATGTTATCAATCGTGCTGTTTAAATCACCCGTTTCTGCATCAATGTGACGTACTTTTTGACCGTATGCGTAACCCGTAGCCTGCGGGATTTGTGTCCCTAGCGGCGACGATATAGTCATATAGTTAAGTTCGCGAGAGCCATAATGGATTGGCATTTGGCGACCTTTACCTAAGTCTTTCTCATTCGAGAACATCTGATTCATAAATTGGTCTAGGCTAAAACCACGATAACGTAATGCTGCTTGTTCGCGGTACTGCGCCATAATCATGTCATTTTGATCAAGCGCTGCAGCCGAGGCAGTCACCGCCGCTTCTTCGCCTAAACATTGCATATAAAAACTAACACGACCTTGACGCTGTGCCGCTTGCATACGCTCATCAAGCGCACGAATGAATCGCATTGTCTCATAAAGACGAATTGCGGTGTCTTTGTCGATATCAGGTGCTGTTGCACCTTCATAGATGTCGCCTTCCTCATTAAGAATGCTTAATGTAGGGATTTTTAATGCGTGACCATCAATAAATGACAGTTCATGATTAATATTCAGCGATACGTTATTTGGATTACTCATAACCTACCTTCTTTCGTTGTCAGATACATACGCAACTGCCCTTATTTGAATTTTTATCAGCAAAAGCTGTAAGGATAAAGTTTGCGTAATTTTCAATCTATTTAAATTAAACTGCCGACACTTTACGTTAACGTAAGTTGTTATTCAACTAATCATAGACGAATAGTCGATAAATCGCTAAACATGCATGGAAAGTTAACTATACAACAATAAATTTTATTTAATATCATATAGTTAACTGTATTTTGGTGGGTGTAAATGCAACTATTTTAAATAAAGTTGCTATCAACTTGCATTGGAATAACCGTCAATAATGCACGCTGACCTAAGGCTACATCAGCATTTGGGAAGATTATAGCTTCACCCTCAACCTCAGCCACATACCTGGTCTGACCATCAGTTGCTAATAATTCACCTTTCGCGAAGCCCGTAAAATTTTCTACATCATCTGCGAATGGAAAACTAAAGTCTTCGCACGTTCGGTTTATTGTTCTATAAACTGAAAAAAGCTCAAAATCAGATGCATTAAACTCACCATATTCAACACTTTCTTGACTAATTAATGCAATTAAAGTTTCTTTGGTTTTCGCAAAGCGTGACATATCATTCTCACCAAACGCTTTAACTTGACCGAGCTCAACGGTAAATGAGTCAGCGCCATGGACAAATGACGAGTAGTAGCTAAAGGTTGTCGCTGCCGACTTCATCATTAATACGGTGTTTACCCCACAGCTTAATAAAAACTGCAATTGAGATTTTTTCCACGGTTTTCCATGTAAGTAGGGATACACAGCAAATTTTTCATTTTTTGAACCACGAATAGCAGTATGCAAATCATAATGACAACGTGCGCTACCTTCGCTGCCACGACTGAAAAAGTCACTGACAACATCTTCTAATTGTTTTGCGCGCACACGCTCAGGGTTTGAAGCAATGCCCTCTTGGGTATGATGACCATTGAATAAACGATTTAAGTTTTCTTCAACAAATCGCTTACCGATATTTATTGATTTTGGGTTACCAAAAATAAACAGCACGCGTTGTTTTAAGGTCATCTCTTCTTTAATTATTGCACTAATTAACTGATCGCAAATTTCAATCGGCGCTGTTTCATTACCGTGTATCGCACTTGATAACACAATATCTTTATTGCTTACTGTTGCAGGCTGAAACTCGATAATCCCCGTGTCATGGACAGTCACATTTGTCCCGTTAGTTAACGTGAATGATGAATAAGGTAATGAAAATTCGTTTTCACGAGTTAAGCTTAGAAAATCACCCGACGCTTTAAGCGCATCCAGGTAAGTAGCTGATGAGTAGCTCATGGTCTGATCCTAATATTACGTGAGAGTTGAATACAAAAACGGCTGATTAAATCAGCCGTTATAATAAAAAAGAAAGATAAATTAGCGGATAACAGAATCAACTAATTTTTTGGCTTCTTTTTCTAGTAATGCGAGGTGTTCTTCACCTTTGAATGATTCAAGGTAAATTTTATAAATATCTTCCGTACCTGAAGGTCGCGCAGCAAACCAACCATTTTCAGTTACGACTTTTAAACCACCTATCGCCGCGTTGTTACCCGGTGCATGGGTCAGCTTTTGAATGATTTCATCACCTGCAAGTGTATTGGCTTTCACATCATCAGCTGATAACGCTTTTAGGCGCGATTTTTGTTCAGCATTCGCAGGCGCATCGATACGCTTATAAATCGGCGCACCAAACTCTTGTTCAAGCTCTTTGTAAAGCGCTGAAGGTGTTTTGCCTGTTACCGCTAAGATCTCAGCAGCTAGTAAGCCAAGAATAAAACCGTCTTTGTCTGTATTCCACACGGTACCATCAAAGCGTAAGAATGAGGCACCTGCACTTTCTTCGCCACCAAAGGCTAAAGCGCCACTACTCAACCCTTCAACAAACCATTTAAAGCCAACAGGCACTTCTTTTACTTTACGGTTGTTGCGCGCAACGACCTTATCAATCATGCCGCTTGAAACAAGCGTTTTGCCAATTGCCACATCTGCAGACCAATCGCGGTGATTTAATAAATAATCAATCGCAACGGCAAGGAAATGGTTCGGATTCATTAAACCATCCGGTGTCACAATACCGTGACGGTCGTAATCTGGGTCATTACCAATACTGATATCGTAATCGTCTTTCAGGGCAATTAAATTCGCCATGGCGTAAGGTGACGAGCAATCCATACGAATTTTACCGTCTTTATCAAGCGGCATAAATGCAAAACGTGGATCGACTGACTTATTTACGACCGTTAGGTCTAAATTGTATTTTTCGGCAATCACTGGCCAAAAGTTAATACCTGAACCCCCTAGTGGGTCGATACCAATTTTAATTTTAGCGTCACTGATGGCTTTCAAGTTAATGATATTCTCTAAATCATTAACGTACGGCGTGATCAAGTCTTGATATTTAATAAAGCCTGAGCGAGACGCTTTTGCAAAAGGAAATAACTCCACCTCAACAAGGTCTTCTAATAAGAGTTGATTTGCTCTGTCTTCAATCCATTTGGTAACGTCTGTATCTGCTGGGCCACCATTTGGCGGGTTATACTTAAAACCACCATCTTCGGGTGGATTATGAGAAGGTGTAACAACAATCCCGTCAGCTAACTCATTTTGGTTCACTTTATTATGTGACACTACCGCGTGGCTAATTACCGGCGTTGGTGTGTATTCATCATTCTCTTGCGTAATCACTTGTACTTCATTAGCAACAAGGACTTCGATTGCAGAGTTAAATGCCGCTTCACTTAATGCGTGTGTATCTTTACCTAAGAAAAGTGGTCCAAAAATATCGTTTTCTTTACGAAAATCACAAATAGCCTGGGTGATCGCTAAAATATGCGACTCATTAAACTTTACATCGTACGAGCAACCACGATGGCCAGACGTACCAAAGGCAACGCAATGCTCTGGATTTTGTTCTAGATCTGGTTCATTTAAATAGTAGGCTGAAACCAGCTTTGGTACATTGACTAAGCTTTCTTGAGGTGCAGTTTTACCTGCATCTGGATGAATCGCCATAATATTTCCTTATTGATTATAAGTAATCACGAATCTTTTCTGCTTCATCAGCCGTGTAACCAAGGCACAAGGCGACTTCATGAAGCATCATTTTTTTACGCGTAGTATTAGAGTTTGTCATCACCCAGTATTCTGTATCAGTGATGTTTTTCGGGTTCATACTGCTGCCACTTTCAAGTAACGCTTCTTTACTTGTGGCAAAATAAACGCGGTCACGTCCTTTAATTTCAAGCACGTTAACAAAATCGTCTTTATGTGTTCTGTACAAAGCAGCCAAAATAAATAAGAAACGGCCGACAACGCCTTTTTGCATCGCTAGCTCTTCTTTATTAAGCACATTGAATACATTACCTTTAGCGTATGTCGTTGCTGTGACAGCTGGTTGGCTTTTTGATTCAGGCGCTGCTGATTCTGTGTGTTGTTCCGTGTCTTCTTCTGATTCAACAACGCTGATTTCTTGTTCAGTGTTTGTCGTCGTTGAATGACTGGTCGTTAAAGTGCCATCAGAAAGGTTTAATAAACGACGCAAAATGGTTGATGCACTTTCACCAATACTTTGCGTATTACTCGCGATGTATTGATATAACTCGTCGTCTATGTCGATTTTTTTCATGTTATTCCTGTCTTTACGGGTCACATTTTAAAAGTTCGCAATGATTATACCTAAGCTCGCAGCAATTCTCTATGTTTTGCAATTTGTTATTTCACTAGGCAAAATAGCGCCACTTAAAATAGGAGCTAAAAATGCTATTAAATTACCAGCAAAGCGGCCAAGGTTCGCATGTTGTTTTGATCCACGGATTATTTGGTTCGCTAGAAAACTTAAATGTCATCGCGAAAGCACTGTCAGAAAATTACACAGTGACCAATATCGATTTGCGTAATCATGGTAAATCATTCCACAGTGATAGCATGAACTATACTGTAATGGCTGCCGATGTTTTAGAGTTACTGAACCATTTAAATATCAATAAAGCACATATTGTTGGCCATTCAATGGGCGGTAAAGTGGCTATGCAATTAGCACTTAGCTACCCAGAACGCGTTGAAAAACTAGTGGTTATGGATATTTCGCCAGTGGCTAACAAACCTCGCCATAGCGCTATTTTCAAAGGTTTGAACGATGTTGCTAATTCTGCCGTTACAGATAGAAAAGCAGCCGACGAAATACTTGCCAAACAGATTCCCGAGCTTGGCGTACGCCAATTCTTATTAAAAAGTTTTGCCAAAAATGAACAAGGCCAGTATCAGTGGCGGTTTAACTTAGCTGTTTTAGACCAACAATATGAAAATATTTTAGCACAACTTGATGAAAATGATTCTTGTTTATGTGATACTTTATTCATTAAAGGGAATGATTCAGACTATATTTTAGCTGAACATCGCCCTGTTATTATGGCGTTATTTCCAAATTCAAAGGCAAAAATAATTCATGGTGCGGGTCATTGGCTTCATGCTCAAAAACCGCTTGCTGTAAATAAAGCAATCAGTGATTTTTTAGCCTCGAATTAACGTCGATAAAATTCACTGTTTTTGATCGTACGCACTAAATTAATACGATTTTGTGTGGTATAGTACGCGCCGTTTAATTTGAAGGTTTATACGTTGATGGTCAGTCAGTTAATTAACGAATTTGATACCTTAGGGTTGTATTTTGGCTTAGCCGGCATTTTCTTTTTTATTGGTATGGCAATTCAAGACGTACTAAAGAAAGGTGACGTGCCCCGATTTGGCCGATACATCGTTTGGTTAGTGCTATTTTTAGGCTGCTCTGGTTTTATAGCAAAAGGACTTATTCAAGTCTTCTGGCAAGGCGCAGGTGTAGGCTAGGCATGGCAAAGTCAGAAACAGATAGAACAACACCCGATTTATTTGAATACGAAAAGCGTCCTGGTAGACCAAAAACAAACCCCCTACCACGTGACATGCAGTTGAAAGTCAACAAACGTAATCAAATAAAACGAGACAAAGCACGTGGTTTAAAGCGTGTAGAATTTAAGGTTTCATCACAGTTATATCAAGCACTAAGCGATATGGCCGATGCGCAGAATATTAGCCGTAGCGCGTTGATTGAAACAATTTTACAAGAAAGATTGGCTATTGATAGATAGAAGGTTTTAAATCCATGTCAAGCGTAGGTATTTTTTTCGGAAGCGATACAGGCAATACTGAACACGTAGCAAAAATGATTCAGAAAGAATTAGGTAAAAAGCTCGTTGCTGTTCACGATATTGCAAAAAGTTCTAAAGAAGAGATTGCTGAATTCGATTTATTGTTATTCGGTATCCCCACTTGGTATTATGGCGAAGCGCAATGTGACTGGGATGATTTTTTCCCTGAGTTAGAAGAAGTAGACTTCGATGGTAAACTTGTTGCTATTTTTGGTTGCGGTGACCAAGAAGACTATGCTGAGTATTTCTTAGATGCGATGGGCATGATCAACGATATCGTTACTGAACGTGGTGCTATAGTTGTGGGTCACTGGCCTACTGAAGGTTACGACTTCGAAGCCTCAAAAGCGGTCATTGATGATAATCACTTTGTAGGCCTAGGCATTGATGAAGACCGTCAGCCAGAACTTACTGAAAAGCGTGTTAAAGAGTGGTGTGCTCAAGTTTATGAAGAAATGTGTTTAGCAGAACTTGCTGATTAATAACAAGTACTACTCGCATTTACTAGCTGATGTAAAGATGCACAACCAGTTCATTTTTGTTTAAAAAATCGGCAATTAAACGAATTGTTCTTTGCACTTAGTAACTAGGCACGTTATTCTAATATTTGCTAATGTGTCGTGTGCATCTTTATGATGCCTAGTATAAATAAATAAAATTGAGACAGATTTAATGACTGATCACAACTTGGAATTAAAAAAAGCAGGGTTAAAAGTAACACTGCCGCGTATTAAAATTTTAGAGATTCTACAATCTCCAGACAACCAACACATCAGCGCTGAAGATGTCTATAAAATTCTGTTAGACATTGGCGAAGAGATTGGTCTTGCAACTGTCTACCGTGTTTTAAACCAATTCGACGATGCAGGTATTGTGTCTCGTCATCATTTTGAAGGTGGCAAGTCAGTTTTTGAATTATCGGGTAGTACTCACCACGATCACTTAGTGTGTTTAAAATGTGGTAAAGTTGTTGAGTTCGAAGATGATACGATTGAACGTCGCCAAGAAGAAATCGCAAAAGAGAACGGTATTAAACTAACAAACCACTCTCTTTACCTTTATGGTGAATGCGAAGACACTGCTAAGTGCAAAGAGTTCGCTGAATCAAATAGTTAAAATTTGATTTAGACATAAAAAAACCTGCATTAAGCAGGTTTTTTTATGCCTGTAGAAATTAATTAGATAATTTCTAGTAACTCAACATCAAAGATTAATGTTGAGAAAGGTGCGATTGCAGCACCTGCGCCACGCTCACCATAGGCAAGTTCGTGTGGTACGTATAAACGCCATTTTGAACCAGTACCCATCATTTGTACCGCTTCAGTCCAACCTTTGATAACACCGCTTACTGGGAATTCAGCAGGTTGACCACGCTCATAAGAGCTGTCAAAAACAGTACCGTTAATTAATGTACCGTGGTAATGAGCACGAATTGTAGACTCAGCAGTTGGCTTTTCACCCTCACCCGCTGTTAATACTTCGTACTGTAAGCCTGATTCAGTTACCGTAATTTCTGGACGTTTTGCATTTTCTTCTAAGAACGCAACACCTTCAGCAGCAAGTACTTTAGCTTCTTCTTCACGACGAGCTTGGATTTCTGCATTGATTTTTTCGAAAGCAGCTTGAATTGCAGGGATCTCAACTTGGAAATCACTTCCTGCGTATGCGTCTTTCATACCTTCAAAAACTGAGTTTAGGTTTAAACCTTCAAAAGGGTTAGCTTTAAGTTGCTCACCCATTTGTAAACCAATACCGTAGCTTGCTTTTTCAGCGTCTGTTGTAAAAATATCTGACATGTTTAAATTCACGTTTATTAGTTAAAAGATGCATTTATACTAACATAAAAAAACAACGAATAATGCTTAGTTTACTGCGTTTGCTCAGTGTTTAAACTAATTCGCTGCTTTATTTTTTCAATGACAAAGGTTGACGTTGGTAAACTTAAGATCATTGCGACAATAAAATAAACATCCATCAATCCTGCTTTACCGAGTATAACAAGTGGCACAATTAACAAGCCAACTGATGCGATATACAGTGCAGCTATAATAGGCCAATGCTTATCATATTTTCCAATTAAGTGACCAACCAGCACATTAAAACCGATGCCATAAGCAATCGATGTGAGTAAACCATGCTCTGGCTTTGCATCATGTGCCATAGCAACTAGAACATTCACGCCGCTATGATAAAAATAAGAAAAAACACTCCAAAGCAGAATATGTTTTATAAGGTGTTTAAAAGTAGACGAAGACTCGCTTGTTGACATGACTTATCTCCAGATAGCAAAAAACCGCCCTGTAGGCGGTTTTTTAAAAATAATGGTGGAGAGATAGGGATTTGAACCCTAGAGGGGCTACAAACCCCTGCCGGTTTTCAAGACCGGTGCATTCGACCACTCTGCCATCTCTCCGTACGGCGCGCATAATAGTGCTTACAGCTTTCATTGTAAAGACTTAACTGTAAAAAAGCCTAAAAAATTTAAATCAATAATATTGCTTTGGTCTGCGGGCAATCCATGAACAAATTAAACAGACGAATAAACTGATTAGTGCAAAGCCGAGTGTTTGAACAATAATGTCTATTTTATTCATGTTGTGATTTGGCACAATCACCAGTAAAAAGGCCGGTAGACTGCTAAACGTTAAAACATAACAACAGACTTTAAACGCACGCCCAAAATCAAAACGTTTTGTACTGTGCATCCACCAGGTAAGTAGAAACAAAACACCGACCGCTGATAAACCTAAAAACTGAGGTGCTTTTGTCGAGAGTGCAACAAACAAAGTGATCACTGCACCAACAATGCCCCAAAGAGACCAAGCGAACCAATTTTCTTTTTCACGTAAAAATAAGTTTCCCATTTTTCTCGTCTTCTTTATCGTTATTTTTCTAAGACTATCCATACGTTAACAAAAAACAACCGATTAAAAAACATACTGAAGAAGAATAATTAAGTTTTTGCATCCAAGCGCTTCTTACAGCAAAGCCACAACTTGAAAAAAAGTAACATAAGCAAGCTTAATCAGGTATGACTCTTGTGATGCTAAAAAGTTCCCTTAACTTACAGTTTCTCAAAAAAAGTGTCTGGTTTATGACGAATGGGCTTTTTAATATCTACCTCAGGTGTGCCTATATACAAGTAGCCGACAATTTCATCCTCTGCTTTGCAACCAAGCGCGTGTTTAACAGCTGGACTTTGCGCAAAGTAGCCTGTGCGCCAAATGCCACCTAATCCCTGAGCGAATGCAGCTTGTTGCATTGCTAACACAGCGCACCCAGCACTTTGCACCTGCTCTATGCGCGGTACTTTGGGGTTTTCTTTTACATCGGCAATTGCGATTATCACCATAGGTGCTCTGAGGGGGAGCTCTTTTGCCCGCTCAATTACACGGTCATCTTGCTGCTCTTCGATAGCGGCTTGGTGATAGATCTCACCTAATTTATGGCGTGCTTCGCCTTCCACCACGATAAAACGCCACGGCGCAATACAACCATGATCGGGGACTTTAATCGCAGCGCGCTGAATAATTGAAAGCTGTTCTTCTGTTGGACCCGGTGAAATTAAACGTGGATCTGACTGTCGTGTTTGTAAAAGCGTTAAAGCGTCCATTATTATTCCGTAAATTCTTAAATACGATGCCCGTTAATACGGGCAATAAAATGTAAGCTTATCATTTAACTTCATTATCAATAAAGCGATTACGGTACTTTCTGCTAAACCAGTAATCGAGACTGACATAGCGTCCCCCGCCTGTAAAAAATAGGCTTAACAGCATCGCAAAATAAATAACAGAAAACTCCATTCCGTTATTTAAAATCACAGGGCGCCCTGTTTCATATAAATAATCAGTAAAACCGTGGGTTTCTAATAAGTCGCGCATTTTTGTTAAGCGCTCAGCTGCCGCTGAGGAGTTGTCTAGGCTTGCTTGTGCACCTGGTATTTGTAGCCAGCTTAATACTCTTGCAGGACTGGTACTGGCATCTGTAGGCGTGACAGCAAACCAGCCATTATCACCGTGTACGCTAGTCGCAGCCACACACATCGTAATCATTAATGGAATAGCTGTAAGACGTGTAAACAGCCCCAAAAATAGCAGTATACCGCCAAGAAACTCGGCCCATGCGGCCAAAAATGCCAGTAGTGCAGGCATCGGTAAACCTAACCCCCATTCTTTGTTACCAAACCATGTAACGATGTCATCAGATGCAAGAAAATATTGGTAAAAATGCGAGACATCTCCGCTCAACGCTAACTTGTTAAACCCAGCGATTATCATCACCGGCGCTAAGATTAAGCGAAAAATTAAAGCGGGTATCCCCTGTAAACACTGCAGACGTTTGAAGATTGTTTGATAGGTATGTGTAATGTGCATAGCGGTCTCATGACTAAAATAGATTAATCAATAAGACCGCTAACAATGTGGTTATCTTTCAGTTAGATTTTGCGTGCGACTTGCAATGCTTCAAAAATTGCACGTTTTGCATCAATGGCCGCGGCCAGTTTTGCACCACCTATCACATGCACTTTTGCGTTTTCAGCCTCAGCTGCAAATGGTTCACTGTTAGACACCTGACCAATACAGGCAATCACTGTATCAACATCAAGTATCTGTTCCTCACCCTTTACGGTAATCTTTAACCCTTGATTATCAAAACTGATGTACTGGCAGTCAGCAATTTGTTTAACTCCATGCTGTTTTGCTACTTGGCGGTGGATCCACCCCGTCGTTTTACCCAGCTCACTGCCAAAGCGACCTGAACTTCGTTTTAGCATATAAATTTGGCGATTATCTTTGTGAGGTTGTGGCTCACACTCTATTCCCCATTGAGTTTTAAACTCTTCAATGGTTTGATCTTTATGCTCACTTAAAAAGGCCACCATATCGAAACCGATACCTCCAGCGCCTAATATCGCAATTTTTTCACCCAGTTCAACCTCACCTCTAATCACTTCATCGTAGGCAAAAACACGCTTACCATCAGCACATTCAATTTTAGCTTCACGAGGTCTAACACCGGTCGCAAAAACAACATCATCGTATTGATTTAGCATGTTATCTGAAAACTCAGTGCCCAATTTTAATTCAACATTTAAACGCTTAAGTTCATTAGTGAAATAATTTAGCGTGTGATTAAAATCTTCTTTTCCGGGTATTTGCATGGCTAAATTAAACTGGCCGCCCATTTGCTCTTTACGCTCAATGAGCGTTACTTTGTGCCCTTTTTGCGCCAAATAGCAACTCGCAGCAAGGCCAGCTGGTCCTGCACCTACCACTAACACTAAACGTGATGACGCGGCTTTTTCTAGGCTATATTCAAGCTCAAATGCAGCTTGAGGGTTCACTAAACAGGTCGCACGTTTATTTTTAAATACGTGGTCTAAACAACCCTGATTACAACCAATACAAATATTTATCTGCTCAGTTTTATTATTTACGTATTTATTAAAAAACTCAGGATCAGCTAAAAGTGGTCTTGCCATCGAAATAAGGTCTGACTCTCCTGCCGCTAAAATACTATTAGCAATCTGTGGGGTGTTAATACGGTTTACCGCAACCACAGGAACTGAGACCGTGTCTTTTAAACGTTTTGACGCCTCTTTAAATGCGCCAGGAGGAACCATACTGGCAATCGTTGGGACGCGAGCCTCATGCCAACCTATACCAGTATTAAAGATATCAACGCCGGCTTCTTCAAGCGCCAAAGCTTGTTGCTTTACTTCATCAGGAGTAGAACCGTCAGGAACTAAATCCATCACTGATAAACGAAAAATAATAATAAATTTTTCACTGACTTTTGCGCGTACTGCTTTCACTATTTCAACAGCTAGGCGCATTCGGTTTTCTAAGCTACCACCATAAGCATCATTACGCTTATTAGTATGATTCGCCATAAACTCATTAATTAAGTAGCCTTCTGAGCCCATGATCTCAACACCATCGTAGCCCGCCTTTTCGGCTAAGCGCGCTGAGCTTGCAAAATCTTTTATGGTTTTTTTAATAGCACCAAGTGACATCGCCTTTGGTTTGTATGGGTTTATTGGCGCTTTAATCGCACTAGGAGCATGATTAAATGGATGGTAGGCATAACGCCCTGCATGCAAAAGCTGTAAACAAATTTTCCCACCATGCTGGTGTACTGCTTCAGTGTAAGCACGGTGTTTAACAACGTCATAATATGAGCTAAACGTTGATGCAAATGGAGTAAGTTTACCGCGTAAATTCGGACTATACCCGCCGGTAATAATTAAGCCTGTGCCTCCTTTAGCACGTGCTTCATAAAATGCGCGTAACCGTTTACGATTATGCCAGCCCTCTTCAAGACCGGTGTGCATTGAGCCCATAACCAAACGATTACGAAGTTCGGTATGCGGTAATTGTAATTTTTGTTCTAACATTGTCTGCCCCGTTAACTGGTCGAACCTCTATGATGTTTAGATTCTGCGGTAATAACCCAGAATAATCAACTTTTAGCGAGTAATTAACTGTCGCAATTTCTCGTTTTAAACACTCTGTTACTATTTAACAGTTAAATTTCAGATTATTCTAAGCTAAGATGGGATTACTACTAAGCTGTACTGAATTAAGGAATTATTTTGCTAGCAAAGATATTTAAAGGCATATGGACTGGGATAAACTTTTCCCGCCGTTTGGTTCTAAACCTATTATTTTTAATACTAGTAATACTCTTTATTGTCGCTATTACTAGCGAAGAAGACAAAGTTAAAGTCGCGGATGGAACCGTACTGCGCCTAAACTTAAATGGCCCTATCGTTGAAGAGAAAACCTATGTTGACCCTGTAGAAGCAGCCATTAATGATGCGACTATGGGCAAAGAAGCACCTTCAGAGATTTTGCTTGATGATATTATTGAAGTTATCAACCAAGCTGCAAAAGATGACCGTATCTCTGTTATGTTGCTTGATCTTCAAAAAATGCCAAGCGCGCATATCAATAAGCTTAAACAAATAACAAAAGCGATTGATGAGTTCAAAGACGCTGGTAAACAAGTTATTGCTACAGGCTATTACTACACTCAAGCACAGTACTATATTGCAGCACATGCCAATGAAGTGTCTATGCACCCTTATGGTGGTGTCAGCATTGAAGGTTACGGCATGTTCCCGCTTTACTTTAAAGACGCCCTTGAAAAGCTAAAAGTAACACAGCATATTTTCCGTGTAGGTACGTACAAGTCAGCAGTTGAACCATTTATTCGTAATGATATGTCAGATGCAGCAAAAGAAGCCAACCAAGTATGGTTAACTGCACTTTGGAACGAATATAAGTCAGATGTTGCCGCTTCTCGCCCATTTGATGAAAGTAACTTTGACGAAGATATGGATGTTTACCTTGCAAAAATGCAAGCAGTGGATGGAAATTCAGGTGACTATGCCTTAAACAATCAATGGGTTGATTCACTAAAAACATCTCAACAAATTCGCCAGCAACTTATTGACCTAGTCGGTACAGAAGAAACCGGTAAAACATTTAAGCAAGTGAGCTTCCGTGAATATTTATCGCTGGTTAAACCTCCTATCGAATTTGATAACCCTATTACCGAAAAAGTAGCGGTCGTTGTTGCAAAAGGCACGATTGTTGATGGTGAACGTAAAGCCGGTGAAATTGGCGGTGATTCTACCGCAGCCCTACTTCGCAAAGCGCGCTTAGATGATAAAGTAAAAGCTGTGGTTCTGCGTATTGACTCAGGCGGTGGTAGCATGTTTGCCTCTGAGGTTATTCGTGCTGAAGTTCTGGCACTTAAAGCCGCAGGAAAACCGGTTATTGCGTCAATGAGTTCTGTTGCGGCCTCGGGGGGGTATTGGATTGCCTCTGCTGCAAATGAGATTTGGGCAGCGCCAAGTACGATTACAGGTTCAATCGGTGTTTTTGGTACTTTTATGACATTTGAAAACACCATGGCTGAGTTAGGTATCTATTCAGATGGTGTTGCAACCACTGATTTAGCAGGCTTCTCTATTGCTCGCCCACTGGATGAAAAAATGGCCGACATCATTCAACTCAGTGTAGAAAATGCCTACAAACGCTTCTTAAACGTTGTAGCCGAAGCGCGAAATATGACTCCTGAGCAAGTTGATAAAATTGCCCAAGGGCGTGTGTGGATTGCAACTCAGGCGAAAGAGCTTGGCTTAGTTGATAAACTAGGTGACAAACAAGATGCGATTGAAGCGGCAGCAGAACTTGCAAAATTAAAGCATTACGATGTTAAAACCATCAAGCAATCTTTAACACCCCAAGAGCAAATGCTACAGGATATTTTTGGCACCGCTGCTGTACAAGCATTCTTAGCTAAGTCGCAGTCTTCTGACTCTGTGCTTGCAACACAAGCTAACTTACAAAGCCTTGTTAAGCAGTTGAGTAGTGAAATTGATAATTTAAAAGATTACAACGACCCACAAGGTGTCTATGCACGCTGTTTAGTGTGTAATGTAATTCAATAAGTTACTAACTAACGCGATTTTAGGTATACTAAGCCCAGTTAATTTACTGGGCTTTTTTATGAAACGTAAACGTATATATATCGCCTATACAGGCGGCACAATCGGGATGAAAAAATCGAGCCGAGGCTATGTTCCTGCTGAAGGCTTTTTAACCGAAACAGTGGTCAACAATGCTGAGTTTAATCGTGATGAAATGCCTTTATTTGATATTCACGAATACTGCCCTTTGATTGATTCATCCGATATGTCACCGGCACATTGGCAACTTATTGCTGACGATATCAAAAGTAAATACCAAGACTATGATGGCTTTGTCGTATTACATGGCACTGACACAATGGCCTACACGGCATCGGCTTTATCGTTTATGTTTGAAAATTTGACCAAACCCGTGATTGTCACAGGCTCGCAAATTCCTTTGTCACAGCTTCGCTCTGATGGTCAAGTTAATTTACTAAACGCCATGTACTTAGCAGCGAATTACCCTATTGCTGAAGTCAGCCTGTTTTTCAATAACCAACTTTTCCGTGGTAATAGAGCAACAAAAGCACACGCAGATGGTTTTGACGCGTTTGCTTCACCTAACCTTGAACCGTTAGCGTTATCAGGTATCAATATACAATTAATCAAGGGGCAATTGAGCCCGTATGTCGATAACGAACTGCAAGTATCTAACATTACTCCACAACCAATTGGCGTGCTGTATTTATATCCGGGGATCAGTCCTGAGGTTGTAAAAAGCTTGGTTAACGATAACATTAAAGCGCTTGTATTATTAAGCTTTGGCGTTGGCAATGCACCACAAGACCCTGCCTTTCTAGACATCCTCAATGAGGCTAGTAAGCGTGGCATGGTGATTGTTAATCTTACCCAGTGTTTAAAAGGACATGTCAACATGGGCGGGTATGCCACCGGTAATGCATTACTCAACTGTGGTGTTATCAGTGGCTATGACATGACTTTAGAAGCCTGTTTAACAAAGTTACATTACTTATTTAGCCAAAAGCTTGAAGTTGAAACAGTGCGCCATCTTATGCAAGACAACCTACGTGGCGAGTTGAGTCGATAAAATTAAAGTTTTAGATATTAAAAAGGCACCGTACGGTGCCTTTTTTCATGATGGTGAGTAATTCAACTCATTAACGGACTTTTTCGTCAATATCGACTAAATCAGTTAAATGGCAAACTTCACCACTGTGTGTTTTGATACCGTGCTCACCGAAGTAATCACGCTGTGCCTGAACCAAATGTCCATTGCTTGGTGTTGTAAGTGTTGCAATATACGTTTGTGTTGCAGTTAACACAGGGAATGCAAGACCAGAAGCAACTGCCGCCCCTGTCACTTTACGAAGTGCAGCTGATTCACGCTGCATAGAATCAATAAACTCTACGCCTTCAGCAACATTATCTAAGTAATCGGCACGAATAATACAACCCGCTCGCCACGTTTGTAACGTTTTAGCAAGATCAACTTTCCATTGGTGCGCACGTGATGCACCTTTGATAAGCGCAAGACCTTGACGGTAAGCCAGTAAACTTGCCAACGTAAACGCGTCTTTTAATTCTTCTAGGTCTAACTCAACAGTGTTAGTTGCTTTGGCTGCATAAGTCATTTCTTTTGCAGCATGCGTATCACATGTATTTGTTAAATGGCGAGCTTGTACCGCAGCAACCAGTGAAGGCACTGCAATGCCTAACTCAAGCGCATTTTGTGCTGTCCATAATCCAGTGCCTTTGGCCCCTACTTTATTGTCAATTAAGTCAACTAAAGGCTCACCTTCAGTTGTTTCAAGGCTAAGAATATGACTAGAGATTGATAGTAGGTAGCTATTTAATGTTCCTTCAGACCAATCATTAAAAATGTCGGCAACTTCTTTTGGCGTGCGATTAGTGCCCAAACGAAGCAGTTGATACATTTCTGCAATAAGCTGCATCAACGCATATTCGATACCGTTGTGCACCATTTTTACAAAGTGACCGCTTGCAGATTGCCCTACACGCGCAAAACACGACTCACCCTTGTAACTTGCTGCAACTTTTTCAAACCACGGCTCAACACGCTCCCAGCCGCCTTCGGAGCCACTGGCCATCATTGCAGGACCATGGCGTGCGCCTTCGGCACCCCCTGAGATCCCCATTGTGGCGAATTCAAATTTATTTTGGAACTTAAGTTTACGGCTAATACCGTCTTTATAGTTACTATTGCCGCAATCGACGATGATGTCATCACACTCGACGCCTGCTTCCGCAAGCTCAGTACATACTTTATCAACCAATTCACCAGCAGGAACTAAAAGTAAAATTGAACGAGGCGGCTCTAAACGTCTAACCATATCATTTAAATCAGACACAATATGTAAACGGTCTGCCAATCCGAGTGCTTTCGCACAGCTTAGTAACTCAGCACCCGCATCAGGGTTCTTATCGTACGCTACTAATGTCAGCCCTTTTTCAATCAGGTTGAGGGCAAGATTTTTACCCATAACGCCTAACCCTACTAATGCAACTTGCATTTAGTGTCCTCCTCGGTAACAACTATTGGTTAGTTAATCAAAATAAATACGCGCGCATTATACCCAAGCAGCCCAAAAATGCGAGCATCCAAGCCAACTTGGTAAAAATCAGTGTGTTTAAAAGCGACGTTGTTCAAATTATATCAAAATAACGCAGGCATCGGACCAGATTTTTATAATACCCATTTAAAAGTTAAGTGTATTGACGCCACCTGACACCGGTGTCATAATATCGTCATTCAATTTTTGTATTATGATTCAATAATACATGGATTCAGATACTCATAGTTAAAAAACACATTTTTTACCTATGAGTTCTACACCGTGCCGTTGTATAAGCCCATTAGCAAGGCTTTTAGCACGACTTTTTAATAGTAAACCATCAATTCGCTTAACATCGATTAAGCGCACAGGAGAATTTGATGCTAAGACGCACAAAAATTGTTGCGACACTTGGACCGGCAACCGATCGCGATAACAACCTAGAAAAAATTATTCGTGCAGGTGCAAATGTTGTTCGTTTGAACTTCTCACATGGCGTTGCTCAAGATCACAAAGACCGTGCTCAAGCTGTACGCGATATAGCAAAGCGTTTAGGCAAGCACGTTGCAATACTTGCTGATTTACAAGGTCCTAAGATTCGCGTTTCTACATTTAAAGATGGCAAAGTAAACTTAGAAGTAGGTGCTAAATTTACGCTAGACGCAAAAATGGAAAAAGGCCAAGGCGACGTAAACGCTGTGGGTATTGACTACAAAGAATTACCAAACGATGTAAAATCAGGTGATTTGCTACTGTTAAATGATGGCTTAATTCAACTTACTGTCGACTCTGTTGAAGGTGAATTAGTGCATACCACAGTCACTGTGGGTGGCGTGCTTTCGAACAATAAAGGCATCAACCGTTTAGGCGGTGGTCTAACGGCCCCTGCTTTCACCGAGAAAGACAAAGAAGATTTAATCACAGCAACCGAAATTGGTGTTGACTATATTGCAGTTTCCTTCCCACGCAGTGGTGATGACATGCGCTATGTACGTTCACTAGCCGAAGCGGCAGGTTCGAACGCGCAGTTACTCGCTAAAATTGAGCGTGCAGAAGCGGTTGAAACCGTTGAAGCAATTGATGATATCGTCCTAGCTTCTGATGCTGTAATGGTTGCGCGTGGTGATTTAGGTGTTGAAATTGGTGATGCTGCCCTTGTGGGTAAGCAAAAGCTTATTATTAGACGCGCTCGCTCATTAAACCGTACAGTAGTAACGGCAACGCAAATGATGGAATCAATGATCGATAACCCAATGCCAACACGTGCAGAAGTTATGGACGTTGCCAACGCAGTGCTTGATGGGACTGATGCGGTTATGTTATCAGCAGAAACAGCGGCAGGTGACTACCCAGAAGAGACTGTCGCAACCATGGCGCGTGTATGTTTAGGTGCCGAGTCACAAAAAGAAACGCACGTCTCTAAACACCGTTTAGATAGCCGTTTTTCTTCTAACGCTGAATCTATTGCACTTTCAGCCATGTATGCTGCTAACCACCTTGACTCAGTGAAAGCGATTATCACACTGACTGAATCTGGTAGCACGGCTAAACTTATGTCGCGTATCAGCTCTGGTTTACCTATTTATTCGCTGTCTCGTCATGCAAGTACATTAGGCCAAACAGCACTTTATCGTGGCGTTTACCCTGTATACTTTGACTCAACTAAATGTGAAAAAGACAACATGGTTCGTGATGCGTTAAACACGCTTGTTAAGCAAGGCTCTTTAGCCACAGGTGACACTGTAATATTAACTCACGGTGACGCTATGGAAACCATTGGTGCAACTAACACGATGAAAATTGTGACGGTATAAAAACCAATATAACGAAAAAAGGCGCAGAATTAATTTTGCGCCTTTTTTGTTTAAAATAGCGTATCAGCTTGCCAGTGCTGCTTTTACTTTATCGCGATAACTGCGGCTTACTTTTAACTCTTGGCCATTATCGAGCACTAATAAGTACTCACCGCTGACTTGAGTAACAAGTTTGCTGATTTGTTTTGTATTAACAATCGCACTGCGATGTACTCGCACAAATAACTGGGGATCTAGTTCTTGTTCAAGCTCTTTCATTGTTTTGCGTAAGATATGTGTTTGCCCGTCTTGGCAATGTAAACACATGTAATCACCAGCAGCGTCAACCCATTGAATAGTAACAACAGGCACACGGACTATTTCACCCTGCTCTTTTACAGCCAGTGACTCCGGATAACGACGGTCGGCTAAGCTATCACCTGTGGCCAGCTTTTTTAAAATCTCTTCGCAATTATTGCCTGTTATACCCGCGACAAAACTCGCTAGTTTTTTCTTATGGGCGTTATCTTGTTGCGTCTTTAAATAGGTATGCACTTTCTCTACCGCCTGTTTTAGTCTGTTGTCATCGACTGGTTTAAGAATATAATCCAATGCATGAATCTCGAATGCTTTTACAGCAAACTGATCAAACGCCGTTACAAATACAATTGCAGGTAAAGGGTTCACACTTTCGCTTAACGCACGTGCTACTTCGAAACCATTCATATTTGGCATTTGAATATCTAAAAAAACTAATTGGATGTTACCACTAAGGCATTCATCTATTGCCTCTTGACCATTGCTACATAAACGAATGACTTCTATGTCGTCAAACTCAGAGAGCCGAACCGCTAAGCCTTTCCTAGCTAATGGTTCATCATCAACGATCAAAGTTCTAATTTTGCTCATTTCTTAACAGCCTTTTCAAACGGAACACGCAGATTAACTTTTAATCCACTTGGCGAATTGTCAGAGAGTACAAACGAATAGTTGTTCTCATAAAGTGTTTTTAATCGGTCCTTTGTATTTGCTATGCCAACGCCTTGAGAATTAACCAGTTGACCATCTATTAACTCAGTACCAGGACCATTATCGCCTACTTCCAATAATAGTTCATTTGCAAAAACTTGTGCTTTAATATCAATCACTCCCCCCTCATTAAGCTGCGCTATCGCATACTTGATTGAGTTTTCAATAATGGGCTGGAGGATCAAACTCGGTACTAATGCCTCTTTCGCTTGCTCGCTAACATCAACATTGACCTGAAGACGCTCATCAAAACGTACTTTTTCAATCTCTAAATACAGCATGAGTGCGTGTATTTCTTGCTCTAGAGGCACCTTTTTAATGGGATCAGTATTGAGTGTGTAGCGTAAGAAGTCACTTAATTTAGAGACCATTAAATTCGCATCTTTATTCTCTTTCACCAAAATTAAGGTTGATATTGCATTCAGTGTATTAAATAAAAAGTGCGGATTAAGTTGGTAGCGCAGCATTTTTAACTGTGCTTCGTGCGCCATTGTTGTTGCTTTTAGGGCTTTTTGACGCTCACTTTGCAGTAGTTGGTAATACTTTATGCCAAAATACAAACCACTCCAGCACAGAATAATATAGACAGAGTCTAATCCTTGCTGAAAATAATAAAACCATTCATTCGGCCGGTAACCGTGTCGATAAATTTCCCATAAGTTGAATTTTTGAACGACCGCCCATAACGTGCCCGTGATATAGGATGCCCCAAACACAACCAGCATAAGAACCCATGGCGATGCATTCCAAACTTTGCGATACATATAACGCAGTGGTACTGTCATTAAACACCCTGCATAGGCGTTTAATACAATAACAAATACGTAAATATCACGCATTTCAAATACTTTTGAGCCGATATAATTCACCAACGCGTAGCCTATCCAGCCTGCTATTTGCAAAACCCAGAAGAAGCGTTGTCGATTATCAACTAATGATTGCCAATTCAAAATATCAAGTTACCTTTCGTCGTTATTTTTATTATACCGATAGTCACTCATGCAAAGCACTGCCACCTATCTTAATTTTTAATAGCCTTACCGCATTCTACAGGCATTAAAAAAGCGAAGACTTTGACGGCCTTCGCTTTTTAATCAGCAATTTATTACGCCAATTTATCAGAGGCTACTTTGTATTTAGGATCCTCAATCACGTTAACCTCGACAAGATCGCGCGCCTTATGAAGCAACTGAATACAATCTGGGCTTAAATGACGTAAATGTAATTTTTTACCCGCTTTAGCATACTTATCGGCTAAACTATCAATGGCTTCAATCGCACTGTGATCTGCCACTCGGCTATGTTTAAACTCAATAATGACGTCTTGGGGATCACTTTTTACATCGAATAATTCGGCAAAGTTTTTCACCGAGCCAAAAAACAGTGGGCCATGCAATTCATACACTTTTGAGCCTTCTTGGTCGATATAGTTACTTGTATAAATGTGTTTAGCATGCTGCCAAGCAAATACCAGTGCAGACACAATCACACCTACGCATACAGCAATAGCAAGGTCAGTGGCAACAGTCACACCAGACACTAATACAATCACAAATGCATCAGACTTTGGCACGCGCTTCATCATTTTAAAGCTTGCCCATTCAAATGTGCCCAGTACCACCATGAACATTACACCAACCAGTGCCGCCAGCGGGATCATTTCGATTAAGCCTGCTGCAAAAATAATGAATGCCAATAGGAGTAAGGCCGCGCTAATACCTGATAAACGTGAGCGACCACCCGAGTTAATGTTAATCATTGATTGGCCAATCATTGCACACCCGCCCATTGCACCAAAGAAACCACAGGTTACATTAGCAGCACCTTGACCAATACACTCTTTATTACTGTGGCCACGCGTTTCTGTAATTTCATCTATAAGCGTGAGTGTTAACAATGATTCAATTAAACCAATTGCCGCTAGAATTAATGCATACGGAAAAATTATTTTTAACGTTTCAAGGGTAAATGGCACCATTGGAATATGGAATTGCGGCAGACCGCCTGCGATAGTTGCTTGCTCGTTACCCGTCATCCCTTTTAAGAAATCAAGCACAGTGCGTGCTTCAAGGTCAAACCCAATCACAATGCCCGTGACTGTCACAATAGCAACTAATGATGAAGGTACCGCGGTAGTTAGCTTAGGTAAAAAGTGAATAATCGCCATTGTTAACGCGACTAAACCAAGCATTATGTAGAGCGCTTGACCTTCCATCCACTGTTGGCCGCCCATACCATCTGGCACTTTAAATTGACCTAGTTGGGCTAAGAAAATAACGATAGCAAGACCATTCACAAAGCCTAACATGACGGGGTGAGGTACCATGCGAATAAACTTACCAAGCTTAAATATACCTGCGAGGATCTGTAATATCCCCATCAATAATACCGTCGCAAATAGATATTCAACGCCATGGTCTAATACTAAACTTACCATTACGACGGCTAATGCGCCGGTTGCACCTGATATCATTCCAGGGCGACCACCAAAAATAGCCGTAATCAAACCAACAATAAATGCGGCATATAGGCCTACTAAAGGCTCTACATTAGCAACGAAAGCAAAAGCTACGGCTTCTGGCACCAATGCCAGTGCGACTGTCAGGCCTGATAATATATCGTTTTTAGCAGAGCTTGGCGCTTTGCTGAGTAAGTTAAACATTAAGATCCTCTTTCAAGTGTATGCATTTTGGCAAGGCGCAGAATTCTAGCAAAAACTGCCTACGTTAACAATCAGCAACAACCGTAAACACACAGACAACAAAACGGTTAGCACGCAAAAGCACTAACCGTTTGTCAATAAAAAGCTAAATGAAGAAGGTATAATTAAAGAGGTAAAGATGTACTTCGCTTCACACAAGTCATCGTCACATTTGAGTGTACTTCTTGCACAAACTCAAGATTTAGAAGGTTATCGCGAACAAACTGCTCATACCCTTCAATTCCTTTAGAAATAATGCGCAGCATAAAGTCCATAGTACCCGCCATGCTATAGCACTCGGTCACTTCGTCGTAGCTCATGATTAAACGTTCAAATTCAGCTAAGTTTGTTCTGCCATGATTTGATAAGCGAACATGTGCATAAACCAACATATCAAAGCCAAGCTTTTTCTCATCAAGTAAAGCAACTTTACCTTTGATATAACCATCTTGTTCAAGTTTAGCGATACGACGCCAACAAGGAGATTGAGATAAACCAACTTTATCGGCAATTTCTGCCGTTGATAAGCTAGCATCCTGCTGTAATAATGCCAAAATTTGGCGATCTACTTGGTTTAGAGACATTTTATTTCTTTTTCTTTAAAAATACTGAGTAAATTATATAACTGATTTGAATGTCAGTCTGCCTATTTTCTATTATTTATGCGAAAAAAATGCAATTTTAGCCAAAGCGTCCACTAATAAATGGATTCGTTTTTCGCTCATGCCCTACGGTAGTGTTTGGACCATGACCAGGTAAAATGGCAACTTCATCTGCAAACGATAAAATTTCTGATTTAATTGATGCAAGCAGCTGCGCACTATCGCCTTTTGGAAAGTCTGTGCGCCCTACTGAACCTTGAAAAATAACATCTCCGACGATGACCTGCTGTGTCTCGTCATCATAAAAGACCACGTGCCCTGGCGTATGGCCTGGACAATGGCGCACCGATAACTGGCTATTACCCACGCTAATCACATCGCCATGGTTTAACCACTGTGTTGGATAAAAAGGTGAAATTGGTGCAAATCCGAACATTTGAGCTTGCATTGGCAGTGAATCAAACCAAAACTTGTCGTCAATGTGTGGACCAATAATGTCAACATTAAACTTATCGGCAAGCTGTTTAGCCGCACCAACATGATCTAAATGACCATGGGTTAGATAAATTGCAATTAATTCACAACCAAGTGAGGCAAGCTGAGCGCATAATTTTTCAGCATCACCGCCAGGGTCAACTAATGCTGCTTTATTCGTCTGCTGGCAAATAATTATGCGGCAGTTTTGTGCAAACCCCGTCACAGGGACTGTAATGACTTTCATCGTTTTTATCCTTGTTCAGGTGTCTCAAACGTCATTAAAATTGGGTATTTTAAATACGCTTGATCATAAAATGGGGTACGCTCATAAAGCCAATTCAGACGCGCTTCTGGATCATTCGCAAATTGTTTATCTTCACGAATTTTCTGATCAAACTCTAATGCAAGGGCCGGTTTTTCTTTTAGCATCTGACGAGCATATGGCATGAGCGCGTAATTTTCCATGTACTCAGTACGTTGAAAAATGGTGTTAAACTCACCCCATGAAAAAAATGAATCAGGGGCTTCAGGGTGCAGCAAATGTGTTGCCAATTCTGAGTAGGGTTGCGCCGTTGAGACTTTATACCAGCCCTGTACATCTACTTGCACAGGGGCATAGTCAAATTTGGCATCTACACGAAAACGCCCTTCAAAGGGAGCTTTAGCAAATGTATAGTCGACTACGCTTGCCCGTGTCATCACTGCTGTTGGCGTGTTATCAACCGGAGTAACGTCGATACCGTGTAACTTAAGTTTTTTGATTATATTGCTATACGCAGGTGGAATGTAAAACGCACGAGGAACATGAACCGTTTTCTTAACGTCTTTTTGCCAAAAAATCGGCAATGACTCATAGTTTTTAGCTTCACCGAGGTATTTAACTTCAGCTTGCCCTGTAAGCGCGCTTTCACTGCGTGAATAGGCAATGCCTTTAAATGCGAGTGTGTCGGGTTGCTTTGCGTAACTTCGCTCAACAACGAGTTGTCTCGGTTTAAAATCGAGCTCTTTTTTTACAGCGGCATTTAATGCTTTATCGTTAGCTGCAAGCGCATCAATAGCGCCGTCGATAAACACATAAGTGCCTAACACACGCTGCTTGTAAGGTTTTAAAGAGTGATTTTCAACTAAAATACTAGGCAATGAACGTAAGTCACCCCACCCATTCGAATAACGAGGTGTCGCAACCCATCCTGCTAAGCCTTTTTTAAAATCGCGCTTGTCCATAACAAACACTAATGGCCCAGGTATGTGCCCTGCTTTTTCTAATTTGGCATCAATGACAGGTTTAAACAGGGTGTCTAGCGCTTCTGACACACTTGGTGACTCACTTGAGAACACAGGATTGTACCCATACGTGACATCGTATTGGTAATCAGCGCCATCTGTTACATGTACATCAATATAAAGGTCGGGTTTGAATTGATTTATAACCTGCATAACCCCTTGTATTTCGGGGGTATCAAGCTTGGTATAATCACGATTTAAGTTTAAATTTAGACCGTTAGTTCTAAATCCCATTTCTGCTGGGCCGCGTTGATTTATACGGTTAAATTGGCTGCTACGTTCGTGACCATCTACATTCAGAATTGGAATGAACAGTATGTTTACTTTACTTAAAATATCACGACGCTTTCCGGTCGCAATATCACGTAATAGCATAAACATGGCATCTTTACCGTCAATTTCCCCGCTGTGAATACCCGCTTGAACAAAGATAGTTGGTTTGGTATCTGCAACAAGTTGTGTTGGCTCAAACAACCCTTGCTCATTAGCAACAAGCATTTTTATTGCGCGGCCACTGCTACTTGTGGCAATCGTTTTTACTTTAAATTGAGTAGGATTAGCCGCAACGAGTCGATCTACAAAAGCCATTGTGTCTGCATAATTTGGCGATAAGGTGCCATCACTTAATTCAAAATCAGTCGTTAATGGCCCTTTTTCTTGCATTAATGACACACTGTTACCTTGCCACGGTAACAAAGGAGGTAGGTGGCTGTCTAAAGTCACTACAGTAGATAAAAACACTAAACTGGCAAACATATCACTCTCAAGTGCGGTACTTATTCTATTAACGGGAATTATAACAACTAATTAGAATAGATTGCGTAAACTGCGGTGATTCAACAAAAAAATGGAGCAAATGACAGGACGTGATTATTTAAAGATTCACGGTTCAAGGAGTTCTAAGATCAAAAAAAGGAGCACTAGGCTCCTTTTTAAACTGTATCAAAAGCGAAAATTAAGCCGCTAGGCCTTCTTTAGCTTTTGCAACAAGCGCTGCGAATGCAACTTGGTCGTAAACAGCGATATCTGCAAGGATCTTACGATCGATTTCTACAGATGTCTTTTTAAGACCATTGATAAAACGGCTGTATGAAAGACCGTTTTGACGAGCTGCTGCATTGATACGTGCAATCCAAAGTTGACGGAAAGTACGTTTCTTAGCACGACGGTCACGGTAAGCGTATTGACCCGCTTTAGTAACTGCCTGGAAAGCTACGCGGTAAACACGTGAACGTGCTCCGTAGTAACCTTTAGCTTGTTTTAAAACTTTTTTGTGACGTGCACGTGCGATAACACCGCGTTTAACTCTTGCCATTTCTGAAGACTCCTATTAAGCGAATGGTAACATACGTGAAACTAGACCATGGTCATTCTTATGAACCATCATCTTAGGACGTAAGTGTAATTTACGCTTAGAAGTTTTCTTAGTCAGAATGTGACGAAGATGCGCTTGTTTACGCTTGAAACCGCCAGAAGCAGTTTTCTTGAAACGCTTAGCTGCGCCTCTGTGTGATTTTAGCTTGTAAGCCATTGCAATAACTCCAAATGTATTGCTCAACAATATGGCAAGCAGGCGAGAGATATAAATAGCTCTTCTTTCAAGGCCTAACTTACCGCCATTATCCGGTGAAAGCCCAGTACTAATGCACTGCAACTTTACTTAAACCGGTTATTTCAGGTGAACAGCATGCTGTTACTTGATGACCTGAGATAAATTCGGTGCGTATTATCGCTTGTTTATTGCTTTTTAGCAATAGGTGCCATCATCATAACCATTTGGCGACCTTCAACACGATTTGGGAAAGATTCAACTTGTGAAACATCTTCCAAATCAGCTTTAACACGATTTAATAATTCAATACCAATTTCTTGGTGAGCCATTTCACGACCACGGAAACGAATAGTAATTTTAGCTTTATCACCCGCTTCTAAGAACTTACGCAAATTGCGAAGCTTAACCTGGTAATCACCTTCATCCGTGCCTGGACGGAATTTGATTTCTTTCACCTGGATTTGCTTTTGCTTTTTCTTTTGTTCTTTTAGTTCTTTGCTTTTCTCAAAGATGAACTTACCGTAGTCCATAACCTTACAAACAGGTGGCTCAGCATTAGGACTGATTTCTACAAGATCTACACCCGCATCATCAGCCATAGCTTGCGCCTCTTTTAATGACACGATGCCAGCTTGCTCGCCGTCAATGTCAATTAAACGAACTTCTTTAGCTGTAATATCTTCGTTGATACGATTTTTTTGAGCTGTTTGTTGCCCTTTCTTGCCGCCTCTAATGGTACGATCCTCCAAGAATATAAAATAAAAAGCGTGTAGTTGGCTGTTTGTTATGCCCTACACGCTCATGATTTATTGTCGATTTTTTATTTCGTCGCTAATTTTTGCAATGAAATCATCAACATTAAATTTGCCTAGGTCTTCACCTGTGCGAGTGCGTACTGCCACTTCTTGTTGTTCAACTTCTTTGTCGCCTACAACAAGTAAGTAAGGAATACGTTTTAACGTATGTTCACGGATTTTAAAGCCAATCTTCTCATTTCTCAAGTCAGCAGCGGCTCTAATTCCAAGTTTATTTAATTTTTGTACAATTTCTTGCACATAGTCAGCTTGTTTATCCGTGATATTCATGATCACCACTTGCTTAGGTGCAAGCCATGTCGGGAACAATCCGGCGTATTCTTCGGTTAAAATACCAATGAAACGCTCAATCGAACCTAATATAGCACGGTGTATCATAACTGGTGTACGACGTTCGTTATTTTCTGCAACGTATGTCGCACCTAAACGACCTGGTAATGCAAAATCTAATTGCACTGTACCACATTGCCATGCACGGTCTAAACAATCATATAATGTAAATTCAATTTTCGGACCGTAAAACGCCCCTTCACCCGGTAAGTAATCAAACTCAATGTCGTTTACTTTCAGAGCTTCTGCTAACGCAAGCTCTGCTTTGTCCCACATTTCGTCTTCACCGATACGTTTTTCTGGGCGAGTAGACAGTTTTACAACGATCTTTTCAAAACCGAACGTTTCATACGTGTCGTAAACCATTTTGATACACGCTGATACTTCATCCATAATTTGGTCTTCAGTACAGAATATATGTGCATCATCTTGTGTAAAACCACGAACACGCATTAAGCCATGTAATGCACCTGATGGCTCATTACGATGACAACAACCAAACTCAGCCATACGCAATGGTAAGTCACGGTATGATTTTAGACCTTGGTTGAAAATTTGCACATGACCAGGACAGTTCATTGGTTTAATAGCATATTCACGCTTTTCAGATTCTGTGGTGAACATGGCATCTGCGTATTTATCCCAGTGCCCTGATTTTTCCCACAAAACACGGTCCATCATTAATGGGCCTTTCACTTCTTCGTAATCGTACTCACGTAATTTTTCACGAACGAAGTCTTCAAGCTCACGGTAAATGCTCCAGCCGTCATTATGCCAAAACACCATACCCGGCGCTTCTTCTTGCCAATGCCATAAATCAAGTGCTTTACCAATGCGACGGTGGTCACGTTTTTCAGCTTCTTCTAAACGTTTTAGATACGCTTTAAGTTGCTTTTTATCTGCCCATGCTGTGCCGTAAATACGTTGCAGCATTTTGTTTTCAGAATCACCGCGCCAATAAGCACCCGCCACTTTCATTATTTTAAAATGTTGGCAGAATTTCATATTTGGTACGTGTGGGCCACGACACATGTCAATGTATTCTTCGTGGTGGTATAAACCTAGGCGGTCATCTTTTGCGATATTCTCGTCTAAGATTTCCATTTTGTATGTTTCACCACGTGCTTCGAATGTATCACGCGCTTCTTGCCAGCTTACGGTCTTTTTAACCACATCGTAGTTTGTTTTTGCAAGTTCAAGCATACGCTTTTCGATGGCGTCTAAATCGTCTTGACTTAATGAGTGATCCATATCGATATCGTAGTAAAAACCATTGTCGATCGTTGGACCAATTGCCATTTTCGCGTCAGGGAAAAGTTGCTTAACTGCGTGACCAATAAGGTGCGCACAAGAGTGACGGATGATTTCTAAACCGTCGTCATCCTTGGCAGTAATAATTTCTAAGCGCGCATCGTCGGTAATTAAGTCACATGCATCAACACGATTACCATTTACACGACCGGCTATGGTTGCTTTCGCTAAACCTGGGCCAATATCGCTGGCAACATCATATGTACTTACTGGGTTTTCAAAACTACGCTGACTGCCGTCAGGAAGGGTAATAACTGGCATTATAAATCCTTATACAGTGGTGATGCCTACAATGCATCACATGTAATTTTTTAAATAAATTTTGAGTAACTCTGCAACGCTTTTACGAATAAGCATTGCCATTTGGTGCCTAAAAGACGTGTATTTACTGAGTCTTCGCAAATACAAGCACCCATTGTCGCCGCTAGAGTCCTCAAATACAAGTATTTAGGTGAGTAAATTGACAATTACTTAAGTCATTTCATACTTAACAGGTCAGTACTTTAACGGTGATCACGATGCCACACACGCATACGCTCAAGTTTGCTAGTTTGAATTTACTTAACTACACTGCCCCCCCTTATTCGTTTTACCAACAGCATGAACGCTATAACAACACGCAGTGGCAGCAAAAGCAGCAGTTTGTGCGTGATTTTCTGTTTGATTCGAAAGCCGATGTGGTCGCGTTTCAAGAGGTTTTTAGTGCTCACGCATTAGAAATACAGTGTAAAGAAGCCGGTTATGATTATTTTGAAACCGTTGACTCCCCTTCGCACGATGCGCTGTACCCTCAAGTGCTGTTTAATCCTATTGTTGCTATCGCCAGTAAATACCCTTTCACTTGTGTCGAACCTTTGACTCCCTGCCCAGAATTGCTTGAATACCTCAACAACCAAAGTGATTTTAAGTTTAATCGCACGCCTATAAAGTGTTTCTTGGACTTTCCTGAATTTGGTGAGGTGTGCTGTTATGTTGTGCATTTTAAATCACAACGTGTGCAATCTATGGCGCACATACTCAACATACATAACCTTGAAGATCCCTTATTGCAGTTGCTGCACCAAACAGTTGGCGCAATGCAATCGCAAATATCACGCTCATTAGAGGCGTCTATTGTTTATTACGATGCGTTAAAAACACAGCGTGAAAAACAATGTGCCACCTTGGTGATGGGCGATTTTAACGACGTGCTGACAAGCCCCACATTATCATTTATGACACAAGGCTTTCACCCGACTCGTTGCGAGCCCTGTATAGCAAATAATGAACCCGTCGTCGGCTTAACAGACGCCTACCTATTTTGCGCTGCTAGTGAGAACAACACAAAGCCGTTTAGCCACTATTATCACGGCAAGGGAAACGTGCTCGATTATATTTTGGTCTCTGCGCATTTTAATCCACAATGCGCACTATCAAAGGTCTCAAAGCTGGAATACGAAAGCTATGATGCGCATTTAAACCCCCACCAAGCAGTAGAAGATATTACAGTAAGTGACCATAGTTCGATTGCAATTAAAATTCATTTTTAAAGCAACTGTTTTTCAGGACGTTACTTGCTATAATTGCGCAAATTAAGTTATTTAGAGATTAACTATGAGAACATGCGGTGTAGAAATTACAGGTAGTGATGTACTACTGTGTATTTTAACGAAAGATAACGACGTGTTTGATATCCGTGATGTAAGACAAACTCGCTTTACGTTAGGCGATGGTAATGACACAGAAGTTATGCGCAAATTTCAGTTTGATTTTAGAAAACTGATGCAAGATTACCAAATTGATTCTGTTGCAATTAAAGAGCGTCAACCTAAAGGTAAATTTGCAGGCAGTGCTAAAGGTTTCAAAATGGAAACAGCCATTCAACTTATTGAAGAGTTAGATGTGCAAATTTTCAGCGCAACAACAATTAAAGAGCAGCTTAAACGCAATCCACTGCCTATCGAATTTGAAGACACTGGACTGAAAAAGTTTCAAGAAAACGCGTTTATCAGTGCCTATGTGTACTTAATGCGAAAAACCTATAAACAGGATCAAGCGTAATTTATCTTGTTTAAAAAGAACGTGCTACGGCACGTTTTTTTATGCCTGCCAAAAACCATTCTTTTCTCTTAATTTAGCTGCAATCACTGTACATTAGTCTTATAAGACTTTTATTTGTCGACAATCTGTGCTTAGTTAACACTGTAAGCTGACACTAAATGAACACGCAGTGTATTCATTTTTGTTATTTTCGCATCAAGTCCATGACAACATTTTAATAGGACACGGAGAAAACAATGCAAGCAAAGAACATACATAATAACAGTCTCCCATTAACACAAAGCTATTTTAAAGGTCGCACTGACATTCCACTCATAGAGCAAACCATTGGTCAGTACCTAGATAACATTGTCGACAATTACCCAGAACACCCCGCGATTGTTGTTAATCATCAAAATATCCGCCTTACGTATAAAGAATACCAGCAACAGATTAACCAACTTGCGATGGGCTTGCTGTCAATTGGCGTTAAACCCGGCGATCGTGTGGGTATTTGGTCACCCAATAACATTGAATGGTGTTTAACACAATTTGCTACGGCGAAAATAGGTGCCATTATGGTGTGTATTAACCCTGCCTACCGCCCAAGCGAGCTAAAATACGCATTAAACAGTGTCGAATGCTCAACACTCATCACCGCTGATGAGTTTAAATCGAGTAATTATATCGACATGCTAAATGAACTTGCACCTGAACTAAAAAATGCAAATGCAGGCAATTTAGATCTTAAAGCACTTCCCCATTTGAAAAATATCATTCGCATTGGCGAACGTCCTACAGCGGGAATGTATTGTTTTAGCGACATAATGCAACGTGCGACTGATGCACATAAACTTGAGCTTGATGCGATTAGTGCAACATTAAAAGCAGATCAAGATATCAATATTCAATTTACCTCGGGTACGACAGGAAACCCTAAAGGCGCAACGTTATCGCATAAAAACATTCTCAATAATGGTTTCTTAATGGCACAAGCCATGAAACTAACCCATCTTGATAAATTATGCATTCCAGTTCCGTTATATCATTGTTTTGGCATGGTACTGGGCAATTTAGTGTGTATTAGTAAAGGGGCTACTGCGGTTTTTTCTGGTGATTCCTTTGATCCGAAAACAACGTTAGATGTTGTTGAAAAAGAACGCTGTACAGCACTTCATGGCGTACCCACTATGTTTATTGCCGAACTTGAACTAAAAAACTTTGCTGATTATGACTTATCAAGCCTGCGTACAGGTGTTATGGCTGGCTCCACATGCCCAGAGGAAGTCATGCGCAAAGTACAAACATTAATGCACATGAAAGAGGTGGTTATTGGTTATGGACAAACTGAATGCAGCCCGATTAACAATGTAACCGAAACCGATTCACCACTGGAAAAACAAGTGACAACAGTAGGACGAGCACTTGCCCATACCGAGGTGAAAATTATTGATGAACTTGGCGATATCCAAAAAATTGGTGTGCCCGGTGAAGTATGTAGCCGAGGTGCGGGTATTATGCGTTGTTACTGGAACGATGAAGAAAAAACCAATGCCACTATCGATGAACACGGCTGGTTACATTCTGGCGATTTAGGTGTGATGGACGAACACGGTTTTGTAGCGATTGTTGGTCGTATTAAAGATATGATCATTCGCGGCGGCGAAAATATTTACCCTCGTGAAATAGAGGAAGTACTATACACCTACCCAGGTATTCAGGATGCAGCGATTTTTGGCATCAGTGATGAAAAATATGGTGAAGAAGTGTGTGCGTGGATCCAACCAAAAGAGGATGCCGTACTTGACGAAGATACCATTCGTGAGTTTTTAAAAGACAAGCTGGCTTATTTTAAAGTGCCAAAGCACATTCGCTTTGTCGACGAATACCCGATGACAGTTACAGGCAAATTGCAAAAATTCAAAATGCGTGAACAGATGCAAGAACTACTCAACGAAAAGGCATTTTCGTAGTTTAGAAACAGTAAAGCTCAGCAAGGCTGAGCTTTACATAAATAGGCAATCAGACAGAAAAAATCATTGGGCTTAAACACGCCCACATACACGCTTCTTATTTGTCTAATATAATATCGAAACCACCATAAATCATGCGTTTACCATCAAATGGCATGGGGTTGTTTTCAGGGCTCATACGTGAATCCTCCATTAGTTTCTGCCAGCCGCTATCGCGAACAGCTTTTGAAGGCCAGATGACCCATGAAAACACCACCGTTTCATTTTCATCCGCTTTTACAGCCATGGGAAATGAAGTGACTTCACCCTCGGGTACATCACTCCCCCAGGTTTCGACCACCTTTAACGCACCGTATTCTTTGAATATTTCGGCTGCAAATTCAGCATGTGCAAGGTATTTTTCTTTATTTACTGTGGGTACAGCAGCTACAAAACCGTCGGCATAAGACATAAGTTAACTCCTTTAATAAGCATGTTAAACATAGTCTATTAGCAAAAAAGTGGCTAGCTATTTTCATTAGCAGCGCATTCTTAACATTAATAAGTGTTCTGCGAGTTAAACAACGCCTTGCTTAAGCATCGCCTGAGCAACCCGTTCAAACCCTGCAATGTTTGCACCGAGCGACAGGTCGTCTTCACTTGAATAACGCTTTGCCGTTGCTGATACTCTATAAAAAATGTTTTTCATTACTTGTTGCAGTTTTTCGTCAACCTGCTGTGGCCGCCATGTTTGCAAGCTTGCATTTTGCGCCATTTCAAATTGACTCGTTGCAACCCCACCAGCATTAGCAGCCTTGCTTGGACCTAAATATACATCGTGTTCTTGAAATATAGCGTGTGCCTCAGCGGTCGTTGGCATGTTTGCACCTTCACAGACAATTTTACAGCCATTATCGACAAGCGCTTGGGCATCTTTTTTAGTTATTTCATTTTGTGTGGCGCACGGTAATGCGATATCGCCGTTAAAGTGCCAAACTTGGTGACCATCTTTTGGATACTGACCCACAGGGATATACTCTGCTTGTGGGTGCTCGTTCAAGTAATCACGCAGCGCAGCGCCCTGCTCTTTTTTTAAGTGTTTTATTAATTCAACGTCAAGGCCATCTTCACAATATAAGGTGCCTTTTGAGTCACTGCAGGTCAAAATAATCGCATCGAATTGTGACAGTTTTTCCATTAAATACAGGGCAACATTTCCAGCCCCTGACACCAAGCAACGTTTACCTTTTAGTGAATCATTTTTAGCATCAAGCATGGCACTAAGAAAATAGGCGATACCATAACCCGTTGCTTCGACTCTTAATGAAGAGCCCCCTAACAGAGTGGGCTTACCTGTAAGTACCCCATTATATTGGTTTGTAATCCGCTTGTACTGACCAAATAGATAGCCAATTTCTCGCTCCCCAACACCAATATCACCTGCAGGCACATCGGTTTGTGCACCAATATGTCGGTACAACTCTGTCATAAAAGAGTGACAAAAACGCATAATTTCATGATCACTCTTTCCTTTTGGATCAAAGTCAGCCCCTCCTTTTGCACCGCCTAAAGGAAGCCCTGTTAACGCATTTTTTAAAACTTGCTCAAAGCCTAAAAATTTGACCACGCTTAAATTAACACTCGGGTGAAACCGTAATCCCCCTTTGTAAGGACCAAGAGAAGAGCTAAATTCGATTCTAAATCCCCGATTAACTTGCACGTTTCCTTTATCGTCTAACCAAGGCACGCGAAACATTATCTGTCTTTCAGGCTCAACTAAACGCTCAACAATCGCATTATGTTGATACACGTCATTTTCTTTAAGAATTGGGGTTAATGAGGTAAGCACTTCTTCAACGGCTTGATGGAATTCCTGTTCGTGTGGGTTAGAATCCTTTACAGTTTGCAGCATATTTTCTAGATATTGCATGTCAGCTCCTTTTTCAAGCTATTGAAATGTCTCACTAGTTTTAAACTCACTGATGAGACAAATCGATCACTTTATAATAAAGACGTGTTATTAGGTTTTAAGGCTCATTATTCGCCCATTCGAATGCACCCACATCACCCGGAAAAACAACGGGTGATTCAATACCGTCTTTATTTACTGCTGCAACACCAAAATAGTAGTTATCAATCACCACATTTTTTAACGTCGCTGTTGTCACTTTGCCAACATCACGACTAAATTGCCACTGGGGTTCACTGGTATAACGCCAGTAAATTTTATAGCCTGTAATTGTAGGATCATCACTGTGGTGCCACGATAAGGTGGTGCTTGGTTTAACGGCCCCTGAAATACTGACTCCCGTTGGTGGTGCTGGCGCCCATGCCATTGACGCAAGACTCACTGCATTTAATGACGTTAACTTTGCAGCATATGCAAAATCAACATGATCAATTGTATCACCATATGTAATGCCATCTTCGGTGCGCAAGTCTTGATGTTGTTGATTATAATTTTCGTTGGTTTCCATTATACGAACAGCAGCAAAGCCAACATCGTTGAATGGGCGATGATGCCCTCCACGCCCAAACCTGTCTAATCGATACACCAACATGGTATCAAGATTTTCTATGTATTTGTCGGCGATTGTATCGATGTAACGTGCGAGGTTGCGGCTCGCAGAATCGACTTCTCCCCCGGTAAACCGACGCTTATGGGCTTGTTCTTTGGTTTCAATAACCCGTGTGCCTTCAGAGAAAATACGTGCGGTGGTGTTATCTGTTACACCATTAATACCGGTAGAATTACCGATCATATCGTTATTTAAGACAGCATGTACTCGCCAGTTATTATCTTGCGCGTATTTCGCTAATATTTTACCACCAAACAATCCTTGCTCTTCACCTGATAGTGCGGCATAAACAATCGAGCCATTAAATGTGTATTGTGACAACACCCGCGCAGACTCAATCACACCCGCTACACCTGAGGCATTATCGTTCGCACCCGGTGCATCTGAGGTGTAGTCCATCACATCACTGACACGAGAATCGATATCACCCGACATCATAACCATCCGATTAGGGTCAACCTGTCCTCGCTGAATGGCAATTATATTTACCACCTCAACAGGGTTTGGAATACGTTTTTCGCCAGAAATAGTGTCTTTGACCTCAATGATTTCAAGGCACTGGCCACACGCTTTTGAAATTGCTTCAAACTCCGCTTTTATCCAGCGTCTTGCAGCCCCAATACCACGAGTATTTGATTTAGTCTCTGATAAAGTATGTCGCGTGCCAAAATCAACCAAGGTTTGAATATCTTGCTCTATACGGGTCTTTGAAACTGCACTGGCTATTTCATGCAACGCTCGTTGGTTATTAACTTCAGGCGTTGTGGCGTGTGCAGCCGTTGCTAATAGTAATGATGAGCCAAACAAAACACTGCTCGTTGTTATTGTTTTTCGCTTTAACATAGTGTCACTCCTTCAATGAATCATTCAAGGCTAACTAATATTTCGCTTCAAGCAATAGTAATGAGTTAGAAGACAGATTATTAGGTTAAAGCTATGAGATGAACTTTAATTGAGAGGCTGACAGCTTCAAGCTATAACGGTATCGAGCTGTTCGTTCATCCCGTTCGCAGTCAAACAAGTAGTCACATGCTAAATCATCAAGTACACGTTGTAGCTCTGTTTTAATCTTATTACGGTTCTGATCCAAAGTTTTGCTCTTTAAGCCACCATCAAGATCACGAATTGCTTTTTGATGACCACTATATTGCAACATTAACTTGGCTAATACCTGACCACTTTTTTGATCGGGTTTAGCTTGTGGTGGATTCAAATAAGCAGGCTCACCCTCAAACTTTCTTTTCGCATACCAAAAATAATAAAGTAAAGGGGTTTTGGAAATTCTGATAGGTACACCATGGATAATCACTTGTTGATTAACTAAGTCAAAGCACAACTCATCGTCAGCCTCTGCCGCTTGCAATGCGTTAGACATCGTTAACCCCTGCTTTAACGCAATACTTAGCCAGCACCGTTGCTGTGCTGGTAATGATTCTAGTTGTAACGCTTGCTGGGCAGTTAATTCATTAATTAAACCTTGATGTTTTAAATCGTCAAACCAACTTGGTTCTGTAATCGCCTTTATTTCTTCAATCGCGGCAGTCCTTGTTTCATCATACGCCGCTATGTTGTTGGCATTAATTTTATGCTTTACAAAAAGACTCAACAGATAATCAATTAATACCCCAAGCGCAGTTAATATACTAGCGCAAATAACCACCAGCCAAAAACGAAATTTAATTGAGCTAGCTATGCTTGCATAAAGCCTATGATTACCAAATTGCCAGCTGAGCGTATTACTGCCTAAAAGCTCTATTTTACTGAGGTTTAATTTAGTCACAGTCAATGACTCGACTAAATTTATCGGTAATTGAGATACAAAGGTAATTTCATTCATGTCTTGTGCTAACGAATGGCTCATTCGCAAAAGATCATGGCTTTCATCAATAGCATTATTGAGTGATGGGTTAACTACCTTAGGGAGTTGATCTGCAAGTGTCATCAATAGTTGCTGTTTCGCACTCTGCCCTGACATGAAAACAAGCCCAACAACAATGACTAAAAATAAGACGAGCATTTTTAAGTAGCTCATCTTAACCCCCCATCTAAACTATAAGGATGCGTAGTATGAACTTTTAAAAGTCTTGTTTGATATTGTTGTAAATAAGATGTCAGCGGCGCAGCTAAATAAGTATATTGATTATTGAGATACCAAGACAATGTCGATGAAACATGTTGTAAGGGCAGCGTTTTTGATATAGGCCAATGCCGAAGCTGCTCATGATGACCTACACTTGGAATTATATCGAGCTTTTCCGCCATGAAATCATTGACCAAACTTTCTCTATTTGGATAAAAAACAAGTTGTGCAATATCAAGGCCGTGACCAAGCTGTTTTAACTCACTCATTGGAGCTAGATAACCAGACTCGCTTCGTTTGTCGTCAAGTAAACCGATTCGTTTATTCTTTAATGAATTTGCCGAAAGTAGCATGTTGTCTTGATGTGAAAACCATGAAATCTGATAACTAGGAAAACTTAATATTGCCGTATAAAAATCATCCCAATTTGGCAGTAACCCGCTTAAGGCATAATCACGATTTAAAATAAGTGCATAATTGTCATTGAGTAATTGTTCTGTATTAAGCATCTCTCTGGGCTGCCAAGATACTGTGACTGTCTCAAAGGGTTGGCCAACTAGCAATGAGCCACATAACTTTTCAGCAAACACCTCTACTTGCCAATTAGTGGGCAAATAAATATGAAAGCGCTTTTTACCACTAGGCTGTTTAACATTACAGCGATAAGTGTATTGCTGCTTTAAAGTCAATGGCTCAATTGTCTGATGGGTAAAAAAAGCCATGCAAGACAAAAAAAACGCAATGACAATAAGCAGCTTCAAAATGTAGAAAACAGAATTATGGGGCATTTATTATTTTTAAAGGAGTCTTTTAAATGACTAATTTATAGCATTTATATTACAAAGTTATGAAAAGCGATTTGATTACTTTTTATTATCAAAGAAACATAAATTCACACCTTACCTGTTCCCTTATTCGGTTAAGTAAATTAATCATAAAGACATCTCTAAAAAAACAATAAACCTATGTTTTATATAAACAAAAATTTAAAAGATATCCCTGTATTTTGAATCATTTATTTTTTAACCAAACTGAAATATTTCTATTCCATTCTTTCAGCAACTTTTTAAACAGCAAAAAATAACCCGGAGTATTCAAGTGACACCATTTACTCGAAATCGATTAGCAGCGTGTGTTGTACTTGCCTGTTCATCGTCATATAGCTATGCAGAACAAACAAGCGATTATAACCAAATAGAAGAAGTCGTCGCTGTGGCATCTCCCATCAAAGATAGCCAAAAAGCTGCAATCATGGCAAAGCAATCAGCCTCAAATTTTGTTGATATTGTAGCAGCTGATACCATTGGACGTTTTCCTGATCAAAACTTAGCAGATTCATTAGGGCGCGTTCCTGGTCTCGCTATTGAACGGGATCAAGGCCAAGCACGATATATTAACTTCCGCGGTGCGCCATTTCGTTACACCACAATTGCTATTGATGGCATAACCATTCCTGGCGCTGAGAATGGCCGTATTCCACGTTTTGACAGCTTCCCTTCTGTTATTACCAGTCGTTTATCAGCAAATAAAGCGATTATGCCTGATATGCCTGGTGAATCGATTGCTGGTTTTATTAATATCGAAACCTTTAACCCCTTTGATGTCGAAGGTTTCTCACTCGCCACTGATGTAGGTTTAGGTAATCAAGCATTAGGGGATGGTGATATTAGTAAGTTCTCAGTTCGTACTTCATGGTCTAACGAAAATGTAGGCATTAGCTTGTTCGCATCACAAAACAGCCGTGAACAAATCACGGATAACCGCGAGTTCGACTTAGAATACATGGATGGAGAGCTACTTGTTAACGAACTTGATATGCGAAGTTATAAAGTAAAACGTGAAGATGAAGCCTATGGTGGCCGATTAGAATATCGTCCAAGTGATTCAATGAACCGTTTTTTCTTCAGTACTCTTTACAGCAAGTTCCAAGATCACGAAGAGCGCAACCAGTATGTTTTTGACTTTGCAGGCGGTGCAGAAACTTCAGGCAGCAACTTAGTTTCGGGTGAGACAGGTACCGGCCTTGCATTGGTAAGCCGCTCATTAGAGTATGGTTTGTATGAAAACTCGACATGGTCCAATACCCTAGGCGCTGATTTACAGTTAGGTGATTGGTTTTTAGAGGCACGTACAAACTTCACTAAAACAGAAAACGATGTGTTTTTACCCCTGCCATACAGCTTATATGGCGCTGCGATTGCAAGTTATGATGTATCAGATATAAACGACCCACTTGTCACGCTTGCACCAGGCACTTCACTTAATGATATAGACTATGGCTATGAAATGTTGTTGGTTTACGGTAGTTCATTATCGATTGATAGCCTGCAATTTAAACTAGATGCAGAAACTGACTTTGCTTTCGCAGGGCTTAATAACACCTTTAAAATGGGGGTCGGTCATGACCAGCGTGAAGCACAAGGTTTTGGCACAAATGGTGGCATGGCATCACTTAATGGCATTAATCCAAGCGACTATGTTACTGATAAAGCGTGGCATACTGATTTCACAAACAGTATTAACGGCACTTACTACAACAATAAACAGCTTCGAGCAGATTTAGAAAGCGCATCAGGTGGGCTTACGGTCACACCTGATAACGCCAGCAAAATAAATATCGATGAAAAAATCACCACAGCGTATGCCATGGTTACCAACCAATTCAAATGGGGCTCAGTGGTCAGTGGTGTGCGTATTGAAAGTACAGACTTCACGAGCAGTGGACCAGAGGGTGAACATTCAGATACCTTTACTGAAGTATTGCCGAGCGTGAATTTAAACGTTGACTTACATGATGACGTTAAATTCAGAGCTGCACTTTCAACGGGTATGAGCCGGCCTACTTACAATGAATGGCGTGCATCAGCGTCGATTGATACCACAGAGCAAACCATATCGGGTGGCAACCCATTCTTAGACGCTGAGTCTTCATATGGCGCTGATATATCATTAGAGTGGTATGCAGGCGATGCAAGTCTTGTTGCATTGGGTGCTTTTTACCGACACATTGATGATGTGATTTATGCGGATACTACCTATATTGATGCAGGTAACTACATCAGTGAGTTTGCCGGTGAACAATGGAAATACACTGGTTTTGTAAATGGTGACGAAGGTCATTTCCAAGGTATCGAGCTTAACTTTATCGGCCAAGCGAGTGACTTTATCTCGCCTAGTTGGGATGGTTTTGGCTTTTCTGCCAATCTAACATTATTAGAGAGTGAATTTACCACGCTTTCAGGTAATAGCTTTAGTTTACCGGGCACATCAGACATGATTTTCAACAGCTCCGTTTACTACGAAAACGACCTATTCTCTGCGCGTTTAAATTATCAGTATCGTGATGACTGGTTATCTACCACAGAAAACGACAGCATGGGTGAATACTGGGCTGCACAAACCCGTTTAGACTTATCACTCAGTTATACATTAGCAGAGCCTGTGTATGACGCAGGTGTGAGCTTTTACGCCAACATCAACAACCTTACCGATGAAATTGACGTACGTTACATCGGCACAGAAGCAACCCCTAACCAAATTGAACGCTATGGTCGCCGTTATATGGCGGGTGTACGCATCAACTTCTAACCTACTTTTTAACTTTACAGCTCAGAGTTTAATAGCTCTGAGCTGAGTAATAGCCTAGGAATAACTATGAAAACAGTGTTTAAAAAAATTGCCATTGCTGCTTTAGTATCATCAACGCTTGCAGCGTGTACGACAACTGAGCCCAAAGTCGCTATTGAATCTGCGCAGACTAATTTTAATAATGAGAACTATCAAATTAGTTGGCAGCAAGATATCCCTGCACCTGTTGATGTGCTGGTATCAACGACGCCAGATTTAAGTAAAGCAACAATAATTGCTGATGATATTTCTACCAATGTATTTGATTGGCTACCGAGCGATGAGCATCAGCGTTACTACTTTTTTGTAAAACCAGAAAATGGTGAAGCAATTATGACCACAACTCGACTAATTCCACTTGAAGGCGGCCGTAACTTCCGCGACTTAGGCGGCTATAAAACACAAGATGGTCGCACTGTAAAATGGGGTAAAATTTATCGTTCTGGGGTTTTAGCAGGGCTAACAAACAATGATTATACGCTTATCAATAGCTTAAATATCGATACTCTAGTTGATTTTCGTGCTAATTCAGAACGTGATTCAGAAGTAACAGTGTGGGCTGCTGATAAAGTAGAAATCATTGACCGTGACTACGAAATGGACTTTGATATGGGGCAAATCGGCAAAGTACTTCGCGACCCTAACTTAAGCCGTGAAAAGCTTGAAAATATCATGGTACAAATGTACCCACGCATTGTTGAAGATCAAAAACAGAACTACACGCAAATGTTCGACCGTTTAGTCAATAAAGACGGTGGTTTATTGTTTCATTGTACTGCAGGAAAAGACCGAACTGGGATCAGTGCAGCACTGATTTTGACCGTGTTAGGAGTCGATCAACAGACAATTATGAACGACTACCTAGCATCAAACGACTATCTCGACTTTGAAAATATGCTTGCAAAAGACACCGGTAAAATGGATCCCAAATATGCAGCAATGATGCAGTTTTTTGCCCGTCTACCAAAAGATGTGGCGATGCCACTTAAAGGAGTAACTCAACCTTTACTTGAGTCTGCAATTCAAAGCATGGAAAAGCAGCATGGTAGCGTACTTAATTATATTAAAACTGAATTAGACGTAAGCGATGAAGATATTCAAATTTTGCGCGCTAAATACTTACTGTAAATAACGTAGTGTTCACTCTAAAGTTACCCTGTGTTTTGAGCGCCGGGTAACTTTATATCATCGTTATAAAACACAACTTGATTCCCCCCCGAATGCTTGGCACGGTACATGGCTTTATCAGCACATTGAATCAAATACTCTGCATCACCATAATATTCAGGAAACATTACGGCCCCCATACTAGGGGAGTAAGCAAGCTCGGCATCGTTAAATTCAAGTGGCTTTGCTATCTCTTTCTTTAACGTGTCGACCAACATAAGAATGTCTTGCTTGTTCTTAATACTGTTTAAAATGACAACGAACTCATCACCCCCTAAGCGACCTACACTGTCATTTTTTTTAAGCACATGACGAATTCGCATCGCGATGGTTTTTAATAATTTATCACCTGCTGCATGACCATGAATATCATTAACTTGCTTAAACCCATCTATATCAATAAACAACACCCCAAGCACCGACGAAAGCGTATTAGCGATTGACAGTGATTCTTCAAGTTGGTTTATTAAAAAGCTTCTGTTTGGTAAGTCAGTGAGTGGGTCATGCCCTGCTAAATAGATAAGCTTTTGTTCGAGGTTTTTTTGCTCTGTTATGTCATACGCAATGGCGACTCTGACTTGCTTCTCTTGTGACCAATACACTGACCACAAAACATGCACGATCCGGCCATCTTTTCTTACCCAGCGATTTTCAAACCGTGGATGCTGATTGTTGTTCATTATTTGGTTAATTGCGTGTATGGTTTTTGCTCTGTCTTCGGGGTAAACAAAATCGAGCATTTGTCTATTAATTGCTTCGCCAGGTGAATAACCAAAAATAGTTTCGAAGGCAGGATTTGTAAAAAGTAAGCAACCTTTAACATCTACAACACACACAGCGTCTAGTAAAAGCTCAACAATATCAGGCAAATATTCAGATGTTTTTGTATTCATAAGCGACTTCTAAGCAACCCCTACTCTGAGTATAGCCGAAACAAGGCAAGTCACTAAACCACTAAAAATTAATTTTTGTTCGGGTATAAGCGCTTAGATAACCAAACAGAAATGCCACTAAAAAAAGCAATGCCCATAAAATCAGCGACTAAATCAATAAAATCTAACGTCCGAGTTTCAACAAAGTATTGACTCAACTCCTCTAACACCACGAACGTTGTCACGATTGCTGCGGCATAATAGATAGTGTACCCGGCCACAACAAACGTTTTAAATTTAAAGGCAAGATTAATAAACAAAGTAAGTAACCCAAACAGGCAAAAATGGCCTACTTTATCACCGTAAGGAATGGCAGCAACGAGATCAAAAAACACCGCTTTTTGACCCGTATTAGCGAGGTAAATTACCCAGCCGATAAAAATAAAAAAAGCAGCAGCTAAAACGACCAGTGCGCGTTGTAACATGTTATTACTCCATATGAGATGTTAAGAATAAAAACTGATAAGGGATCACTCGACGCCAATAATGCCAGTCATGTTTCCCAGCACGCTCAATATAGTCATGGCGGATTCGCATTGCGAGCATAGCGTGGTGTAATGCACGATTCTGTTCAATAAAAAAGTCATCAACCCCTATATCGAGCATAATCGCTAAACTGTCGTCGCCTTTTTTCCAAGCCGTATTGCCGGCAGCTATTTTATGAAGGTTGTTTATTATGGCAATATCATCCCAGCGGGCTTTATTTTGTGCATAACTGCCCAGCACATTTGCTAAGTCAAATTCTGCCGAAAACGGCCTTACATCAACCCCAGCTGAGATACCCGATACCGCAGCAAACCGTTCAGGGTTATTAATTGCAATATGTAATGCACCAAAGCCTCCCATCGACAAGCCTGTTATTGCTCTGCCTGATTTACTGGCATTCGTTGCATATGTATTATCAATAAAATTAACGACATCATCTGCAATGTATGTTTCGTATTGAGATGCGTTATCAACTTCAGAATCAACATACCACGAACCATAGTTACCATCCGGATTGACGATAATGACGTTATAGTGATCTGCTAATCTTTCTATCTCTGTCAGGTTTGACCAATCGGTATGGTTTCCGCTAAAGCCGTGCAATACGTACACCACGTTATAACGTACAGACGAATTGTAACCCTGCGGTAGAATGACAGTCAGCGGCTTTTCAATCGCTGTTTTTTGACCTTTAAACGTAACGGTTTCGAGCTGATACGCACTGACAGGCAAACACACTAATAGCGACAATGCACAGAGTAATTTTTTCATGATGGCGTCCTTTTTCCTGCTATGTTTTCATTAATTTAAATACATGTAAATACATGAATAAATGTTGTATTTTAAACGTTATTTTTATCATAAATGCTCTGCTAAAAAGCCAGCTCAATGATATAGTACCACTACTTAATTTTATAAAAGCGTCGCTTATGTATCGTATATTTGAACGGATGACCAATCCATTTCCTAAAGAAAAGCCTTCTCAGCCGCCCAATAGTTTGTTTGCTTTTTGCCGCCATTATACGCGAGGCATGGAGCTGTCATTATTCTTTATGTCATTAAGTGCAGCTGCATTAGCTATTTTAGAGGTTTCTCTTTTTAGTTACATGGGTCAGTTAGTTGACTGGCTAGGCCAATACACACCAGAGACTTTATTTGTTGAGCAAAAATCTGAGTTGATCAGAATGGCTGTGATACTGCTTGTTGTGTTGCCTATTGTGGTGTTTTTTCACTCTGCGGTTTTACACCAAGCACTCCTAGGTAACTACCCAATGTCTATACGTTGGTTAGCTCACCGCTACTTACTTCGCCAAAGTATCAGTTTTTATCAAAATGAGTTTGCGGGCCGTATTGCGACTAAAGTAATGCAAACCTCTCTTGCAGTTCGCGAGGCCGTGATGAAGCTGCTCGATGTTTTGATGTACATTGTGGTGTATTTTGGCGCGATGGTATTTTTAGTCGCAGAATCTGACTGGCGTTTAATGATCCCACTATTAGTTTGGTTACTATTATATGCCGCCATTCAACTGTACTTTGTTCCTAAGCTAAAGCGTGTTGCCAGCTCTCAAGCTGATGCACGCTCAGAAATGACAGGCCGTGTAGTCGATAGTTACACCAACATTTCAACAATCAAATTGTTCTCTTATACTCAGCGAGAAGAGCAATACGCCAAAGACAGCATGGATGTGTTTTTACAACCTGTTTATAAGCAAATGCGTTTAGTGACGAGCCTTAACTTTTCTATCAATACCTTAAATTATTTACTGGTCTTTAGTATTGCTGCCTTATCTTTATACCTGTGGTCGATTAGCGCTATTTCTGTTGGTGCAATCGCTATTGCTGTCAGTCTTTCATTGCGATTAAACGGGATGGCACAGTGGATCATGTGGGAAATTAGCAGCCTATTTGAAAACATTGGCACGGTTGCCGATGGTATGAAGACTTTATCGACGCCTATCGAGGTTGACGATCAACCCAACGCGTCAACGCTTGCGGTATCGAAAGGTGCAATCAGCTTTGAAAACGTGCAGTTTAATTATGGTAAAGCAGCAAATGAAACGCACCGAGGCCCCGTTATTAATGGTTTAAATTTAAACATTAAAGCAGGTGAGAAAATTGGCCTAGTTGGCCGCTCAGGTGCCGGTAAATCAACGTTGGTTAATTTGCTTCTTCGCTTTTACGATGTTGATTCCGGAAATATCACCATTGATAACCAAAATATTGCTACGGTAAGCCAAGAGAGCTTACGTAAACACATCGCAATGGTGACGCAAGACACATCACTACTGCATCGCTCTGTAAAAGATAACATCTTATATGGTAGACCTGATGCAACAGAAGATGAAATGTTAGCCGCAGCAAAACAAGCAAAAGCGCTTGAGTTTATCGAAGATTTAGAAGACAGCAAAGGCAATAAAGGGTTTGCTGCTCAAGTGGGTGAACGAGGTGTCAAACTATCTGGGGGACAGCGCCAGCGAATCGCCATTGCACGCGTACTACTCAAAGATGCACCCATTCTCATTTTGGACGAAGCAACCAGTGCGCTTGACTCCGAGGTCGAAGCCGCTATACAAACCAGCCTTGATGATTTAATGACGGGTAAAACGGTCATCGCAATTGCCCATCGCTTATCAACCATTGCGCAAATGGACAGACTCATCGTGCTGGATGAAGGCGGTGTTGTTGAACAAGGCAGTCATGAACAATTGATAGCGCAAGGCGGTATTTATGCTGCCTTATGGTCTCATCAAACCGGTGGTTTTATAGGTGTTGAGTAGTAAATCGCGTATTTAAACGCTTAATCGCAGAGGCATTGATAATTCATTCAATGCCTCTTTTTTTCGCTAATGTGGTTTAAAAACAAAGCACGTTAGGCTTAAAAAATGATGACCACTACACTAAACGTAACCCTATTAATACAACGAGGGCTATATTGGCAATCGCTGCAATCAAAAAGAAATAGCTGCGCGGGCTTGGGTTCTTTTCTGTTGCAATAGCGTAATACAGCAGCATGTGAATAATCCTTGCTATCACATACACCCAGATACACAGAGCGAATACATTACTATTCACATTTAGAAAAAAACCTAAAAATACCGCACCTAAAAACAACGGGCTATTTTCTAAACTATTCATAAACGTGCGATGCGCACGAAATACAAAGCTTTCATGACCCAAAGATGCGTTAAACTTACCAGGTACGGCACCGGGTTGTTTTGCCTTAACAACCGCAGCCACACCCCATTGAACAATAAGCATGATTAAGTAAACATAGACAGCAAAATAAGCAGACAAGGTTAATTCAGGCATTGTTAATTCCTTTTGTTAAAATAAGACGAATTCTTTTAACCTTGCAAAAAGCCAACCAAATTAACCCACTGATTTTTAATGAGATTAATTTTTTTAAATCTTAAAGCTGCATAATTAGTACGGACTGTGTATAAATTTTACAATGTGTGTGCCACATGCAATATACGCTTATTTCCCGCGACCACTTCATTAAGTGCCCAACCTTATGCCCTAAAATATAAAGTACCCTAAAACATAAAGTACCCTAGCATTGCCATAAAAACACTGATAACCCGCTGTTTCATTTATTCAAGGCGCGAACATTCTTATCAAGACTGTTTAAAGAGTATTTTGCTTTCTCGAAGAGCTAAATAAAGTAAAATCAGACATATCATTTGTTGTCGATAAAATGCCCCAGCTCCTGCGATGTACCACCGCGGGCCGAGCGCGCTTTGCTGCTGTAATGAATGACCAACAGGCTGGCTACTTGCTGCCTATGTCACCAAGCGGATGCGCTATATACTATTATACGCTTGTCAGCGGTCACTGAATTGAAAAGTCCGATATTAGTAGTGCACCGTAAGCTTTGCTTGTGCTGCAACTCGGGCAATCACTGTTGCTTTGCATTCATTAGAGATTGAACCCAGTTTACAATGTGTTGTTGGTGACATTAAAGTTCTGTTCTTTAGTTGCAAAACCAAATGATTGTGCGTAATTAACATGACCAGGGAATGCGCTGAACACGCTTTGATAAAGTTAACTCACTCAACGTTCACTGCCATTTAACTCACTACGCTAAATGAATGTGTGTATGACGTAATACCGCAAACAGCGTCGCAAAATAAACAAGAATATTTTTTATTGTGCTCATTTTTACTATATTGATTTAAGAACGTTAAAACACTAAAAAGAGTAAATAAATTCAATCAAATAATTGTAATTAAGTATGCTAACTATCAATTTACTTGCACTTTTGAAGTAGTTTTCGTTTTGCCCCCTCAAATCTCACCGTTTTTACTTTACCCTCAGAACCACACATTATATCGTGAGCATTTACAGACAGCACTTCTCACACGGTGGCTTTGCTGCCTAGCGATGAGTTGATTAGCTAAAATTCACTATTCTAATAATAAAAAGGTTTTACATGCGTTTAGGACCCGGACTTCTTGTCACTGCTGCCTTTATAGGCCCAGGCACCATTACCACCGCAAGCGTTGCAGGGGCAAACTTTGGTTTTGCTTTAATTTGGACACTCTTATTTTCAGTTATCGCCACTATTTTGCTGCAATCTATGGCTGCTAGACTCGGTGTTACAACGGGACAAGACTTAGCAACTGCACTGAGGACAACCATCAAAACGCCTGTGTTTAAGTTATTAGCCGCGTTTTTGGTGATCAGCGCAATAGGGATTGGCAGTGCAGCCTATGAAGCAGGCAACCTCTCTGGAGCAAGCCTGGGTTTACAAGAAATATTGCCCTCGTTTAACCCTTTGATTTGGACACCTTTGATTGCAATTTTAAGTGCCGTGCTGTTGTATACCGGAAAGCATAAAGTAATTGAAGGTGCATTGATCGTTTTAGTTGTGCTGATGAGCTTGGTCTTTATTTCGACATTAATAATGGCTGCGCCGCCCTTAACTCTCGTTTTAAAGGGCTTTATACCAAGTTTACCTGAAAACTCCATTACCACGGTATTAGCCTTAATCGGCACCACCATTGTTCCTTATAATCTGTTTTTACATTCAGGCGTTCTTGCCCAAAAACATGACAAAAATAAAGATATTGAAAAGGTTATTAAAGAAACGAATGTAGATACCAGTATCTCAATAACCCTAGGCGGTATTATTACCTTAGCAATTTTATCAACAGCTTCCGTGGCATTTTATGGCACCGATGCGGGTAAAATTTCTGCAGCCAATATGGCCGTACAACTAGAGCCTTTGTTGGGTGGAATGGCCCACTACTTTTTTGCTATTGGCTTATGTGCTGCGGGCCTCACCAGTGCAATAACGGCCCCTTTAGCGGGTGCATATGCCGTGTGTGGTATGTTGGGTTGGTCAACAAAAATGAGTAATACACGCTTTAAAGGTGTGGCAATTATTATCTTAGCGTTTGGTGCGGTTGTGGCGTCTCTCGGACTTGACCCTGTTGCGGTGATCATCTTTGCACAAGCAGCCAATGGCTTACTCCTGCCGATTGTGACTTGCTACCTTGTTTGGTTGGTGAATCAAAAATCAATTATGGGAGAATACACTAACTCTGTTTTTGTTAATGTTGTTGTTTTCCCTGTCTTGTTACTCATTTTTAGTTTAAGTATTTATAAATTATTCAGTTTGATTTTCTAGAGTGATAGTGCGAAATGGTAAAATAAAAGCCATTTATAACAGATTAGTCGTCTATACCAGCGCAATATTACTTAATCAAAAGCCGCATGGTTTCCCTATGCGGCATTTTTAACTTATTAGGCTAATAAAACTTATTTAATAACCTCTAAGCCTCCCATGTATGGGCGCAATACCTCTGGCACAACAATTGAGCCGTCAGCTTGTTGATAGTTTTCTAAAATGGCAACCAATGTACGACCTACAGCCAAACCTGAACCATTAAGTGTATGCAGTAGTTCTGGTTTTTTCTCACCTTGACGACGGAAACGCGCTTGCATGCGACGTGCTTGGAAATCAACCATGTTTGAACACGATGAAATTTCACGGTAGGTATTTTGTGCAGGTAACCATACTTCTAAATCGTAAGTTTTCGCGGCACCAAAGCCCATATCGCCGGTACAAAGAATCACTTTACGGTAAGGAAGTTCTAATGCTTGTAAGATTTGCTCTGCGTGACCTGTTAGCTCTTCTAGCGCTTGCATTGAGTCTTCTGGTTTTACTAGCTGTACTAATTCAACTTTGTCGAATTGGTGCTGACGGATAAGACCACGTGTATCACGACCATAGCTGCCGGCCTCACTGCGGAAACATGGCGTATGCGCGGTTAAACGAATTGGCAAGTCACTTTCGTCATAAATTTCATCGCGGGCACAGTTCGTAAGGGGTACTTCAGCTGTTGGAATTAAGCTAAAACCAGGTTGTTGTTGACCTTCGTCATCCACTAAACCTAACGTGTGGAATAAATCACCTGCGAACTTAGGCAGTTGGCTTGTACCGTACAAACTTGCGCTATTAACAAGGTAAGGTACGTACATTTCTGTGTAACCGTTTTTATCGGTGTGCGTATCAAGCATGAATTGAGTTAATGCACGGTGCATACGCGCAACTTGGCCACGCATCACAGTAAAACGTGCACCACTGATCTTCACGCCCATTTCAAAATCAAGACCCTTTACGTCTTGACCTACATCAACGTGATCTTTTACTTCAAAGTCAAATGATTTTGGTGTACCCCACGTTGATATTTCAACGTTTTGCTCTTCATCTTCACCAACAGGGACTGACTCATCTGGTAAGTTTGGAATGGCAAGGGCAATTTGCTTAAGCTCTTCAAGCACTGCGTCTTGTTCTGCTTTTACGCTGTCTAGTTCATCCCCAAGGGTACTGACCGAATCAAGCAAAGCTTGTGCTTTATCGTGCTCGCCTTTGGCTTTAGCTTGGCCGATAGCTTTGGAACTTGCGTTACGTTCGCTTTGAAGTTCTTGCGTTTTTACTTGTAATGTTTTGCGTTTTTCTTCAAGTGCAGTCACTGCATCGATATCAAGTTCAAAGCCGCGTGTTGCTAAACGCGCAGCCGCTTGTTCAATATCTTGACGTAAATATTTAGAATCTAACATGTTAGTTTTTAACCTTTTTGCATTACCAGCTGAAGGCCCAGCCAAGCCATAAATATACACACCACCACGTTTAAGGTGATATTGAGGGCCATTTTAAAAAAGTGACCTTGTTGCAACAGCAACAACGAATCCATTGAGAATGTTGAAAAGGTGGTCAATGCACCTAAAAAGCCAATACCAATTAAGGTCTTAGCAGGGCTAACAGCGATTATTTCTTTTTCAATCAAGCCGTATAAAATGCCCATTAACAATGAACCAAGAATATTAACTGTCAACGTGCCAAAAGGGAATCCCCTACCCAGCAGTTTTAGCATTGTTTCGCTAAGAAAATAGCGTAAGCAAGCGCCTGATGCGCCACCCAATGCAATCATCATGTAAAGTTTTAAACTATTCATAACGTTTAATATCACTTTGCTCATTTCGCTGCGTTAAATAATCCAGCTTTTGTTTTATTTTTTGCTCAAGCCCGCGATCCGTAGGAAAGTAATACTGCCTATCGCTAATAGCTTCAGGAAAATATTTTTCGCCTGCGGCAAATGCGCCTTCTTCGTTATGCGCATAACGATACTCAGCACCATAGCCCAAATCTTTCATTAGGCTGGTAGGTGCATTACGCAGGTGCTCTGGTACAGGGTAACTAGGTTCATTTTGCGCATCGTGCTTGGCCTGATTAAAAGCCATATACACAGCATTGCTCTTAGGCGCACTGGCTAAATAGAGCGTGGCTTGCGCTATGGCACGTTCACCTTCACTTGGCCCCACTCGCTGATAAATATCCCATGCATTGAGTGCAACTTCCATAGCGCGAGGGTCTGCATTGCCGATATCTTCTGTCGCGATGGCTAATAAACGTCTTGCAACATATAACGGGTCGCCACCCCCCGCTAAAATACGGCAATACCAATATAAAGCACCATCGGGTGAGCTGCCTCGTACAGACTTATGAAACGCAGAGATTAGATCGTAAAACTCATCGCCCCCTTTGTCATATTTCGCTAAATGCGTTGGCAGCACTTGACTTAAAACATGCTGATCAATTAGGTAATTACCTTGTTTTTCAGTGGTTAAATCAACGGCTTGTTCAAGTAAATTGAGTACTTTACGGGCATCACCGTCGCTGGCTTGGCAAAGTGCCTGCTTCGCGTTATCGGCAATGACGATGTTTTTTTCACTTAGCTCTACATCATCACGTAATGCGCGCTCAATCACATTGTGTAAATCGGTTTGCTCTAACGCTTTAAGTACATAAACACGTGCCCGTGAAAGTATGGCGTTATTGAGTGCAAACGAAGGATTCTCTGTGGTGGCGCCAACAAAAATAAACGTGCCGTCTTCTATGTGAGGCAAGAAGGCATCTTGTTGTGATTTATTAAAACGGTGTACTTCGTCGACAAATAATAACGTACGCTGACCTCGCCCAGCAAGGTTAGCTTTGGCTTCATTGACCGCTTCACGGATGTCTTTTACGCCAGCGGTGACAGCAGACATTTGAATAAGACTTGCATCTGCATGATTAGCAATAATTTGCGCAAGAGTGGTTTTGCCAACCCCCGGCGGGCCCCACAAAATCAGGCTGTGGCAGCGCCCAGCTAAAATTGCTTGGTATAGCGGTTTATCAGGGCTTAAAAGATGTTGCTGACCAATGTAGTCATTCAATGTTTCAGGTCGCATGCGCGCCGCAAGTGGGCGCACATCAGGACCAAAATTAAATCCTAGATTACTCAAGCCCTATTCACCTTGGCTTTGATCATCAACTTCAACACCTTCAGGAATGATAAATTCAAAGGTCGTCGTAGCCAATGGTTGATTAACCTGAGCATTTTTAAAGGTAAATAACGATTGCTGACCCGAGGTATCCATCACGGTCAATGAAGATAAAGCCTGTTTATCATCACTGAATGCAATATCAAGTTGCTCAACTTGGCTTTCTATGCCTTTATTTGGTGTAACACTAAAGCCTGTATCGGTGGCCAATACTTGGTATTTAGCCCACTGCTCAGGGTCTTTTGATGTAAGTAGCACAAACGGGGTTGAATCTATCAGACTATGGGTATTCATTATGGTAACTTGCTCAGCGAAGCTATCAAAATAATAGGTTTTTTCGCCGTTAGAAACAAATAACGTTTCATCTGGGCTTTGCTGTTGCCAGCGAATCATCATAGGTTGCTGGAGCGCAATATTGCCCTCACCTTGCATAATGGCTTCGCCCTGTGCATCGGTTACTTTTTGTATAAATTGCGCTTTAAAACTGTTAATTGCGCCAAGTTGCTGTTGCAATGCTTGGCTGTCGTCAGCACGACTCTGACCGCTTAATAAACACCCTACTATTAGGGTTAACACTGTAATTTTTTTCATTAATTTGCTCCACCATTGGGCACTAATACTTCTCGGGCACCATTATGACCTGGCGCACTGACAATGCCTGACGTTTCCATTTGTTCCACTAAACGTGCTGCGCGGTTATAACCAACGCGAAGCTTACGTTGTACACTCGATACCGACACTTTGCCGGTTTCTATCACAAATGATACTGCTTCATCGTAAAGCGGATCTGACTCTTCATCACCGTCTTCACTGGTTTCTCCTGGTAGTAAAATTTCTTCTGTGGCATCACCATTTAAAATTTCATCAATGTAATTTGGCTTGCCCCGTTTCTTCCAATCGTCGACCACGGCATGAACTTCATGATCATCAACAAATGCACCGTGAACACGCACAGGCACGCTGGTGCCAGGCGGTAAGTAAAGCATATCACCCATACCCAGTAAGTTTTCAGCACCTTGTTGGTCTAAAATGGTGCGCGAGTCAATCTTACTTGATACTTGGAACGCCATACGCGTTGGAATATTCGCTTTAATTAAACCCGTTATAACATCAACCGACGGGCGCTGTGTTGCAAGCACTAAGTGAATACCTGCTGCACGGGCTTTTTGTGCAATACGTGCAATTAGCTCTTCTACTTTTTTACCGACAATCATCATCATGTCAGCAAATTCATCAATCACCACGACAATACTAGGCAGTTTACCCAGCTCTTCAGGGCCATCAGCCATGCCGTCAGTGTCTTTAAAAAGTGGATCAAGGATCGGTTGACCGGCCTCTTTCGCATCCAATACTTTTTGGTTGTAACCTTTTAAGTTACGCACACCCAGTGCCGACATAAGCTTATAACGACGCTCCATTTCCCCCACACACCAACGCAGTGCATTAGCCGCTTCTTTCATGTCTGTGACCACTTCACACAATAAATGCGGAATACCTTCGTACACAGAAAGTTCAAGCATTTTAGGGTCTATCATAATCATACGTACGTCATCAGGCCCTGATTTGTACAGTAAGCTTAATATCATTACATTAACGCCCACTGACTTACCTGAACCAGTGGTACCAGCGACAAGTAAATGAGGCATTTTACCCAGGTCAGCACACACAGGCTCACCGGCAATATCTTTTCCTAATACCATGGTTAATGGTGATGGGTTTGACTCAAACTTAGGGGCATTGATTACTTCGCTTAAACGCACGATTTCGCGGTGTTTATTCGGCAACTCAATACCTACATAGGTTTTACCCGGAATAACCTCAACAACACGCACACTGACAGCAGACAGCGAGCGCGCTAAATCTTTTGCAAGACCGGTGATTTTCGCCACTTTAATACCCGGTGCTAAATCGAGTTCAAAACGCGTAACAACAGGGCCTGGGTATACGCCGACAACCGTGGCTTGAATATTAAAATCAAGCAATTTAGTTTCAACTAAACGTGAAATGCCATCAAGCTCTTCTTGCGATAATGGGTTCTTCGCTTTATCTGGGCGGTCTAACAGCTCAAGCGACGGTAACGGGGTTGCTGGCGGTTGCTCTTCTAATAAGGCCTCAAATTTTTCTTTTGCAGTAGGAGGTGGCTGATACGCAGGCTTTGCCTTTGGCATTGGGCGTGCAGGAGAGACAACCGTTGTCGTTGGCTTTTCAGGTTCAACAACGGGGCTTTGATCAAGCGCATTGAGAGCTGATACAGTGTCAAACGATTCATCATCAAGCGCACTAAAACCGATTTCTTGATCTAAAATATCGTCAAGTTCATCAAAACCATTAAATTCAGACTCTGTTTTTTTAGCTGGTTTTGCAGCCGCTTTTTCTTGAGCAGGTTGGTTTACATCGGGTTCGGTAAAACCAATTGAAGGCTCACTATCAGGCTCGACAAAATTCGCATCGGGTTCTGATGAAAGAACAGCTTTATTTGCGTCTTTTTCGCGTTGAAGCCAGGCCGACAAGTGCTTGCGTGTAAAATAAAAGGCACGCATTACCCAATCACCTAAGAAGTCAACAAATTGCACCCATGACACACCCGTTAAAAGCGTTAAGCCTGCGAAAAAGAAACACAGTAATAAAATAGATGTGCCAGTGAAATTAAAAGTCGGCATCATCGCCGAGGCAATAACATCCCCTACTACCCCGCCCGATGAAAAATTATAAATATCGTCAAAATTGATGCTGCTAATCGCGGTTGCAGAGGTAATAAATAAAGCAAAACCAATGATTCTTAAAGCCAGCGTGGTGTAATCAAGTTGGAATATGCGATGGGGCTGCTTAAATAATAAGTAACCAAATAACTGAATAGCCGCCGGCACCAAATAGGCAAGCCAGCCAAATGTAAGCAATAAGATATCTGCTATCCACGCACCTGCTGTGCCGGTAATATTCTTTACATTAACAAATTCACCGGTTTGCGACCATGATGGGTCGGCAGGATCAAAACTGATTAATGCACATAAAATAAATACTGCAGCAAAGGTGCTGATAATTAGCCCAGTTTCTAACAGTCTTTGAACACCATTTAGGCGCATAGCTCCCTATTCCTTATTATTCTTTACTCATCGATTAGCAGTGAAATACCTTAGCAGGAAATGCCGTTTGTTGCACTTTATCTTAACCATGATGGACTGATAATGAACAAGTTTTTGTTACTCTTTGTTTATTTTAACAGTTTATGCAATATAAGGACGAATAATCACCCCTTGTTCACCTTTTACTTCTTCCATCACGACGTAGGTACGGCTCTCACTTACATTAGGTAACTTAAGTAAGATATCACCCAGTACGTTACGGTATTCTGACATGTCATTAACGCGGGTCTTTAATAAAAAGTCGAAATTTCCCGAAACGAGGTGACACTCAATTATTTCATCGTGCTTTTTTACCGCCGCATTAAATTCTTCAAATACATCAGGTGAGGTTTTCGTAATCGTGACCTCAACGTACACCGACAACCCCTGACCCAATTTTGCAGGATCAACAACTGCTTTGTACCCGAGTATGTAGCCTTCTCTTTCTAGCTTCTTTACACGCTCTAAACACGGGGTCGCACTTAAGCCTACACGCCTTGCTAACTCTACGTTAGAGAGCCTTCCATCAAGCTGTAATTCCATTAAAATTTTTCGGTCTATTCTGTCAAGTAATTGATGCATACGCTAAACCAGAGTTTTACACTGTTAAAATATATTTTTTAGATTATATCACTGCAAATGAACTTAAAAAAGGTGAGACACACTGCCATGTCATGAATATAATAGTCGAAAATTTTATCCCGTTCTATTAAGGCGAAAAACTATGATTATTGGTGTACCAAAAGAAATTAAAAACCATGAATACCGTGTAGGTATGGTTCCTGCGAGTGTTCGTGAACTAGTAAACCATGGCCACCAAGTGTTCGTTGAAACTGATGCAGGTATGGGCATTGGCTTCACTAACGAAGATTATATTGCAGCAGGCGCTGAAATTTTACCTACCCCAGCTGACGTTTTTGCTAAAGCTGAAATGATCGTAAAAGTAAAAGAGCCACAAGCGGTTGAGCGTACAATGTTACGCGAAGACCAAATTCTATTTACTTACCTTCACCTAGCACCCGATCTTCCACAAACTGAAGACCTTGTTAAAAGTGGCGCAATCTGTATCGCTTACGAAACAGTAACAGACGCTCGTGGCGGTTTACCACTTCTAGCACCGATGAGTGAAGTTGCTGGTCGTATGTCAATCCAAGCTGGTGCACAAGCGCTAGAAAAGTCGAACCATGGCCGTGGTATGTTACTTGGTGGTGTACCAGGTGTTGAGCCAGCTAAAGTTGTTGTTATCGGCGGCGGCATGGTTGGTCGTAGTGCAGCACAAATGGCAGTTGGCCTAGGTGCAGATGTGGTTGTTTTAGACCGTAACATCGATGTATTACGTGCACTAGACGCTCAGTTTGGTAACAAAGTGAAAGCGATTTACTCAACCGCTGATGCGCTAGAGAAACACGTACTAGAAGCTGACCTTGTGATCGGTGGCGTACTAATCCCAGGTGCTGCAGCGCCTAAATTAGTGACAGCTGAACACATTAAAGCAATGAAGCCTGGTTCTGCAATCGTTGACGTTGCAATCGACCAAGGTGGTTGTATCGCGACTTCAAAAGCGACGACACACGCTGATCCTACTTACATTGTTGATGACGTTGTTCACTACTGTGTTGCAAACATGCCAGGTGCTGTTCCACGTACTTCTACGTTCGCACTTAATAACGCAACATTACCGTTTATCATCAACCTTGCTAACAAAGGCTATAAGAAAGCGCTTCTTGACGATGCACACTTCTTAAAAGGCTTAAACGTGATTAAAGGCCAAGTTACTTACAAAGAAGTAGCTGAAGCATTCAACATGGAATATGTTGACCCACGTACAGCAGTTGAAAATGCTTAATTAGCATTGTGAAACAAAAAAGCAGCGATATCGCTGCTTTTTTTTCGTCTCAAAAAACACAAGACTCTGTTTATCTGGTTGATAGTTAGATAAATCGTTTGATTATAAAATCAACTTTCACACGTTTGGCCTGACCCAGTAATTTTTTTACAGGCGCTGGGTAGTCATCCATCGTTTCTAAATCTTGCGGGCCTGATAAGCGTCGGCAATGAGTTAATATCGCCTGCTTTTCTTGCTCTATTTGCTTTAGTATATGCTGCTGCGGATCGTCAATTAAAATACCATTTTCAATATCAAGCCCCCATGCACGCGGATTTAAATTATGCCCGCTTAACAGATGCAAACGCTTGTCAGAGCAAATCCCTTTTAAATGGAATGAGTTGCTCTCGTGTTTCCACAGATAAACGTTAAGGTTACCATTGGCGATATGACGCTTTTGCGATTTTAAAAATTTATACAAAATGGTTTCGTATAAATATGGCAGCGCACCAATTTTACTAAACGGCTCAGATGGCGGTAAGTAAAAGTCGTTTGCTGTTTTATCTCCCACCACAATGGTCACGTTTTTACCTTGTTTTAAAAGGCGACGTAACGAGCGCATCAACGGTGCAGGGAAATTAAAATACGGCGTGTAAAGAATGAGTTCGTGCTCTGTTGTATCAAATAATGATTTGATTAAGCGGTTTAGCTTATTGCTACGCCGACCTAAACCCAAAAACAAACGCACCCCTAACTCACCTGCACTTGCCTCAGCCGCACTGTCATAACTTGCTGATTTTAGATCTCTCATTAATTGCTTTTGAGCAACTTTGATATCATTGAATTGAGTTAACGGGCGCGTATCAATGCGTGGAACAGCTGCAGAGCTCAATAAATGTGTGTTAATAAATTCGATGACCGAATTACACAAGCCTGCTTGGTGAACTAAAAAATAACGGTCAAGACGATAACGATCATCCTGTTGTAAATAAACATTATTTAAGCTCGCACCGCTGTAAAGTAAGGTGTCGTCAATTACGAAGCCTTTTAAATGTAATACCCCAAAAAGCTCTTTCGCTTTTACGGGTACACCATACACTTTAACGTTTGACTGATACTTTTCTTGGAAATCACAATACATGCTGGCATTGCCATCAGACTTGGCAGCACCAATTAAGCCCCGTTGAGCACGATGAAAGTCTACTAACACGTTTACTTCCAACTCAGGATTCGCTAAAGACGCCTCATGTAAGGCTGTTAAAACCTCTTGACCCGCTTCATCGTCTTGTAAATATAAAGCAGTAATATAAATTCTTTTCGTCGCCGAACGAATTAGACGCAATAGTTCAGTGCGATACTCTCTCGCATTGGTTAAGACTTGGACGTCTTCTGTAGTCAGCCCAAATGCGGGCTTTTCCTGCCAAAATACCATAATTGCCTGTTCGTTTATCTAGCCTAAAGTCTAAGCTAATATCAAAATTAGCTAAAACATACCAAAAAAATATTGCTTGGTCATGAATTAACGCACTTTGCTACGCTAATACTTCACTATTAGCTCGTTTTATAAGCAAAAAGAGGCATTTAAATTTTATTAAGTAAGGATTATTTGACAGCTTCGCGATTTACTTAAAAAAATAATCCGCCCTTTTGTTTACTTCCGCCTTGTTTTTCTTAGAATCGGGCGCATAGACATCGTATCAAAACGTTTTTAGGAAAAACCATGAGTGACGCAAAACACTGTAAATTACTAATTTTAGGTTCTGGCCCTGCTGGCTACACTGCTGCTGTATATGCTGCACGTGCAAACCTTAACCCTGTTCTTATCACGGGTATTCAACAAGGTGGTCAATTAACAACGACAACTGAAGTTGAAAACTGGCCGGGTGATGCTCACGGCCTAACAGGCCCAGCATTAATGGAACGTATGAAAGAACACGCTGAACGTTTTGAAACTGAAATTGTGTTCGACCACATTAACAAAGTAGATGTATCTAAGCGTCCTTTCACTCTAACAGGTGATTCTGGTACGTATACGTGTGATGCACTTATTATCGCAACAGGCGCATCAGCTAAATACTTAGGCTTAGAGTCTGAAACAAACTTCCAAGGTCGTGGTGTTTCAGCCTGTGCAACGTGCGATGGTTTCTTTTATCGTGGCCAAAAGGTTGCTGTTGTAGGCGGTGGTAATACGGCTGTTGAAGAAGCGTTATATTTATCAAATATTGCAGCAGAAGTTCACGTGGTTCATCGCCGTGATAGCTTCCGCAGTGAAAAAATCTTAGCAGACCGCCTTAAAGAAAAAGCTGAAAATGGTAATGTTGTTTTACACTATAACCGTACCCTAGACGAAGTATTAGGTGATGAAATGGGTGTAACCGGTATTCGCATTAAAGCCACGGATTCTGATGAGACTGAGAATTTAGATCTTGCCGGTGTATTCATTGCGATTGGTCATAAGCCAAACACGGATATGTTTGCAGGTCAGCTTGAAATGAAAGATGGCTACTTAGTGGTTGAATCTGGCTTAAACGGTAACGCAACACAAACAAGCGTACCGGGTGTTTTTGCTGCGGGTGATGTATGTGACCATATTTATCGCCAAGCCATCACATCAGCCGGTACAGGCTGTATGGCAGCACTTGATGCAGAGCGCTTCCTAGACAATCTGTAACCAGCGATTTAAAACACCTTTTTAAAATACCAAGGGGCTATACAGCCCCTTTTTTTAGGCAAAAATTTTGCTAAAATTATCAAAAATAATAATGAATCTGCTGCAATGACAAAGCAAATTTATCAACTTCCTGAATCAGGTGTTGATTTCCCCAACCCTGAGCATGCCCTTGACGAGCCTGATGGCCTTTTAGCAATTGGCGGTGGGTTATCTGTTGCGCGCTTAAAGAACGCCTATCAATCCGGTATATTCCCTTGGTTTAGTGATTATGAGCCGATTATGTGGTGGTCACCTAGCCTGCGAGGCATCATTGAACTTGACGAGTTTCATGTTAGTCGTAGCTTAAAAAAATATTTAAAGCGCTCTGCGTTTCGCGTCACGATTAATCATGCTTTTTCTCACGTGATTTCAGCTTGCCGTGAACAACGCTTAGACGCAGAAGGTACGTGGATCACTGAGCAAATGATGGATGCTTACATTCAAGCCCATCAACAAGGTCTTGCACACAGTGTCGAGATTTGGCATGACAATGAGTTAGTCGCAGGTCTCTATGGCATCATGCAACATGGCGTATTTTGTGGAGAGTCGATGTTTCACCAAGTATCAAACGGCTCAAAACTGGCGATGTGGGCACTCGTTAACTGGCTAAAGAAACACGATGCTCATTTTATTGATTGTCAGCTAGAGAACCCTTATTTGCTAACTTTAGGTGCAAAAGTTATCCCACGTAGTGAATTTTTAACTAGACTTAAGTTAGCAAAAAACTATGTTCCCACAGCAGACATGTGGCAACCACAAGAGTTGATAAATATTTATGACTGAGCATTTACCCGCTAGGCTTGGTTTGAGCCAGCAATTTGATTGCAGTTATTTACCGGATCGCCAAGAGCAGCTCCTCGTTATATTGGACCCAAGTTGCTATTGCCCTGATAAATTTGAACAATTGTTAGCATTAGGGTTTAGGCGCAGTGGTGACCAAATATATCGTCCTCACTGCCCTGTTTGTAACGCCTGTAATTCAGTGCGTGTCTTAGCGCAACAATTTACGCCTTCTAAATCACAAAAACGTAAACTAAACAAAGCAGACAAACTTTTTACGGTTAGTTACAGTGAATATGAACGCGCAGAATATTACCCTCTTTATTGCAAGTACATTACGCAACGACATCAAGATGGCTCTATGTTTCCGCCTGATCAGAACCAATATGAAAGCTTTTTATTTTGCCAATGGTTGCCTGTGACATTTATTGAACTGCGAGAAGGTGACAAGCTCGTTGCTGTAGCAGTCACCGACTGCATGCACAATGCAGTTTCCGCAATTTACACATTTTTTGATCCCGATTATGAGAAGTACAGCATTGGTAGTATCATGATCATGCAGCAAATTAAGTTTGCTAAACAACAAGCAAAACAATTTGTCTATTTGGGCTATCAAATCGACGAATGTGACAAAATGAAATACAAAACCCAATTTTTGCCCGCAGAAAAGCATCTTGGCGATCACTGGTTGGCGATTTAATTTACAAATTTGAGCCCTGTAGCTTTACTTATTGCTGTATTTTCGGCAAAATCTGCAGCGTTTAACTATTAAAGAGGTGTTACGCTAAACATGGCGAAAGAAGACGTAATCGAAATGCAAGGTACGGTCCTTGATACTTTACCAAATACAATGTTCCGAGTTGAGCTAGAAAATGGTCACGTAGTTGTGGCTCATATCTCTGGAAAAATGCGCAAAAACTATATCCGCATCTTAACTGGCGACAAAGTAACCGTAGAAATGACTCCTTACGATTTATCGAAAGGTCGCATCGTATTCCGTGCTCGCTAAGTTAGTGCGATAACGAGAGATTTAGCTTTTTGCTGCTTTGAATGGGCAGGTGTGTTTATTACAAAGAGCTAAAAGCGTTTATTAAATGGTGTTCAAACTACCCTAGTTTCAATTCCATTTAATAAACAAAAAGCCCAGCATTAGCTGGGCTTTTTGTTTTCTGCCTTTTAAACCTTACGCTGTTTCGAGGTTTGTTTCATATTCAAAGTGAATTTTCTTGTCCTTAACCGACACTTTTACTGAACCACCCGCGGCCAACTCTCCAAATAGAATTTCATTGGCCAACGGCTTTTTAAGCTCGTCTTGAATCACACGCGCCATTGGCCGTGCGCCCATTGCTTTGTCGTAACCTTTATCAGCCAACCATTCACGAGCTTTAGATGTCAGTTCAAGATTAACAGACTTCTTATCTAGCTGAGCTTGAAGCTCAACAATGAATTTATCAACAACCTGCAAAATAACGTCTTTTTCAAGGTGATTAAACCAAATAATGTTATCTAAGCGGTTTCTAAATTCAGGTGAAAAGACCTTGTTAATCTCAGTCATGGCATCGTGAGAATGATCTTGCTCTGTAAAGCCTATCGATTTACGCACAGTCTCTTGTACACCGGCGTTGGTTGTCATTACCACTACCACATTTCTAAAGTCGGCTTTACGGCCGTTATTATCCGTTAAGGTGCCGTGATCCATCACTTGTAATAAAATGTTGTAGATATCTGGATGCGCTTTTTCAATTTCATCAAGCAACACCACCGCGTGCGGGTTTTTGATAACGGCTTCGGTTAATAAACCACCTTGCTCAAAGCCAACATAGCCTGGAGGCGCACCAATCAAACGGCTTACTGCGTGACGTTCAACGTATTCAGACATATCAAAGCGAATAAACTCAACCCCCATGCACTTAGCTAACTGCTTAGTGACCTCTGTTTTACCAACACCCGTTGGGCCTGCAAATAAGAACGACCCCACAGGTTTATCTTCATTTGCGAGTCCAGAGCGAGATAAACGAATAGCCGATGTTAATGCATCAATTGATTGATCTTGACCAAATACAAGCATCTTCAAGTTACGATCAAGGTTCTTCAATGTTTCTTTATCACTTGAAGAAACGCTTTGCTGTGGTATACGCGCCATTTTTGACACAATTAACTCGATATCAGCTACACCAATGGTTTTTTTGCGTTTTGATATCGGTTGTAGGCGCTGATTTGCACCTGCTTCGTCAATCACATCAATCGCTTTGTCAGGTAAATGACGCTCATTAATGTATTTTGCGCTCAGCTCAGCAGCTGCCTTAAGGGCTTTTTGCGTGTAACGAATACCATGATGCTCTTCGTAACGCTCTTTTAAGCCATTGAGGATTTTCGTTGTATCAGCCACACTTGGCTCAAGTACATCAATTTTTTGGAAACGACGTACCAGAGCACGGTCTTTCTCAAAAATATTTTTATACTCGTTGTAAGTGGTCGAGCCCATACAACGTAATTTACCACTTGAAAGTAACGGCTTAATTAAGTTAGACGCATCCATTACACCACCAGACGCAGCACCCGCACCAATAATGGTATGTATCTCATCGATAAATAAAATTGAATGCGGTTTAGCTTGCAGCTCTTTTAGTAACGATTTAAAACGTTTTTCAAAGTCGCCGCGGTATTTTGTACCGGCTAATAATGCCCCCATATCAAGTGAATAAACAACCGCATCGGCTATTACATCAGGCACTTCGTTTTTCACAATACGATAAGCAAGGCCTTCAGCAATGGCTGTTTTACCTACCCCTGCTTCACCAACCAACAATGGATTATTTTTCTTACGACGGCATAATACTTGTACCGTACGCTCGACTTCATTATCACGGCCAACAAGCGGATCGATATTTCCTTCAATCGCTTGCTGATTGAGGTTTGTTGTAAAGTTTTCAAGTTTAGTCGGCTCTTCGCCTTGCACCTCTTGTACTTCTTCATGAATATCATCATGGTCATCGCCACCGATATCATCATCGGCTTTCGAAATACCATGCGAAATGAAGTTAACGATGTCTAAACGATTTACATCCGCTTTTTTAAGTAAATAAACAGCTTGGCTTTCTTGTTCAGAGAAAATAGCCACAAGTACATTTACGCCTGTTACTTCATTTTTACCTGACGATTGCACATGAAACACCGCGCGTTGAAGCACTCGTTGAAAACCCAATGTAGGCTGTGTTTCTCTGTCTTCTTCTAAGTCAGGAATAACCGGCGTTGTTTCGTCGATAAAATCTGATAACTCAACTTTTAACGCGCTCATATCTACACCACAGGCGTTAAGCGCTTCTCCAGCAGAAGGGTTATCGAGCAGCGCGAGTAAAAGATGCTCGACGGTCATAAATTCATGTCGGCGCGTTCTTGCTTCGCGAAACGCCGCATTCAAGGTTAGTTCTAAGTCTTTGTTTAGCATTGGCAACCCCTTACTGAGATAATATTTATATACCGTTGTGATGGGCTAAATGTTCACCCTACCTTGGTATTTATTCCTGCTCACAACTACATAGCAGTGGATGCTCGTTGTCTCGTGCGTAACGATTAACTTGCTCAACTTTGGTGTAAGCAACATCGGCGCTATAAATGCCGCATATTGCTTTGCCATTATGATGAACTTGAAGCATCACATCTGTTGCTCTATCGCTATCCATATTAAAAAACGTCATTAGTACTTCTATCACAAAGTCCATTGGCGTGTAATCATCATTATTTAAAATGACCTTATATTTTCGCGGTGGTTGCAGTTTTTGCTTTTCACTATCGCGAACCGTTTCAATAACACCAGAATCTTTCATACCACTCATAATTAAATATAGTCTTGTCTTTAGAACTCAAGCAAACTTGAATAAAAAAATAAATAAATTGTTAAAAAATAGTTCAAAACACTTGACTGACTGCCTAAATAAACTACAGTCAATTATAGATTGATTAAACCTTAGTCAGTCTAGCAAATTACACGGTTTAGAATAACTAAATTAGTCAACTTATAGAAGGATGTAGAAGTATGGCTTGTGGTAAAGTCAAATGGTTCAACAATGCCAAAGGTTTTGGTTTCATCGTAGAAGACGGTAGCGAGACTGATATATTCGCTCATTACTCAACGATTGTAATGGACGGTTATAAAACACTTAAAGCTGGTCAAGATGTAACATTCGAATTGCAACAAGGTCCAAAAGGGTTACACGCAACGAATATTGCGCCTAACGATGAAATTTCTTAGGTATTACCTATTCGAGTATCAAGCGAGCGACCTTGTTAAGTTCCTCGCTTACTCTCTTCCCACTAATATATCTCATATTTATCCTTGAAATTCCTTTTCTTCATCCCAATTGTTTAATTGTTATTAGCCCTTTAGAGCCAAGCTTGTTACACTCTTGTTGCTTAAATTTAGCTTTTTCGTCATTTTGACCTAAGGCTTATGGCTAATTTCATTTTATGCCTGTTTAGGCTATAAGAATTTTACAGTCTGTCAGCTGTGGTTATTTTGATACCCCGTATTAAGTTGCAACAGCTAACAGACTGATTGCTATGATACCAATTCAGTTAATTAAATGAGCGATATTGAGGAAAATCTTGCCGATAACTCAGCAAAAGTCGTTATTTAGTGATTCTAAATAAGCGCTGCAATGCTGTTAGGTGCGGTTTATTCTCGAATAAAGCAAATGTTATGGCGAGTTGGTATTATTTGATAGCAATATAATTGCATTGTTGAATATGGCTAATTAAGGGTGGCTGCTTGCAGTAACTGCCAAACATTACGCCAACTATCTAGGAATGATGATGACATCAAAAATTATCTACACTAAAACAGATGAAGCGCCAGCACTGGCAACGTATTCATTGTTACCAATCATCCAGGCGTATACTAACGCGGCAGGTGTTGAAGTTGAAACTCGCGACATTTCATTAGCAGGTCGTGTAATTGCTAACTTCCCTGAGTACCTTACAGAAGAGCAACGTATTGATGATGCACTTGCTGAACTAGGCCAAATGGCTAAAACGCCTGAAGCAAATATTATCAAGCTTCCTAATATCAGTGCGTCGGTTCCACAGCTACGCGCTGTAATCAAAGAGCTACAAGAAAAAGGTTACGCACTACCTGACTACCCATCAGAGCCAAAAACTGATGAAGAGCAAAAAATTAAAGCGACTTACGACAAAATCAAAGGCAGTGCTGTAAACCCTGTACTTCGTGAAGGTAACTCTGACCGTCGTGCACCTAGCTCTGTAAAAGAGTATGCTCGTAATAACCCACATTCAATGGGTGCTTGGAGCAAAGATTCTGAGTCGTATGTTGCAAGTATGGAAGAAGGTGATTTCTTTGGTTCTGAGCAATCAGTGACTGTTGCAGAAGCGACTGATGTGCGTATTGAGCACGTTGCAGAAAATGGCGACGTTACAGTACTTAAAGCAAGCACACCGCTTCTAGCAGGCGAAGTGATTGACGCATCTCGTCTAAGCGTTGCAAAATTACAAGATTTCTTAGCGAAAGAAATTCAGACTGCTAAAGAAAAAGGTGTATTGTTCTCACTACACATGAAAGCAACGATGATGAAGGTATCTGACCCAATCATCTTTGGTCATGCAGTAAAAGTATTCTTTAAAGATGTATTTACCAAACACGCTGACCTTTTCAAAGAGTTAGATGTTGATGTGAATAACGGTTTTGGTGACGTATTTGCTAAAATCGAAAAACTAGATGCTGCTAAAAAAGCTGAAATCGAAGCCGATATCCAAGCTGTTTATGACAACAACCCTGCTATCGCGATGGTTGACTCAGACCGTGGTATTACTAATCTTCACGTACCAAGCGATGTGATCATTGATGCATCAATGCCTGCTGCAATCCGTTCAAGCGGTCAAATGTGGAACAGCGAAGGTAAATTACAAGACACAAGTTTTGTCATTCCAGACCGTTGTTATTCTGGTGTTTACCAAGCAACTATTGATTTCTGTAAAGAAAATGGTGCATTCGATCCTACAACCATGGGTAGCGTACCTAACGTAGGCCTTATGGCACAAAAAGCGGAAGAATACGGCTCACACGATAAAACGTTTGAAGTATCAGCAGCAGGTACTGTTCGCGTGGTAGATACAAACGGCACAACATTACTTGAGCACGCTGTTGAGCAAGGTGACATCTGGCGTATGTGTCAGGTAAAAGATGCACCAATTCAAGATTGGGTTAAACTTGCTGTTAATCGTGCTCGCGCAACAAATACACCTGCTGTATTCTGGTTAGATGAAAATCGTGCGCACGATGCCGAGCTAATCAAAAAAGTAAATGCGTATTTACCACATCACGATACTGATGGTTTAGATATCCGTATTTTAGCACCCCTTGAAGCGACTAAGTTCTCACTTGAGCGTATTAAAGAAGGTAAAGATACGATTTCTGTAACAGGTAACGTACTGCGTGATTACCTAACTGACTTATTCCCTATTCTTGAGCTAGGTACAAGCGCTAAAATGCTGTCAATCGTACCACTTATGAACGGTGGTGGTTTATTCGAAACGGGTGCGGGTGGTTCTGCTCCTAAGCATGTACAGCAATTCGAAAAAGAAAACCACTTACGTTGGGATTCTCTGGGTGAGTTTTTAGCACTTGCGGCTTCTTTAGAGCACTTAAGCGTTAATACTGGTAATAAGAAAGCACAAGTACTTGCTGATACGCTAGATAAAGCAACAGGTACTTTCCTTGCTGAAAACAAATCACCTTCACGTAAAGTGAAAGAGATTGATAACCGTGGTTCTCACTTCTTCTTAGCATTATTCTGGGCACAAGAACTTGCTGCTCAAAACGATGACGCTGAGTTAAAAGCACAGTTCACGCAAATCGCTTCTGACCTTGAATCACAAAAAGAGCAAATCGTTACTGAGTTGAACGATGCACAAGGTTCAGCAATGGATGTAGGTGGTTATTACCAACCAAATGACGATGCGGCATTTAAAGCAATGCGTCCAAGCACAACATTCAATGACATTTTAGCTAAATTAGTTTAATTGTTATTGAAATCTGTTAAAAAAGCGCTCATTGAGCGCTTTTTTTATGAATGCGATAATACCAATCCGCAATACGACTTAATTATTTTGAGTGATTAAACCTGTCGCTACCTGCGTTAAAAATGTCTAATTTACGACAGCATGGATGCAGGAGATAGAGCAATGCAGGAGCAATTGCCGAGAACAACTAGCTAACGACATTTTTGCCTTGGTATAAACGGGGTTTTATTGCGTGAAAAAAAGACCAGTTAATTAAGCTAATTGGTATAAAAGGCCGCAGAGGCGGCCTTTCTTATTCAAATTACTTTGTGTACGCTCTTGGCATCGCTGATTCGGTTGTGTAACGTTCGCGCAATTTATCTTGACGCGCTTCAGTTGATACCTCTTCACCATTGATCCACATTTTGCTTACGTGTGATTTCAATTCAAATGGATCATTAGACCACATTACTAAGTTCGCACGTTTGCCTGTTGCTATTGCTCCTGAGTTCAAGCCAAAAACATCCGCAATATTACTGGTCACCGCATTCAATGCACCTTGTTGTGTCATACCATACGACACAGCGTTGCCCGCATCAAAACGTAACTGGTAAACATTGTGACTCGAATCCCCTGCAACACCAATAATCACTTTAACACCGGCTTTTTCGAGTTTGCCTGCATTGGCTAAGTTAGCATGCATTGAATCAAAGCTACCCGGTAAATTTGCCATAGAACTGATAATCACCGGCACATTAGCTTTTGCTAAAGTATCTGCAACAACAACGGCATCATCACCACCATGAATTACTAAATTAATTCCAAACGTGTCTTTTAATTTCACTAATTCATAGATATCTGACGCGCGTTGTACACTGGCAATCAGTGGCATTTCACCTGAGAGTACTTTATCAAGGATCTTTTGCTCTGTGGTGGGTTCTTTTTTATCATCTTTTTTAGCTGACTTGTGCCCTTCAAGCTTGTCGATCAGTGTTTTCATCGACATTGCACGTGAGCCTTTACTCTTTTCACCTAAATGAACCACAAGGGCAACTTGTTTTTGATTTACACTATCGAAAGAACCCGATAAATCAACAACAGAGGCAAGACCTGCAAAAATACTTTCACCACCATTTGGCACGATTACGTCTTGAGTAATCCCGCCTTTTCGAGCATAAGGAATTAAGCTACTGCGTGGGTTAAAAGCAAGACTAGGATCGAAATCAATACTCGCTTTATCATCACCGCCGTCACGAGAACCCGCAACAGCCCCTACTTCAACTAAGCCAAGTTGGTTCATCGTACCGATAAAACCTGCGGTCACGATTTGACCTTGAGCATCAACAGTGGTGTCTGCATTTATTGATTCTGGATTAATTGCAACAATTTTTCCCTCGTCAATAACGACACTAGCACCTTCTAATACACCTTGTTCTGTTGATGTGTGAATGGTTGCATTAATAATTGCAATCGATTGTGCGCTCGCTACCGACGAAAATAAACCAGCAGCAACTAAAGAGAGCGAAAATGTTTTAGTTAATTTTGTCATCAATGTTACTCCTACTGTTGACCAAGCATGAAATCGCTTTGTGCTTGATATTTTTCATCATGACGATCGTATACCTTGGCACCATCAATAAATACTTGCTCAGCTTTTGCGTACACACTAAAAGGGTTTTGATTCCAGATAACAACATCGGCTTGTTTACCCGATTCAAGTGAGCCTGTTTTATCATCGATACCCAGTGATTTAGCAGCATTTGCTGTGATCCACTTAATAGCGTGTTGTTCTGAAATATTAAAACCAACATCGTTTGCACGGTACATCACTTTACCTGCTTCTTGGTTTAAGCGTTGAATAGTTGTATCAGAATCTGAGTGAACAATCGCGCATGAGTTTTTAACCGCATCGACAATAGCCACGTTTTCTTGAACCATGTCATAGGCTTCCATTTTAAAGCCCCACCAATCTGGCCACAGTGCTGCACAGTTGCCGTTTTCAGCGAGTAAATCGGCAATCTTGTACGCTTCAATACCGTGGTGGAAAGTGCCTGAGTGATAACCAAATTCTTTGCCTAGGTCGATCATCATCGCCATTTCTTCTGCTTTATAGCAATGGTTATGAATAAGAATATCGCCATCAAGGACACCCGCTAGCGTGTCTAGCTTAATATCACGGTGAGGAATTTCAGGATTTTTACCTGCCGCGTAATCGCTGTCATATTTTTCCCACTGACGCTTATATTCCGTTGCATCAATCCATGCTGTTCTGTAGCCCGCCATATTACCCATACGTGTTGAAGGTAATACCCCTTTACTTCCATAAACACGTTTTGGATTTTCCCCACAAGCCATTTTTAAACCATAGGGTGCATCAGGGAATTTCATACCTTGCATTGTATGTGAAGGAACATTTTTTAAAGTAACACCACGGCCACCAATTAAATTTGCTGAGCCTGGTAAAATTTGTAATGACGTAATGCCGCCTTCACGAGCACGGTTAAAACCAGGGTCTTGCGGCCAAATAGAGTGTTCAACCCATACTTCAGCAGTCACTGGGCTTGTCATTTCGTTACCATCTTGATGCGATGCCACAGACGGTGTTGGGTATGCGCCTAAATGCGAATGCACATCGATGATACCGGGCGTGACCCATTTGCCTTGTGCATCAATGGTGTTATCTGCTTGTACAGATAAGTCCTTGCCTACTTGTTGTACTTTACCATCAACAAAATAAACATCAGCCTCGTCTAAACGCTCACCGGTGCCTGTTAGTACCGTTGCATTGGTAATAAGAGTACTTGTTGATGCCAGTGGCTTATAAGTACTTGGGTATGGGTTTTTATCAATCGTTACTTTTGGATCTTGTGGGCCATTATCTTGGCAACCCGCAAGCGCGATACCAAGTGAAATAACCATCAAGGATGGTGCAAATTTATGCATTTTGTTGTTTCTCCTTTTTTTTATTATATAACTTTAATCAAATGTTAATAGCAATGCTAACAAACGAGGTAAGTGACGTTTAAGTAAGACGAATTACGTTATTTCTTCCGTTACTTATTTTTTAATGTAATTCGTATAGAGCTTCTCTAATGCACCTTCGGTCGTGAGGCTAGGATCTTTATTAATAAAATGCGTCACGGTACGGGTTACGAAATCAGAGTTTTGTTTATGTTGTTTAGCAAAGCTTTTGATTAAAGTATTGGCATCAGTGGCTGCCGTTACTTTTTCATGACGGTGGCGATATTGACTCAAGGCACGATTAAAATCGCCGTTATAATCTTCAACGACTAATTTATAAAAGTCACTTTTATCGACGCTAAGCTCGTTGATACAGTAATTTAGCGCCTCTTTAAAGTCGTAAAAGATTATACCTTGCACATCAAATTCAGTGCGTTTTTCGCGAATAGTAACGCGGGCATCTTCAGTCGCATAACTGTACCCCTGAAAATCAAGCCGCTGTGCAGCTTCTTCGCCTAATTTCATTCCCGCTTTAATACTATGAACAAATTCATCACTCATATCATCAAGCTCATTTTCGTGCCACATGTGAAATACTCGCAGCGCTTTGGCATATTTATTGGCTATTTTCTTTTTTACTTTGGTGAATCGGCCATCAATCGTTAGCACTCGCTCATTATGAAGTAGCGCAAAACATTCATAACACGCTGGTATTGAAATAAATTCAGCGTCTTCACCTAAATCAATAATACTTTGCATCATATGAAGAGGGGGGCAATAATCGCGCTCAGTTGCCTCACAACCACAATAAAAGCATTGATTAAAATGCTTAGAATGTGAGGCATAGGCTTGTTGATAATAGCCTGATAATTTTGTGGTCACTTAAACTCCTTACACTTTATTCAGTGTCTAATAGTGAACATTTAAATTAGAGTTAAAACGTAAATGTAGCAATACCGTAAAACAAATAGAAAATACGCTCTCTAAACCTGCTCAGTTTGCTCTAAAATGAAATTATTTTCTCGTTATTTGTGTCAAAATTCATACTTTAAAATATGTCTAATCAAACGGTTATATATTGGGGTACACATCTACATACTTGCTTACATCTTGTCCGTTTTCATTAACAGCAATCAATCGAATTTAGGGTAATACTTTAATGGTGCATAGCAAATAGGAATTGTGAAGTATCCCACGCGAGGTTGCACGACTTTCATGTCACATGGACAAACAACTGGAGAGAAAGATGAATACATTAACATTAGCATTTGGTACAGCACTTATTGTCGGTTCTTCAATGGCAGCAACAGATGCAAACGCCGCACAGTTTGTAGCTGCAGATAATTCTGCAGGGACACAAGCATGTATGGCTATTGTGTCAAATAAACCCATAAACCTTGCTCAAACAATGCGTGATTTACGCTTAAACAAACGCGTCATCTCAGACAAGTTACAGTGCAATGATATGTCTACGGCACAGTTTGCCAGCACCTATGGCTTTAATAAATCAGCAAGCTACTTAAATTTAGAGCAACAAACAAAAACAAGTATTCAAGATATCGCTAAAGTCAGTGATAACACCGTCTACGTAATTTCGGGTTCTAAATAATGACAGATTTGATGTAGCAGACCTTGTATAGGTCTGCTACACACTTTTTATAAAAGCGCAGCAATTAAGCCAAATACACCACCAAACACGCCACCCCAAATAACCAGCCAGCCTAAATGTTCTTTAATCATTGTTTGAATGATATCTTTTACCATAACGGGAGTTAGTTCGTTTAAACGCTCATCCACTAACCTTTCTACCGTGTTATGTAACGAGCCACCAATGTGCGAGTTTGCAAACAGCTTTTCATCGAGTATTGTTTTAAATTCGTCACTGTGAGAAATATCAATGACGGCCTGTTTCATTTTATTTATGAACGGCTCACGCATTGGCTCTAAGGCATCACGTCCACCAAACATTCCTAACATACTGCCAAATTGCGATTGCTCAATAACTTCGATTAATGAGTCATAGGCTGGGCTTAGGTTTACTTCAGCAATAACAGGCTCTAATTCTATTTGAGGTTTCGCAAGAGCCATCACTTGATCTATTTTCTCTGCCGCGAAAAATTCCGTCATGACTAACTGTCTGATGGATGCTTTAAACGACTCAAACTTTAGCGTAATGACACCTGAGCCATACAAGAAAGGCACTTTTTCAAACAGCATATGTATCGCTAACCAGTTTGTTACAGCGCCAGACAAAGCAAATAATCCCACAGATAATACAATTGCCTGATCAAACAAAAATCCAACTAACACGAAGGCCAAAGCCACTAAATTAGTAACAAGACTTTTATTCATTTAAATCCTCACGCACACAGCAAAATATTTAATAATATTAACGCTATGAGATTGTTAATTCACCGACTTTTTGCCATAGTTTAACTACATGGTTAAAAGGTGAGCGATATTATGTGGAATTCAGTGAATGAACAGATAAGCCAAGCTATGCACTTTGATTTTAAGCATACCTTTAAACGCCAACTGCAATCGCCCAACAGCGATAAATACTTTGAACTGCGCGATGAAAATCACCGATTTTTTGTCAAGGTGGCTCACTTAAGTGATTTAGAAAGATTAGAGTGCGAATCCTTTAATTTAAAGCTTTTAACGCAAGAAAGCTTATTTATGATCCCCGACTGCATTGCCACAGGGTGCAATATTGAATTTTCATTCATCGTTTTAGAGTGGTTAGAACTGGACAAACTTCCTCACTCAAATTGGCATACGATGGGCGAACATTTAGCCACACTTCATCAAAAGCATACGCAAGCCATGTTTGGTTTTGATCACGACAACTTTTTAGGCCCCACAGTCCAGCCAAACCGATGGCACAAAAAATGGGATGTTTTTTTTGCAGAAGAACGGATTGGTTGGCAACTTCAACTCTTGCAAGAAAAAGGCATTGAACTCGTTGATCAAGATATGTTTATCGCTTTTATTAAAGACACCTTGCACGGCCATAATGTCGAACCGTCATTACTGCATGGTGACTTTTGGCGACGAAATATGGGCTTTATACAAGCGGTTCCTAGTCTGTATGACCCTGCTTGCTATTATGGTGACCGGGAATGCGATATCGCTATGAGCGAACTTTTTGCACCGCTTCCTGATGCTTTTTATACTGCATACAATCAACAATACCCCCTGCAAAATGGCTATGAACAGCGTAAATTGATCTATCAGCTATACCCTATTTTAAATCACGCTAATATTTTTGCCGGACACTATCTGACTGAAGCTAAACAACAAATTGATTTGCTGCTTAAATAAACTTTAAATTGCTGTAAAACGAATGTCATAAACGCAAGAACAGGACTATAGTGTAGATAGAACACGTTTATATACAGGTGCTAGCCGCTTGTTTAGCGGTTAGTGTGTAAGTTATATCAATCTTATTAAATTTGCGTTCATCACTATTCAATTACGATTTTATAAGATTGCAATTTAACGAATTCAGGCATGCCTGATTAAGGTAAAAGCTGATGAAAGATAACTTTTCTCAACGTATATCCTGCCCTCATTGTGGACATCATATATTCGTGGCATTAGATGCCAGCGAAGGCGACCAAGATTATTACGAAGAATGTAGCGCATGCTGTAACCCTATTCATTTAAACATGCACATTGACTACGCACACAACAAATTAGAATTACATGTTGACAGTGACGACGAGCAAATTTTTTAATTTGCTTGTCGTGCCAAATAGTTTTCAACCGTGTTTATAATTGTGTAAGTTTGTTGGTCAACCTCAATATTGAGTAGATTGCCTTCGCGTTGTTTATCTAAATTAGTAATCGCGAGAGTTTCAGGTATGAGGTGTAACCAAAAACCACGCTCATCAACCTCACCCACAGTTAAACTTGCACCATTTACGCTGACAAACCCTTTGTACAATACATATTTTTGCCACTTTGGATCGATTGCAAGATGCATTTTGCAGTTATTTTGTTCATGTATAATAGACGTTATGTTTGCCATACAGTGAATATGGCCCGATACAATATGCCCCCCAAGCTCAGTGCCTACCGTTACGGAGCGCTCAAAGTTGGCCCAATGTCCGTTTTGCAATTGACCAAGGTTAGTCAACTTTAATGTCTCATCAATCACATCAAAATAAATAAGTGTAAAATCACTGTCCTGAAGTGCTTTAAATTCGACAACAGTCAAACAACAGCCATTAATTGCAATGCTGGCACCCATAGTCAGTTTTTGCGCATACTCATTAGCGACTTTTAAGGTTAACCTTAGTACCCCACCCTCGAGCTTTGTGTGTTCGACAATGGCTTGAGTTTGTATAATTCCAGTAAACATCTTGGCGTCTTCTTTTATTCGCAAAATACATATCTGCGATTTTTATTGATCTTTGAATAGATTACAATGACAACCTGTTTTTTTAGTTGTGTATTTTATGTCTTTTTGTAGTTGGGAAGCCAAACGGTTAATTTCTTTAGCCATCCCTGTATTTTTGGCGCAAGTGACCCTGATATTAATGACGGTTGTTGATACCGTAATGGCAGGACAAGTGAGTGCAACAGATCTGGCTGCTTTATCAATCGCAACAGGTATTTGGAACCCCTTAATGTTAGCGCTTCAAGGTATCCTGCTTGCACTGACGGGAATTATTGCGCAGTTTTCGGGCTCAAATGACAAACACGGCATAAGCCATTATTTTCAACAAGGCCTATATTTAGCGCTGGTGCTTAGTGTCATTGGCTTAGGGCTTGCTACTTTAGCTGACAGTATTCTCTCTCATTTAAATACAACAGCGGCGATTACAACGCTCGCTGAACAGTATATACATTTTGTAAAATGGGGCATTTTTGGCTTTTTACTCTTTAGTGTTTATCGCAATATCACTGAGGGTATGGGCATGACCAAACCTGCTTTTTACATAAGCTTAATTGGCTTAGCCGTTAATATTCCTGCTAACTACGTGTTTATACACGGTCATTTAGGTTTTAATGCGTATGGCGGTGCAGGCTGTGGTATTGCAACCGCGTTAGTCTTTACGGCGATGGCTATCACACAAATGATATACTGCCATTTTGATAAAAAAATTAATGCGAAGGCGTTATTAGCGAATTTCTCGTTACCACAGCCTGCCACTATGTGGGCAATCACTAAAGTCGGCATTCCTATTTCACTGGCCACATTTTTCGAAGTGACACTGTTTGCTTGTATTCCGCTGTTTATTGCACATTTAGGTGCTGTTGCTGTCGCAGGCCATCAAATAGCGGCGAGTGTAACCACTTTACTTTTCATGATGCCGTTGAGTTTATCTATAGCTATTAGTATTCGTATTGGTAATTTGTTTGGACAACAGCATTTCAAACAATTAAGAAGTGCGGTGAGTACAAGCTATATTTTAGCCGCTATTATTGCCTTTTTATTGGCGAGTGTGACTTTCTTTGCGCGAGATATTATTAGCCAACTGTACTCAGATAATCCTGAGGTTTTAGCGCTTGCCTCATCAATCATGGTACTTGCCTGTATTTACCAATTACCTGATGCATTACAAGTTTCTGCCAATGGAATTTTACGTGGTTTAAAGTATACCGCCCCAATTGGTTATATTACCTTCGTGTCGTATTGGTTGATCGGTTTTGCACTTGGATTCGTACTTGCTCGTACAGATTTAATTGTGCCAGCGATGGGGCCTCATGGGTTTTGGATAGGTATTATCGTTGGCCTCAGTGCTGCGGCCATCATGTTGATGTACACAGTTCATAGGCGATTTAACTATGCACCTTTTCAGCAAAACTAAGTCTTTATTTAAGCTCACAGTGTGTGCTGTGAGCCTTGTACTATTTGGTTGCTCACCCTCAGCCAGTGATATAAACAAAACATATGCCGAAAGGCTCAATAATGTTCTTGCATTTAAAGAATTTGAACTCACTAAACCCGCGCGCATTGAGCCCGTTCATTTTGATATCGTTTCAGGCAGCGCTCACACCATTGGCATGTTAGAACTTGCGCAGTTACGTCAATGTGAACTCGCAACGTTAATTGCAGAGCATAATAATCAATTAGGTAAAACAGCCACTGCTGCGGGTGTGCTTAGCTATCAAATTGAATTTATTCAAGCCGCTGAAAAGTGCTTAGATACCCTATCGCCTGACAATCCGCTGTATACAAAAATTGCCCAAGCTTCTGAGCAAAAACAACAAACGCTCCCGCAGTATTTTGAAGCAATGATAACTAACGAAAGAGAATTCAAAGTTATTTGGCAACTTACGTCATCTAACTTAGATGAACACACGGCAGGCTTCACAGAAACCGAGCACGCTATGAGCATGTTCGCGATGTTAAACGAACAAATTAAAACCGGTGACATTAGTGAAATTGATACAGCGTCGCTTATAAACGCGTTAGAAGTATTAAATAAGTTTAAATACAACACCTTATTAGTGTCTGCCGTAAGAACACAAATTCATTATAATGAGCAACTCACAACGTTATTGCAGCAATATGAAATAGACGCACTCTGCCCTGTTAACAAAAATAAACAGAAAGCACAAAAGCTCAGTAATATTTTTAAAAAGTTTTATTTAGAGCAGTTACAACCCTATCAATCATTCTTAACGGGTAAACTCGAGTCACTGCTACCTTTATACGAAAAAATATGGCAAGACCCAACGTTAGGTCATTATGTTGATAGCAGCCATGAAGGCAACATTCTTACACAGCTTAAATTTTCAGCAAAACAACACGTTACTTGGTGGCAAAACTTTTATAAGCAGTGTGAAATTAGTCCATTATGAATAAAAAAACAGCACTTAACACAAAAATAGCTAAAGCAGCTTGATTCAAGAAACCAGTCGCTATATATTAGCCACCGTTGTTTAGCCAATTAAACAACCGCTAAAATCAAAATACAACCGTAGCTCAGTTGGTTAGAGCACTACCTTGACATGGTAGGGGTCGGTGGTTCGAATCCACTCGGTTGTACCACGATTTATTGGATATTTCTTTATTGTACGACCGTAGCTCAGTTGGTTAGAGCACTACCTTGACATGGTAGGGGTCGGTGGTTCGAATCCACTCGGTCGTACCAATTAATTCTCTCCAAAATTTTTACATAAAAATAATTAGCCCAGTGGCTTAAAGCACACCCACTCTTAATTATATCTCCCCTAGCACTGTTGGTTATATCACGCTCACTGCTCCTAGCCCACGCCAGATACTGCAAGCTTTAAGCGTGTCGTAGAATAATTAAAAATCGCAATGACTCTGTTAGTTACCGCACTTATTTATTATTTAATTACTACATGAAGTAAACGGTAATAATGAAAACGAATTAATAAATAACGGTAAATGGCTTGTGTTATTTTTTAATCAATTTTTTAAATCAACTGTTGACGTAAACGAAAATTAGCACTACCCTTTTCTGGAAGCGCTTTCAGAAGCGTTTTCTTTTTCGTTATTTATGGTAGCGCTTCCATATTTATGAAAAGGCATATTTAGACAACAATAGCATGCACTTGCTGCGTGAATAACAATGATAAAGAACGAGGGAAACCTAATGTCAAGCCATAACTTTAAAAGAACAAAGTTAGCAACTAGCTTATCTTTGCTCTTAGGTGCAAGTACCTGTTTACCGGCCTTCGCAGAACAAACTGAACACAACAGCGACATTGAAGTTATTCAAGTTACTGGTTTTAAAGGTAGTATAAAAGAATCAACGCAACTAAAACGCTACTCTTCCGGTGTTGTGGATGCAATATCGTCTGAAGATATTGGTAAATTCCCAGACACGAATCTAGCAGAATCATTACAACGCATTACGGGTGTATCAATTGATAGAAGTAATGGTGAAGGCTCGAAGGTTACTGTGCGTGGTTTTGGTCCTGATTATAATATGGTTACCCTCAATGGCCGTACTATGCCAGCAGCTTCCTTACCAGCGGGAGGAGGAACACCTAACTCAAGAGCTTATGACTTTGCAAACTTAGCCTCTGAAAGTGTTAAATCAGTCGAAGTTTATAAAACAGGTAAAGCAAGCATTGCTTCAGGTGGAATTGGTGCAGCAATCAACATTAATACAACTCGCCCATTAGATAACCCTGGTTTAATTGCAAACGTGGGTGTAAAAGCAATGCACGATACAACAAATCGTGTTGCTGATGATATCACTCCAGAGATATCAGGTATTTTTAGTTGGACTGATGCCGATGCCAAATTTGGCGCATCACTCACCGCGAGTATGCAAAAACGTGATAGCTCTGCAACGGGTGCATTTGTCAACGAATGGCGAACAACAGCATACGATGGAACAATTCCACAAGCAGCTGATGACATTATTGTTGAGAACGCCCCTGCTATGGGCCAGTATTATTCAATGCCATCTGATCTTCGCTATACAATTGCGGACCGCGAAAGAACACGTACGAACGCTCAATTAACTTTACAATATAGTCCCGTCGAATCATTAACAGCAACACTTGATTATACCTATTCGCAACAAGACTTATATGAAGCACGCGCAGAGCAGTCAATATGGATGGATAACTATAAAACCCACCTAATATTTGACGATAATGCCGTAAAAACGCCTATTTATTACCAAGAAGAGCGTCGTGATTTATCAACTCGAGATATAGGTTTGGCTCTACAAGAGTTAAATCAAGTAAATAAAAATGACTCTATCGGCCTAAACCTTGAGTACTTTTTTAATGATCAACTCAGCTTTGTTTTTGACGCACATAGCTCAAAAGCAACAAGTGAACCCGATGCCCCCTACGGCAGCTGGGTAAATGCGGGATTAGGTGCCAATATAGTTGCAGGCCAGCAAGTTGACTTTAGCCGCGATCTTCCTTCGATGGTTATCAATTTTGATGATTGCTCGCGCACTAACCTAAACTGCAGTGGTGCTTTGGAACAAAGCGATGTAGGTACTTCTATTCTTGATAGTAACTTTGCTCGTCAAGAATCAACGGTCGATGAATTCCGATTACTCGGTAAATATGAAATAGAAACGGGCGTGATTGACTTCGGCATTGAGTCTCGTTCAATGGAAAGTCATTCATTACAATCTCTTACTCGAAACACAATGGGTAACTGGGGTATCGAAAACCCAGGGGAACTTCCTGATGGTTATTTAAACCCGACTAATTTTTTAAATGAATTTGATGACTACGATACCTCAGGATCATTTGATCAAGGGTTTACTGGCAGTGCATCTGAAATTGGTTATTGGGCTGCACAACAGTACGGTTTTAACTTTGCTGCTGACGGTGCATTCGCGACCAACCGAACAATAAAAGAAGAAATTAAAGCAGCCTTTGTACAATATAAACATCAAGGTGAAATAGGTGATATGCCATTCAACCTATTAGTGGGTGCGCGTTACGAAACCACAGATGTCACATCAACTGCTAATATTGATTTACCTAATGCTGTTGCATGGGAAGGCAATAATGACTTCAATGTGCGTTATGGTACAGATAAACAAGATTACTCTCTCAGTTCTGACTACAACCATTTTTTACCGAGTATCGATTTCGATATAAACGTGGTTGATGATGTAAAAGTGAGAGCATCATACAGCACCACGATCGCCCGCCCTACTTATGATAATTTAAGTTCTGCAGCGACTGTCGGCGTACCTACAGGTCCAAAACTTATTCCGGGAACAACGAATGCACCAGCATCAACAGGTAACCCGGGGTTAGTCCCGCTTGAGTCTGACAATTTTGATGTGTCTGTTGAATGGTATTACAGTGATGTTAGTTATGTATCTGTTGGTTATTACAATAAAAAAGTCGACAACTTTATTGGTTTAACACCCATGACACAAAACTACTATGACTTACGTGATGTCTCAGCTGGCCCTCGTGCACAAGCGGCCATTGCTGAATTACAAGCCAGAGGACTTGCAATAACAGATTCAAACCTATTCCAAATGGTGGCTGCAATGGAAAATGGGGTTGAATTTGACTCAATGAGCTACGAAGAATTCGAAGCCGCATATGATATATTGCCTAATGGTGACGATCCGTTAATGGAATTTACAGCTCAAGTGCCAACCAACAATAAAGACGCCAAAATAGACGGGTATGAATTAGCGATTCAGCACTTCTTCGGTGACTCTGGGTTTGGTGTTCAAGCCAACTACACCATTGTAAATGGCGATATTGATTTTAACGTTGCAGCAGATCCCACAACAACACAATTTGCATTAGTCGGTTTAAGTGATACAGCAAATATCATAGCCATGTACGAAAATGATAAATTCCAAGCGCGTATTGCCTATAACTGGCGAGATAAGTTCTTAAACAGTGCTGCACGATATGTTAACGAACCAGCATTCACAGAAGAATATTATCAAGTCGATTTTAATGTGGCATATAACTACAGTGAAAAAATGTCTTTCTTTATAGAAGGGATTAACATCACAGAACAAAATAGCCGCCAGCATGGTCGCTACAAAGCACAGTTATGGAATTTAGAACAAAATGGCGCGCGTTATAATGTCGGTATGCGCTATAACTTCTAGATACTATCTCTTATCGTGATGCATTTTTAGCCAGTCTCTTGATGCACAAACACCGTACGTGTTTCAGTGTGGACCGCTGGTTAATTATTGCTCATGGTAATGAGAATTAGCTTTGTTGTCAGAGGCATATTTAGCTGAACCCTTTTTATGCCCGCAAGCCGTTCCTTGTTTGGAGCGGCTTTTATTATTTAAAGTAATGCTATGAATACACACATAAATAACATAGTCATCGTGGGTGGTGGCGCCGCAGGTTGGTTAACAGAGGGATTACTGGCAAGCGAACACCCTGATAAAAACATAACGTTAATCGAGTCAGTTAATATTGGGATCTCTGGGGTTGGAGAAGGCACATGGCCGTCGATGCGAAACACACTGCAACGCATCGGTATTAAAGAAACTGACTTTTTACGTCATTGTGACGCCTCGTTTAAACAAGGTTCTAAATTTATTAACTGGCAGACAGAATTAGAAGGCGATAATTACTATCACCCTTTTATGGTGCCTCAAGGCTATACCGAATGTGATATTCATGCGGCATGGCAATACCTATCCCCTGCGCATAAATACGCTGACACTGTAAACATGCAAAGCTTTGTTTGTCAGGCCGCTCTCGCCCCAAAGCAAGCCCAAACACCTGATTATGCAGCTGTTACAAATTATGGATACCACCTTGATGCACATAAGTTTGCTCACTTTTTAGCGCATCATTGTGTTAACAAGCTTAATGTAAAACACATTGTTGATGATGTACTGAATGCAAATAATGATAGTCATGGCTATATTCAAAGCGTAAATACGCTCAGTAACGCAGCTATTTCTGGGGATTTATTTATTGATTGCTCAGGTAGTGCAGGCTTATTAATTGCAAAGCACTACCAAATAGAGTACTTAAATCAGAATCACATTTTATTCAATAATTGCGCCGTCACGACCCACCTTCCCTATCAAGATCCACACGATAATATCGCGTCAGCAACGTTATCCACTGCGCAACAAGCAGGCTGGATATGGGATATTGGATTACCTACTCGACGCGGCATAGGATACACATTCAGTGATAAATATTGTGACGAAGCAACGGCAATAAAGACCTTAAAACACTATGCAGAGCAATCTATTGGCTCCAAACTAGCGGAGCAACTTGATACTCGGACCCTGCGCTTTACACCAGGATACAGAAAAGAGTTTTGGCATAAAAACTGTGTCGCTGTTGGTATGTCACAAGGCTTTATTGAGCCCTTGGAAGCGTCAGCTTTAGCGATGGTGGAGCTAAGTATTAGTATGCTAAGCGAGCAAATGCCGTCAAACCGCCAACATATGACTTTATTAAGCGCACGTTTTAATGAGCGCTTTAACTACCGCTGGCAAAAAGTCATCGAGTTCTTAAAACTCCATTATGTGCTTAGCAAACGCAATGATAGCCCATACTGGCTCGATAACCGCCAAACGAATACAATTCCAACCGCGTTACAGAAATTACTCGAATTATGGTGTTATCAACCGCCAAGTCGGTTTGACTTAATTGAAAATGAAGAAGTATTCCCTTCGGCTAGTTATCAATATGTGCTTTATGGCATGGGTTTTCACACCCGTTTACCCGCTCATATGAGCACAAAACAGCAAGAATTTGCGCAGCAACTGTGTAAGCTAAATCGAGAGCGGATTGGGCACTACTTAAAAAATTTACCTAGCAACCGCTTATTACTCCAACAACTATTAGCTAAGTAAGGGTTAAGAATGACAAATCACTTTACCAAACATGTCGTTATTGCTGGGGGCGGTACCGCCGGTTGGATGGCCGCAGCTGCGTTAGCTAAATTATTAGGCAATGAAATAACCATCACTTTAATTGAATCTGATGAAATTGGGACTGTCGGTGTCGGCGAGGCAACAATCCCCCCTATTCGCACCTTTCATAAGTTACTGGGTATAGATGAACAGCGCTTCATGACACAAACACAGGCGACTTTTAAACTCGGGATCAGTTTTGAAAATTGGCACAAACCAAACAGTGACTATATTCACTCGTTTGGCATGACAGGCAAAGAGTGCTGGGCTGGCGAATTCCATCACTTTTGGTTACATGCTCAAAATCAAGGTGTTAAAGATGATTTTGGCGACTATTGTTACGAATTGCAGGCTGCAAAACACGGAAAATTTGGCTTCAACAAGCAAAACCCAATCAACTATGCCTTTCATTTGGATGCCAATCGCTATGCTTTATTTTTACGAGATTTTGCTGAACAACACAGCGTAAAACGCATAGAAGGAAAGATAGAGCACATCAACAAATCTGCAACGAATGGCTTCATTGAAAGTGTCACGTTAAAAAATGGCACCACCGTTTCGGGGGATTTTTTTATTGATTGCACTGGCTTTAAAGGCTTACTTATAGAGCAAGCCTTGCATACAGGCTTTGAAGACTGGTCACACTTATTACCGTGTGATAGCGCTGTCGCTTTACAAACAACGGGCTCAGATGAAATTCTCCCGTATACACGGTCAATCGCGCACCAATCGGGCTGGCAGTGGCAAATACCATTACAAAACCGTACAGGTAATGGCTTAGTGTATTGCAGTCGCTATTTGACTGATGCGGATGCCACACACCTATTACTCAACAATATTAGTGGCGAGATTTTAACAGACCCAAAAGTCATAAAATTTAAAACGGGGCGTCGTCTAAAAGGCTGGAATAAAAACTGCCTCGCTTTGGGTCTCGCAAGTGGCTTCTTAGAGCCTCTCGAGTCAACCAGTATTCACCTTATTATGACCGGTATAATCCGCTTTATACGATTATTCCCGTTCACCCATATCAGCCAACATGCAATTGATGAATACAACAAACAATTAAAATCTGAACTCGAGAGCATTCGTGATTTTATCGTGCTGCACTACAGGGTAACCGACCGCGACGATAGTGAATTTTGGCGTCATTGCAAAACAATGGAGATCACTCAAACACTCAGCCATAAAATTGCATTATTTAAACAAACAGGGCGCGTTTTTTTAGATGACGGTGACATATTTCGCGTTGATTCATGGGTGCAGGTAATGCTTGGTCAAGGAATAAAGCCACAGCAATATCATCATGTAGCCAGCTTAATGAGTGAACAAGAATTAATGCAGTTTTTACACGGTATTAAACAGCAAATAGCACATCGCCTTGCGCAATTGCCTAACCATAAAGAGTTTGTAAGTAAGTATTGCTCACAGAACAATTAGTGTATTGACTGATTGCCACGCACTTTTTAGGCTCATATCGCATAGAGTCTGTATGCTGTGTCAGTACTCATACCTCGTTAAATATGTTTGGTAAGTATACGCGTTTTATAAGGTCATACTATTACAGCGAGTGTCAGCAGAGATGTGGAATTATTAATCGTTTTTTCTTTTATAAAGCAAGCAGTAACACTTGCTTTATTGTTTTTTAAAATGCAAAAAACACCGTATTAAACCCGTTATTAAAATAAACTATTGACCATAACCAAATTAGTCTCTAACCTAAATATGGAAGCGCTTTCAGTAGAAAAGAATTAGTCACCATTTAACTTGCAATTGTTCACCAAAGGTTTCTTTAAATGACTCAGCTCACGTTACCAAAAAACTCACCTATGCTTAGCAAAGACTTTATCTATGGCGTCGCTACGGCTTCATTTCAAATTGAAGGTTCTGCGGATAAGCGCCTCCCCTGCATCTGGGACACTTTTTGCGCAACCCCAGGAAAAATCGCCGATAATTCGAATGGTGAACGTGCGTGTGAACATGTCATAAAATGGCGTGAAGATATTGCTCTCATTGACTCTTTGGGAGTGGATGCTTATCGCCTCTCAATTTCTTGGCCACGAGTCATAACCTTAGACGGCACTTTAAATCATGATGGTGTAAAGTTTTATACCGATATACTAGATGAGTTAGCACGTCGCAATATAAAAGCCTTTGTGACGCTTTACCATTGGGATTTACCGCAACACTTGGAAGACAAAGGAGGATGGTTAAATCGAGAAACCGCCTTTGAATTTGAACGCTATGTCGATTTAATAAGTAAAGCATTTGGTGATAAGGTTTATTCATATGCGACATTGAATGAACCTTTCTGTAGTTCATACTTAGGCTATGAAATTGGTGTTCATGCTCCTGGAATAAAAGGCCGTGAATTTGGCCGAAAAGCAGCGCATCACCTATTACTTGCCCATGGATTAGCCATGAAGGTCCTGAATAAAAATAGCCCACACGCGCTCAATGGAATTGTACTTAACTTCACCCCTTGTTACCCAGTTACTCAAAGTGATGCCGATTTAGCTGCCACAGCATTTGCTGATGACTATATAAATCAATGGTACATGAAACCGGTAATGACCGGAGCATACCCTGACATTATAGAGCAGTTACCTGAGGCTCATAAACCTGACATATTACCAGGGGATATGGAAACAATTGCTCAACCACTTGATTTTTTGGGTGTCAATTTTTACACGCGATTACACTATCAAGCGAGCGAAACTGATTATTATGAAGAAATGCCTCACCAAGCACCAATGACCGATATTGGCTGGGAGATATACCCAAAAGCGCTCACTGAATTATTAGTATCGCTGCATGAAAAATACCAGCTACCTCCTGTTTTTATTACTGAAAATGGGGCAGCTATGGATGACAAGATGATTAATTCAGAGGTTCATGATCAAGATAGAATTGATTATTATAATAGCCACTTAAATGCTGTGAACGACGCAATGGAGCAAGGTGTTACTGTCTCGGGGTATTTTGCATGGAGCTTAATGGATAATTTTGAATGGGCAGAAGGATACTCAAAACGTTTCGGTATTGTTTATGTCGACTATGTAACCCAGCAACGTGTTATTAAAGACAGTGGCAACGCATACAGTCACTTAATTAAAAACCGCTAATAATAAAGATACCAATAATGATAAAAAACACTCTGCCCTTACATGAAAAAATAGGCTACGCAATGGGTGATGCGGGCGCCAACTTAGTGTGGCGTGGCGCATTAGCCTACTTAGCCGTTTTTTATACTGACACGTTTGGTATTTCAGCGTCTGCCGCTGCCCTCCTTTTTCTAGTCGTACGTTTATCCGATGGTGTCACCGATATCATTATGGGAATGATAGCTGACCGCACGCAAACGCGACTAGGAAAATTTCGTCCTTGGATTTTGTGGTCGACGCCTTTTTTAGCGTTATTCATGGTACTGTGCTTTACCACCCCCAACATTAGCCCAGTCGCAAAACTAATATACGCCTACTTTACTTATATCGGACTCACATTAGCTTACACAGTAAGTAATGTCCCTTATTCAGCTTTAATGGGAGTCATGACAGGGGATGACCTAGAGCGGGCAAAACTCTCTGGATTCCGTTTTGCTGGAGCATTCACTGGTGGACTATTAGTGATGGGTTTTTTACCGGATTTAGTTGCTTACTTTGGCCAAGGAAACAGTGCGCAAGGTTATCAATACACTATGTATTTATTCGCTGCTTTACTCACAATACTCATGCTGATCACCTTTGCCAGTACGAAAGAGCGCGTTCAACCCGCTTTAAAAAAACAGACCTCATTAAAATATGAGTTATTAGATTTAAGTAAGAGCTTACCTTTTATAGTGCTTCCATTATTAGCAACTACGTTGTTTTTTTATTATCGTGAACTTTATTCAGGCCTTTTCTTTGCAGTAACAATGGGCTTAATGACAATTGTCATTCGTAAATTGCTGTCTCAAGATCACAGTAAACTCAGTGGCTCTCAGCAGGATATAGTGGACTTATTAACCAATAAACCTTGGCTTATATTATTAGGCATGGGCTTTTTAACCATGATGTTTAATGGCATAAAGTACGGTGTGATTGCCTATTACTTTAAATATTATGTGGGTAATGAGCTGATGGCCGGACAATATTTTATTGCCTTGTTAGTTGTCTCTATCTTTGGGGCTTTACTAACGGCGAAGCTGGCTGAAATATTTGGAAAACGCACTTTATTTATTCTTTCATTAATTCTAAGCGCCCTGTTTACAATTGCCTTTTTCTGGCTACCAAGTGACAACATCCCGCTGATCTTTGCTCTTGGTTGTAGTGCCGAATTCTTTGCAGCCATGATGCCTACCCTGTTTTTCTCGATGCTCGGTGATAGTGCTGATTATTCTGAGTGGAAAAATAACCGCCGTGCTACTGGCCTTATTTATTCTGCAGGTACATTTGTGCAAAAGACAGGCGGTGGATTCGCCGGTGCGCTTGTTTTAGTCGTACTCGCGGGCTACGGCTATAACGGTATGGATGAAACAACAATCGCTCAATCTTTAGAAGGTATGAAATTGCTTATGAGCTGGTTACCCGCAGCGTTTGCACTTTTAGCGGCCGCACTCATGCTCTTATATCCATTAACCACTGAGATGACAGAAAAAATTACAGAAGACTTGGCAATTAGACGTGCAAGTCTGTAAATTAATCTACAAAGGTATTTATTAAATTATCATTATGGCAACTATTTATCAGGTCTCTGAGCTTGCGGGTGTTTCTCTTTCAACCGTCTCTCGCGTGTTGAATGAAAACGACTATGTAAGTAAAAAAACAAAACAAAAAGTGCTTGATGCAATGAAACAGCTAGGCTATCAGCCTAACTCTATTGCTCGTTCTCTTGCTTCAAACTGTTCAAATAGTGTTGGCGTGTTAGTCTCAGAGCTCGACGGTCCGTTCTTTGGAGAAATGATGTCTGCCATTGAAGCCCAACTAAGAGCGGCAGGTAAGCATGTCATAATCACGCCGGGGCACAGTGAAGAAGACAAAGAAAAAAATGGTTTAGAATTTTTGATCTCTCGAAACTGTGACGCCATTATTGCCCATGTTGAGGCTGTTACTGATGATTATTTAGTTGAGCTAAATAAAGGAAAAACCCCTATTTTCTTAATCAGCCGATATGTTGAGCAAATGAAAGAAAACTGCATAAGCCTTGATAATGTCATGGGAGGCTATTTAGCAACCAAGCACCTACTAGACTTAGGGCACCGCGATATAACTTACATAGCAGGGCCCTTGTTTAAGCCAGATGCAGCGGACCGTCTGACAGGGCATAAAAAGGCTCTAAACGAATACAATATCCATTTTGATGAGCAATCTCTGTATGTTGGCGATTTTAAGGAAACGGGCGGATACAATGGTTTAAAGCATTTTTTTGAAAACAAAAAGCAATTTACTGCCATCGTGTGTGCTAATGACGAAATGGCGTCGGGCGTGATGAAATGTGCGCGAGAACATAATTTTGAACTTCCTAAAGATCTCGCAATTGTTGGCTTCGATAATGTTCATTTTACAAGTTATTTGTACCCTACTCTCACGACGATTGACAATCCCGTTGAACAAATGGGGAAAATGGCCGCTAATTTAGTTTTAAGAGATATTTATAAACAAAATCGTGCCGATATAGAACATATCTTTTCGCCCAATCTTATGATGCGAGACTCAACGCCAAGGTCAAATTAACGGTAACCCCTTGAGAGTATTATCTAATATAAATAAGTAGAGCGTTGACAACGTCTTCGTTTCTACTTGTTACATTCAACTAATATCTAAATATGATAAAGGAGATGTTGGTGTTTATTGGTGAAGTATCAAAGAAGACACAATTAACTGTCAAAACAATCCGATTTTATGAAGAAAAAGGTCTCATACCAGTACCTCTAAGACAAGGAAAGTACCGTGTCTACACAGACGATCACGTTGAAATATTAAAGCTAATTTCTGAAGCTAAAACCCTAGGCGTCACATTGTCTGAACTTAAGGGATTAATTAAATTTAAGGATTCAAAGGCTAACTGGTCAGAAATTAGTGAGTTTTTAGTGATACTAAAAGAACGTCTAACAGAGCAAATAAACGCAACCGCAGCAAAAATTGCCAAAATAGATTCATGTATCAGTATAATCAATCAGCAAACACCTCTTGACTCTCCCCTTAACGTGAGAGTGTATGATGGACAAAAGGTCGCGATTACGAAATAAATCAAATCATTTTAAACAAACTGCTTATCCGTTTACTAATCGGTTAGTTTTTGAATTGGTATGTTTTTGAATAGATAAATTCGCTTTGTAGCCTACTCTTTCAGGCCCTTGCCTGCGTTGTTTATAAGTGATTTCTAACTATAAGGAATGACATGGAAAATTTAGCAAAAAACCTTTGGATCTTTAATGGCAAAAGTGTCACGTTTTTAGGCTTACCCTTTTCTACGCGTATGACCATAATAAAGCTTTCTAATAATGAGTTGTGGGTACACAGCCCTATCGAATTAACAGAGGCTTTGCAGCAGCAAGTAGATAGCTTAGGAAAAGTAACGTTTTTAATTGCACCTAACCACCTTCATCACTTGTTTTTACCACAATGGATAGATGCATACAGCGACGCTAAAGTTTATGGCACGCAAGAGCTTATAAAGAAACGCAATGACATTTCATTCAACGCATCATTAAATAATGAAACGTCATACCCTTGGTCACACGACATTGCACAGATATTATTCACCGGTTCAGCATTAATGGAGGAATGTGTCTTCTTTCATAAGCAATCTAACACCCTAATAGTCACCGATTTGGTTGAAAACTTTTCGGGTAACGATTTTAACTTTTGGCAAAAATGGCTGGCTAAAGGCGCAGGTATTTTAGCGCCAAAGGGAAAAACGCCGATAGACTGGCGCTTAAGCTTTATGTTTAATAAAACACAAGCGAGTAAACATATTAGAAAGATATTTGCCTGGGAGGCAGATATGCTAATTATGGCGCATGGTGAAATAATTAAGAAAGACGCAACAGACTTTTTGCGACAATCTTTTAACTGGTTGGTAAAAAATAAATAACCGCAGCTACCCGTAATGTAATTTTACCAAGACCCCATACAAGTACATTAATATTTCACATTATAAATATTTGCTAATAAACACTCTTTATAATGAAAGCCTATTGACTCTCCACCACAGGGGAGACTTTAAAATAACAATTATTTTCTATCCATGAGAGGTAATTGTGAAAAATATTATATTAGTAAATGGCAATCCTAAAAAGAACAGCTTTTCATCGAGTATTACTGATAAATATGCACAGGCAGCACGCAAGTCCGCGAACATTCGTATTGTTAATCTACCCGAAATGGATTTTGATCCAAATTTAATGTGTGGTTATGATGATGACCAACCGCTTGCGCCATGTTTAAAGAAATTTAGCAAATCTCTTCATTGGGCTTATTTGATCGCGCATTTTTACCGGGCTCAACTTTTAAATTTTAAAATAGCAACTTACTCGCGACTCAACTCCTCAAAGGGAAAACTGCAAGAGTCATTCTTACAATGGACACACCCGCAGAGCTAGCTGCAGAATACGCTCAGTCATATTATGTGACGATGCCCAAAAACAACACTGGCTTAATGATTTTATAAAACGGGGTTCACACTGTGACTAAAGGCTTATATTAAAAAGTACAGGCTATTATACTCTATGCTTAGCGTTGCTCTTATGAGGGAGCCCCGCTAAATATTCGCATATATTTAAACGGAATAATGATGGATTATATTAAAATTAATAAAGAGGCATGGAACAACAAGACCCCATTGCACATCGCATCAAAATTTTACAATCTCCCCGCATTTATAGAAGGCCAAACGTCACTAAACCCCATAGAACTTTCACTTTTGGGTGATGTTAAAGGGAAGTCACTTCTGCATTTACAATGTCACTTTGGCCAAGATACTTTGTCTTGGGCAAGGTTGGGGGCTAATGTAACTGGCGTTGACTTATCATCAACGGCTATCGAACAGGCAAATAAACTCAAAGACTCTCTTGCTTTAAATGCGCATTTCATTGAAAGTGATATTTACCAGTTCGGTCAGTTCAATGATACACAATACGATATTGTATTCACGTCTTATGGGGTACTTAGCTGGCTGCCAAATTTAGATAACTGGGCACAGGTTATTGCCGATGCTTTGAAGGCTGGTGGTGAATTCTACTTAATTGAATTTCATCCTTTTCAAGGACTTTTTGATGGCTACAGTTACTTTCCTAAATCAACACCTGATATTGAAGAGGAAGGAACATACACCGAAAACTGCGATGGCACGAAATCCAAAACAGTCAGTTGGAGTCATTCAATAAGTGAAGTAATCAGCTCATTACTAAAAGCGGGATTAAGTATAGAAGCATACGATGAATACCCTTTCAGCCCTTATGATTGCTTTGATGGCCTAGAATATATTCCCCACGCTGGTTATCAACTATTACATAACGGGCAACAGGTTCCATTGGTTTTTTCAATCAAAGCCCGTAAGCGCTAATTAAATCTAGATAATTTTTAACAGAGGTATATATGGATATAAGTTTACTGAGTATTTTTATTTCTGTGGCACTAGCCCATTTCCTTGCTTTACTCAGCCCAGGACCCGATTTCGTACTGGTAGTGAAAAGTGCTCTAAAAGGAAACCAAAAGAACGCTATTGGCGTCGCCCTCGGAATTGCGATAGCAAATGCAGTTTATATAGGGTTATGTTTGATTGGTGTGGGGGCAATTTTATCAACGTCTGTTGGCTTAATGATCGCACTTAAAGTGATTGGAGGGCTGTTTTTAATGTATATCGCTTTTCACGCGTTGAAAGCACCAAAGAGCGCTTACAATAATGTTGTTATCGCAGCTCACAGCTCGGTTGCGTTTTCGTTCACCTGCTTTTGTAAAGAGTTTGCGACTGGATTCCTCTCAGGTATTCTTAATCCAAAAAATCTCTTATTTTATCTGAGCTTGTTTACGGTCGCGCTCACTCCTGAGGTTAGCATTACCTTTAAGGTGATTTTAGGTGTGTGGATGACCCTGATTGTTTTTATATGGGATGTTGCCATTATTTACATGCTATCCAAACAAAGAGTCAGGGAAAAATTTGTTAAAGCGTCTTATTTTATAGATAAAGTTACAGGTGCTGTTCTCGGTGTGATTGGTTTTAATATTGTAAAATCAGTATAGTCAAAACAGTAATGTGATAAGTATTAATCATCGTTGCTGCCACTCGCAATATACGCAGTGTCAGCAACTATTATCACGTCATTATTTAAATAAGCCCTTTAGATGTTTACTATAAGTACGGCTTACTTTTAGTGTTTTTCCGTTGTGTAGTGTTGCCATGTACTCAGAGTTACGCAAGGGATCAAGCTGTTTTACATACTCTAGATTGATGATCGTCGATTTATGAATTCGCAAAAATGCCTCTGGTAAGGTATTGCTTTCAAGCTCTTTTAGTCTGGCTCGCATTACATAGGTTTCCGTTTCTGTGTGGACACACATGTAGTCACCCGCCGCATCAATCCATAGAATATCTGCAAAAGGTATTATTTGAATTGGGCTTTTTGCATCTCTAATAACCAAGTTTTCATCGTCAAACTTATAAATTGACTGCGCTGATTTTTCAAATGTTGATTCTTCTGCTTTGTCTATTTCTTGTTGTACTTCTATTAATTCACTTTTTTGGTATAGCTTTACATTATTAACCACTCTGTCTATGGCCTCTGCTAGCCTAGTGAGTTTGACTGGTTTTAATAAGTAATCAATTGCCCTGACTTCAAAAGCCCGCACTGCATGTTGATGAAATGCAGTGACAAAAATAACAGCAGGACAGGTTTCAGGTTGAAAATGTTTTATTAATTCAAAGCCAGACTTTGATGGCATTTCAATATCTAAGAAAATTAAATCTACTTCATGTTCATTCAGAAACTGAATTGCGTCATCCACACTGCTTGCACTGCCTATGACGTTAATCTCAGCAAATTCTTCTAACCTAATACGTAGGCCTTCAATTGCACTATACTCGTCGTCAACTAATAACGTTTTTAACTGAATCATTTAATAAGACCATTAATTGGCAATGTCATACATACCCAAGCTCCACCAGATGAATGATTGCCTTTTTCTATCCGCTGAGCTTTACCATAAATTAATTTCAAACGTTGCTCGCAGTTTGCCAAGCCTATTCCACGTTTAGTACTCTCATTATGTGTGAAGCCTTTGCCGGTGTCTGAAACCTTTATTATTAGGGTGTTTTTACTCTTTTCAATTACGATTGTTATAGCCATTGTTTTATCAGCTGCCATACCGTGCTTGAGTGCATTTTCAACTAATGGCTGAATTAGCATAGAGGGAATAAGTAGCTCACTACACCCTTCTTCAACTGAGATATTAACAGATAGTTTATCTGCAAAACGACACTTCTCAATGTCTAAATAAGTACGAAGAATAGCGATTTCTTCTTTAATTGTGACTTTTTCAAGCGGGTCGGTATACAAACTGTGTCGCAATAAATCACATAACTTTTCAAGCATTTTAACGGCTTCTAAGCTTTCCTTTTTTAGGATTAATGTACAAATCGCATTGATACTATTAAACATAAAATGAGGATTAAGCTGGTAACGAAGCATTTTTAGCTGGGACTCTTTTGCTAAATGTGTTGCCTCAGCCGCTTTTTGTGTTTGTTCTAAGTTATCTAAATAAATCTTAATACCATAATAAAAGGCAGTCCATGTCGACAACATTGTCAATGAGGCGGATGTCCAAGTACCAAAATCAAACCAGCTCATTGGCAGCCAAAAGTTACCATAGAACCATTGTAAAGTGACCCACTTTATTTGGGTCCAAATTAAGGTTGCAGAGATAACGACCACGATATGCAATGCTACTTTTAACTTAAATTCGAGTAAACTGAGATAGGTGAAAACCTTTCTTAGAAAAAGAGTAATTAAAAAGCCAAAGCACGTATCAATTATCAGGTGAGGGATGTGAATAGCCCATGGTTCATTACTGGGAACTTTGATCATGAGTTCGGTCAGAATCGCGTAAACTAGCCAACCGCAAATTTGAAATAACCAAAATAACTGGCTACGAGGGTTCGATGTATTCAAATCATTTATCCAAAAAGCAAAGCAGTCGGGCTATCAACCCCACTGCTTTGCTCCAAATTTAATTACTGCATTTTACCACTACAGCATCACTGTTAGGTTTAATCGTTAAACCAATGTCTGCGAAGGCGATACTCGCTTCGTTTGCTTCAACTTTCAAAACCTCAGTTATCGCTTTCGACTCAGTACCCTTATCGTTACAGCTTAACGGTATTGCTAAGGTATGCCATTTTTTATCACTCAGTATCGCATCAAATGAAGAAAAACTAACCTTCCGTAAACACTGTTTCTGAGAACACATAACTTGTAAATCAGTATGTTCACCGGGTGACTTATTAATTCGCATCTTCAGTGTTAAATAACCTGACTGATACATCTCACTCATTTTTTCTGGTTTTTGATACGCTAAAGCAAATGTCGCTTTATCTGTTCCAGAACGCCAAATAAATTGTCGCGCATCTTCTTGATAAGATAAATTCACCGATTGCATCAACAAACTCATACCATCAGTACTTGTAGCCGATGAATTTTTGGTAATGACTTTATCAGTTTGGCCAGCTTGAAGAGTCCACACTAAGTTGTCAGATAAACTTCTTACAAACAACGCTTTCGAATCTGTACTTGCCACTTTCCTCGGTGTCGTTTTTTCGGTTAACACAGGTAAGTTAACCGTATCATCGTATGTTAAACCATAACCATACTCAAATAATGGTTGGTAATTTTCGTCGCCAATATTTAACGAATATTGGTCATCATATTTTGGCCAAGAAAAACTCAATTTCCCTGTGAAATCATACTGAATAGCGCCTTTTTCATTGGTTAATAAAATATCAGCAATACCTTCACCTTCTGACCCCGGTAACCACGCAGCCACAAAAGCATCTGATGCATTCAGCTCTTTATTTACCCAAAGTGGACGACCCGTTAAAAATACAGTAACAACTGGAATACCTTTTGCCTTAAGCGTCTTCAATAATGCTAAATCTTTTTTGGTTTCATATTGATATTCTAGGTACTCAATGTCACCAAACCATTCGGCATAAGGTTCTTCACCGATTACGACAATCGCGACATCAGGCTTAACAGAATAATCGCCAAATTCAGCAAACTCAACGTCACCACCCGCCTTTTCAATTTGTGATTTTAGACCCGCAAAGATAGAGGTTGCATTGGGGAAGTCATCATTGGTGTTGTCCGTTCCCTGCCATGAGACACTCCATCCACCAGCTTGCTTAGCAATATTGTCAGCACCGTTTCCGGCAACGAGAACGCGACTTTTAGCATTAATTGGCAGTACATTATTGTTATTTTTAAGTAGTACAAGAGATTTTCGCACTGCCTCTCTAGCTAACTCTCGATGTGGTTGAGCACCTAACCATTCAGGGTGTTGCGACTCAGGTCGTAATGAAGGTTTACCTTTTGCAAACACTCCCCATCTAATTTTAGCTCTCAGAAAACGTCTAACCGCATCATTTATTCTAGCCTCTGGTATCACACCTTCTTTCACTTGCTTAACCGTATTATGATAAAAAGCTTCAAAGTGTTCAGGCACCATTATGACATCAACACCCGCATTTATGGCAGCAGCACATTGCTCAATATCGCACCCTTCAACAAATTTATGCGCATTCCAGTCGCTAACAACGAAACCATCAAAGCCCATTTGGTTTTTCAGTACCTCTGTTAATAAATACTTATCACCGTGGACGCGTTGACCATTCCAACTATTAAAAGAGGCCATGACCGATTGCACACCCTCATTAATGGCTGAAAAATAGCCCGGACTATGAATCACTTTTAATCCTTGCTCGTCGATAATGGTGTTGCCACGGTCTATACCGCGCTCTGTACCACCGTCACCAACAAAGTGTTTGGCTGTTGCAATTCGCTTGGTATTTTTCAAAAAGTCGTTGCCGATTTCTCCTTGGATACCAATCACCATCTCTGCAGCATATTCTTTTACTAAATCTGGGTTTTCAGAATAACTTTCATACGTTCTCCCCCAACGGTCATCCCTTACTACAGCAACGGTTGGTGCAAAGCTCCATTCAATTCCTGTTGCTGCAACTTCTTTAGCTGTCGCTTGACCGATTCGCTTAATCAAATCAGTATCTCTAGCTGCGCCAAGTCCAATATTATGTGGAAACAACGTTGCGCCATAAACATTACTGTGGCCATGCATGGCATCGGTACCCCAAATAGTCGGAATAGCAATACCATCGACAGATGCGTCCATTGAAGCGAGATACATCTCATCAGCGTACTTTAACCACATGTCCATTGATGCACGTTTATTGCCATAAGGGGCCGTGTTCCCACCATTTAAATATGAACCGAAGCCATACTTACGCATTTGCTCAACCGTTAAATAGCCAATCTCTGGCTGAACCATTTGTGCTACTTTTTGCTCAATTGTCATCGTGGCTAGCAGTTTATCTATATGCTTTTCAACTGCAGGATCGCGTTTTAGTTTCGTATTAACATTTGGCCATTTTACACTGCCCGTTTCTACACCATACGACAATGGGCTATGAACAACACCGGTTAAAAAGAGTGGGCAAAACAGTAACTTTAAAAATTTAAATTTAGACATCAAAAACCTATAAAAACAATTAATTACAGAGAAAATCAACGCGGTATGTATTCAATAAAATCGTAATATACCCAAGATGAAGCGCCATAATATTGACCTGGGAAATAATTTGCTTCGACAGAATTATCACCATGCCAATGATTAATCATTATTTTGCTATTATCGACGGGCCACGCGTAAGCTGGAATTTCATTCTCTGCTAAATGACCATCTCCGTTTTCTTTATACACCGTTCGGATCGTTTGCTCATGGCCATTGGCATCGAATAAATACCAGCGAATGGCATTGCTTGACCAATCAAAGCCAATAGTCAGCAAGTTTTCTCGGTAATCTAGCCCATACTGACTTAAGTCAATATCCTTTTCCCAACTTTGGTATTGACCACCTTGCGGTTGGTAAATCACATTTGTATGAACAACATTACCTAACGAAGGAAGCAATTCAATATCAATTTCTTGCCACGCTCGTCCAGGGCTATCCCACCACGATGTATAGGTAAAAATTGATGAAACAGTGCCCGCCACGTTGCCAGATTTTAATCTTCCCTGAACTTTACCGTACCCATAAAAATGGTTGCTTTGTAGTTCTGAACATGAGCCTTGTGCTAATGACAACGTTAAACCATGCTCACTGGGATTTAGTAAATCAGTTTTAAATGCGCAACCAAAGGGTGTGCCATTACTGCCAGTACGTGCAGTCCAAACAGAGCTATCATATCCCCATGAAAAATTATCTTTAAAATAATTAGCATTCGCGTGGGTAGCGACTAAAGTGGTGCAGCCCAATAATGCACTAAGAAACAGTTTTTTCATTGTTATGCCTTAAATAATTTGGCTCCCATATTAAAAATATGGGAGCGTAAAATAGAGGGGTTAGAATGAAAATCCAGCTCTTACACCATAATACCTAGGCATGCCAAAGCTGCCCTTAGGAATACCCTTGCTGGTATTGTTCCAGTATTGAATCGTCTCATCTGATGCATTATTGATGAACATTTCTGCATACCAGTTTTTCTCTTTTGGCTCATATTTTAAAGAGGCATTGTATACAGCAAAGGCATCGCGGCTATCGTCTATGTATTTAGTTGCTTCGTCTGAAACTGCAAAATCCATATCATCCAAATGCTTATCGAGATTCCACACGGTTGTATACGCTTTATCTTTCCAGCTGGCATTAAACCAACCATGAATAAATCCATATTCACCCAAATCAAAGGTATGTGTATAACTAATGTTAGCCGTGTATTTTGGCGTCATTGCTAAGTTATTACCTCTAAGGTTAGTCGTTAGCAATGTATTTTCAGGGTCTTTAGATTCTTCATAAGAAATATTAAACAAATACTCAGAATCATAATCCCATTTAGTGTGCCAATCTTCCGTAATTTTTGCCTCAGTCCAGGTCACGTAACCAGTAATTCGCCCATTTGGATAGGGTTTCCAGTCAAATTCAAACTCAAGACCTTTAATCGTAGAGCCCGGAACGTTTTGAGTATAATAAGCAATTACAGGCTGATTCTGATAATCAAGAATTGGCTGACCATCTTCACCGATTACAGGTGCCCCATCCTCATCTTCAACAACAGACAAGCGCTCAACATTACCAATTGATCCCACTGACGCATATTGCATATCTGTATAATCTGTATAGAAAAATGCAGCTTTTAGGTTCAATGAATTATCAAAAAAGCTAGACTTTGCGCCGAATTCCCAGGTCAGCACTTCTTCGGGATCAAATTTTGTTTCAAACCGAGTTACTTCACCCGTTCTATCATTAACCACTTCGTAAACATCACCAATACCACCCGCTTTAAATCCGCTTGCAAGGTAGGCATAGAGCATTGTTTCTTCGGAGATGTCATAATCTAAGCCAACACGAAAATCATGATGCTGCCAACTTCCTTTATTGTCGTTTTCAAAGTACGACGCATAAATAGACGGATCTTCATAATAATCGACAGGTTGATTGTTAAGCTCTGTTCTATTTAACCAACCAACAGCACAGCCATCAGCATTTGAACAACGATAGGTACGACCGCCTTTATCCTGCTTCGTTTCATCACTAAAGCGATAACCAAATGTCGCATGCAACTTTTCAGTTAATTTATAAGTGCCTTGGCCAAACAAAGCATACGCATCTGTTGAACGGTCTGGCTGGTCCCAAAATGCTTTATCATCCATTGGATTATCGTAATAACCAACTGTGGTTGTTTTTTCATGAAAATAATTGGCACCCACAATCCAAATAAAGTCGCCGTATTCATCTGATTGCAGTTGTAATTCTGTAGAAAATGATTCTGCTCCGGTGCCATCTAGGAAATAAGTAGCGCCATCCCAAGGGTCTAAACCAACTTCGCTATCTTGTGCTGAAGACCTTTCCATATCTTCATATCCCACTAACCACACCAGATCATATTGATCATTTATGGTGTAGTTAAAGGTATTACGAAGGTATGTTATGTCTAGATTCAACTTTCCTGGCACATTAACTACGGCTTGATACGTGTTATCACTCGGTAGGAAATTCGTACAATCACCTCCCATTTCAGCGGGTCTTCCACGTAACTTATCGCAGTTAACTAAATCAAGGTTATTATTACTATCGTTTACATATTTTTGGAAAACGGTGTGGTTTGAAAAATTGCCATCCAACGGCTCCCAAAGTGTACTTATACGGAAAGAATATTCATCTGCGTTATTGTAGAAATCACTTTTATCTGCAGCTGTTAACTGACGAACTTTTTGAGCCTCAGGATCGGTTCCTGCGCCATCAATCCACCAGTTTTCTCTTTGTGTCACTGTTTGTCCAACACCTTGGTATGAATCTTCAGAGATTACAGGGGCATTTAAAACCTCATCAGAAAGTCGGCGCGTGTCATATTGGTTAGGGTCATAGTAACCCTCTAGGTAAGAGTCACGCTTTAGGCCTTTCGCTGAAAAACGAACTGCAAACTCTTCAGTTACTGGAATATTGATAAGGCCATCAATACTGCGGCTATTAAACTTGCCCGCTTCAATATTCAACTGCCCATATTGGTTTTCAAATTCAGGCTTGGCGGAAATCACATTGATACTTCCCACCGTCGAGTTTCGGCCAAATAAAGTACCTTGTGGTCCACGAAGCGCCTCAACACGGTCAATATCATACATCAGCGCAAGCGCACCTTGCATTCTTGGTGAATAAATACCATCTAAATGAACACCAACAGCAGGGTCCCCTAACTCAGTTAAGTTAGTTGAACGCACGCCTCGCATTGAAATAACAGGAGCAGATTGATCCGTTGCTGTAGAAATATCTAAGCTAGGCACCAAGTTCGCTATATCCTTTATGTTATTTACACCATTTTTTTTAAGCTCAGCCTCTGTAAGTGCAGTGATGGCCACCGGTGTTTCCATCAATTTGGTTTTACGTTTTGTTGCCGTTACTGAGATAATTTCTAACCCACTATTCTGCTGTTCAACGTCTTTAGACTTTGAATCTTGCTGATCATTATTTTGTGCATATACCGGTAATGAGCATGCTAATGCGACAGCGATAGCAACAGCTTTTTTATTTATTGTGTGCATATTCGACCTTTTTAATGTGTGTTCTAGTGTTAAAGTCTTTACGTTTAATTAACAGTATCTAAAGGAGCATTTTTCATTACTAGTCAAATTCGGCAAAGCGAGTTTCAAACAATACAAAGCGAGACTGGATTCAGATAAAAGAGGGTTAGCGACAGAATTTAGGTTTTCTAACGCGCAAAAAAAAGGGGGATAAACGGGGGCCATTGGGCTTTTAAACATTGCGAAATATTCCTAACAATTTTATTAAAAACCCAACGTTTTGACGTTACTTAAGTTGATTGAGAATGAGTTTTTCGGTGTGGCTCAATAAGTCATAACCGCCTATTTCACCGTGTCCGGGAACCACTCTTCGTAATTTTTTGTAATCATTCTTCAACTGCTGAGTAATTTTCAGCCATGAATGAATATCTCCATGGGCCATATTCCCTACAGAGTTAGACTGTAATGCACGAACCGCACAGCCTGCGTATAAGATACGTTTATCTGGTAACCATACCATTATATTATCCATCGCATGACCGGGGCCTGGGAAAAACACATTCAATGAGCCAAATTTCACCTGTGCACCGGCTGTTGCAAGTTCGGCTATCACATTGTTTGGCACAGCAGTCCCTTGCTCAATTGTCAATTGCTGCGTCAAAGGGTGAGAATACACTTTGATACCACGCGCTTCTAATACATCAACCCCTGAAGCTCGGTCTGCATGTGCATGAGTGACAAGTGCCTTGGTTATCGGCAAGTTTATTTCTGTGTTAATGACGCTTAATAACTGTTGTGTTTGTAACTCTCCCCACGCCGTGTCGATCAGGGTTAAACTTTGCCCCTCCCTGACAATCAAACCATTCGAAGGGAATTTTGTCCCGTTAGGATAAACATAAAAAGAGGTATGCAACCAAACGCCTTCATCTATTTTCGTGATAAAGACTTCATTCTCAGCGTGTATATTCGCTAAACTACTTTGAGTAAATACACCGCAAACAACAAAAAATAATACACCCAATATCCTTTTAAATATCATCATAATTCCTAATCTTCTTGACGTTATAATATTATAATTTTTTACGTGATCGTTTTGTACCAAAAACAACGCTAATTTTAAAAGTGGACTCAATTTACTCGATACGAATGCTCGCCCTAGTTCAGCCTCTGATAGCAGTGATTAAAAACGGGTGCATCGGCCCTTTATTCCCTGCTTTTAATTCTGCCAACTCGTTTAAGCGTATATTCTATTTACACGGTTACTTTTCGATGTTGTATATTTGCAACAAGAGGCTAAGCTTTATATACATAACAAATGCTTAGAAAAAATATGAAATTATTAGTAATGCTCTTTTTTTTCTTCTCTACTCAAGTGGTTGCAATGCTTACACCCGTGACCTATGAAAAAGATGGAGAAGTCATTACCAAAAATGCGGTACGCTACAAAGACGGCTATGGTTACAACGTAAATGCCGAACATGTATTAAGACTTGTTACGCTTGATTGGCCACCCTATATCGATGAACACCTATGTAACAAAGGCTGGCTTTACCAGTTTACAATTCAATCTTTGCTTAAAAAAGGCTATGGCGTCTATATCGGCTTCTACCCGTGGGCACGAGCAGTGAGGGAAGCAGAGCTTGGCAAAGCAGACATCCTTTTCCCTGAATACTTTATTGAAAGCACGGTTATTTCAGATAACTTTTTAGACAAGACACGCAACGAGTTATTAGCTCTCAGCCAACCGATTCCTGGTGGGGATCTCTCATTTGTTGCCTTGAAAGGAAACCAAATTCGTTTTAATGGCGACCTAAACTCTGTTAAAGACCAGGTGATTGGCGTTGTCAGATCTTACAAAAACACTCAGCAACTTGATGAAATGATTGATAATAAACAAATTGACACCATCGTTGCAAACAATGAGTACCAACTTATCCACCTACTACTAAGCAATCGCGTTAGTCTCATTGTTGCAGATCTTGAAGTGCTTAAAGCCAGTGTTTATAAATCAGAGTTATCGATTAATGGCAAAAGACAAATCATTGAATCATTGGTTGCGCTTGAACCAAAACTTGAATATAAGCCCCTCTACTTTTCTATTAGTAAATCAACACCGCACTGGCAAAAAGTACTGAAAGATTTAAATGACGAGATCAAGCAAAAACGACAAAGCGGCCAATTTGAAAACTTCATTAAAAAGATGAAACAGCAATGCTATGGAGTCGAAAAAGCGGCATGAATGCCGCTTCTTAACTTAAAATAATGATTCAAACGTACCATCAGGGAACAAGATACCGGGTGCCCCCCTCACAGTAGTAACATCACCAATCTGGGTATCTCCAAAATAAAGTCCACCACTAAAATTACGTCCTTTTTGTTTCAAATCTAACCATCGGCCATCAGCACCTTTGATAACCGCGTTTACATTATTACCAACAGTTCGTAGGTTAATATCTAGTGCTCGGCTATTCTGCCTGATAAATATATCTGTATTCGTCAACTGCGCTAAAGCAGTTAACTTACCAACAAAGCCAAACTCAAAATCTGTAGCACCATTTAGTGGCGTGCCTAAATGTAATGCGAAAACAAGATTTTCAGTTTCCTCATTTATAAAAGGCGTAGCCTCAATAGCCTGAAGATTAAATGATGTTGTTTTCGATGCGGTTGAAAACTCACCATCAAGATCAAAGTCAGATACAATAGTAAGCAATTCTTCAAACGGTGACACAAAGCGATTAAGTGTCAAGTTTAGGTTTCCTACAAGTTCGCTGTCTTTTTTTACTAAGGTAATATCTGTATTAAGAGTCCCTTCACCAGTAGAATCATCACTTAAAATTGTAAAGGGATCATCCGTTCCATCAAACGATAACAGTAACTCACTAACATCAACCAATAACTGAGTCTCATTGCTGCTCATTTGGGCGCTCATAACGCCTGTTATTTGATTTCCTAGTAGACTACTAATCCGCCATTGTGGAACGTTTATATCCATATTCACATCGATGCCATCGTATTGCCCTGAAATTGACCATCGATAAGGGGAATGTTGATACTGCACTGTAAGACCATTTACAGTATAAAGTCCCGGTAAGGTATCATCTGCGGGCGATACATTTGAGAGTACATCAAATAGTACATTTGCTAATGCAACTACAACCGACTGTGAATCATCATCCAATGCATTCGTGAAGCTATTTAAATGTGACGACAACTCAGCGCTGTATTGTTGTTCTTGTAACCTTACTACGCCGATAACATTACGAATATCATCCAATAATTCGCGCGATTGAAGTATGGGGGGTTGTTCATCTAATGCTGAAAGTTCAGAAACCTTGCCTAATCCAACTAAACGTTGCTTTAAATTCCCCACAACCGTTTGAATAAGTTGATTTCCTTTTACATTCAATAAATTTTCACGAATATAGCGATTTGCATACTGCGCGTACTCAGGGAAGCGTGAAATTTGCGCCTGGCTTTCAAGTTCAATAAGCTCAGGTTGCGATAAGTTTGCTTCTAATTCAGCCGCACGCTTTAAAATGACTCCAAAACTTAACGCGTTAGTTAATAGTTCAGCTTCTAATGAATCATTCAATTGGCTATGTGTTAAGTGATAAAATGGAGTTGCGCTAACGCTCTGTGATGTAACATCTAGCTTTTGAGCGCTAATTACGGCACTGACTGGCGATAAAAATAGCCTATTTTCACCAGGAGCTGCAAAAAATGACGCACTGTAATCTAACGAAAGCGGTAAAACTTCTTCAAAATCAATTTGACGATTTACGTTTGTGTCATCAGGATTGTCACGATACGTTCTGCCGCACCCTTCATAACTTGGACACAAAACAAAGTCATCATTTGATACAAACTCAACTGAATAATTTGCTAGACTCGTTAGTGAGATATCTAAACTATTGAGATCTGAAGTTTCAAACGTTTGTCGTTCACCACTTGCGTTATTTGTAAGTATCAGCGTGCCAGCATTTGACTGCCATGGCGCAATGTAGAAGTTTGCTGTCGAGGTAGTTTTAATCACGACTTGTTCGGGTACGATGTTTTGCTCTGATGAGCCTCCGCATCCTACCAAAAATAAAAAAATGCCTAAGGGCGCTATTCTTTTTACCATGCTTTATCCTTAGAAATTCACTCTAACAAACCAATTCAAATTTGCATAATATGCTTCGTCTAAATCTAAGCTATCAGTTTGCAAAGTTAACCCTATATATTCATTTTCGATTCCGACTAAAAATGCCTGGCTGTTACTCTCATATCCACCAAGTAGTTTCCATGTATCTGCAAAATGATAGCGTCCAGTTACTTGAGTAAACGTGTCACTTTTTATTTGTTTAGCCATTAAATGCGCAGAGAATGCGTTGTTAATACGATAATTTAATGATGCTTTTATCCGTACTGGCATTTCAAATGTATGATCAACCTCATGACCATTCGCTGAGGTAGTAAGCCTTATTGTAGGCTCAGTAATGATGCTACTACTCTCACTTTCAGTGAATGGCACTTCGGTTGTATAGCCTTGAACAAAACCCGCCTCTTTATATTCTGTTTCATACGCGAGGTCTTGAGCTTGTACATTCAACTCTAGCTCTGGTGTAATTTGCCAATTAATATTTAGATCGAAGCTATAGCCTAAACCGGTCGGGTTTTCATCTGAAGTAAATCGCTTAAAAAGTAGGTCCTTAGAGTAATAATAATCAACCTCCAAAGCTCCTTGAATTTCATCACTAAACACCGTGCCATCGACCTTGGCGTCTTGGAAATGTGCACTTGAAAAAATGGTGAATTTGGGGGTAATTGTCAGCGCATTATTATCTAAAAATTTAAAATCATAAGCGACAAAAACACCATTAGTAGTTGCTTGTTTGCCGTCTAAAAAATAACGATAATCACGTTCTTCAAACGGCAGATCATTTTTTTCTGTGTGTAAGTATCGTGCGGTATCAGGATCAAATTCAAGCAAGTAATCAAATCGACTTTGTACACCCACTGTATAATTTCGGGTTTTAATACCTAACTCAAAAATATTAAAAGTAAACGCACTATCTCCGCTTTTTAAAGGAGCATCAAAGTCATCTATAAAAGACTTTACAGGTTGAGATTCAGTGTAAACTTCTGCATCTAGGGTGGTGAAAAAAGTAGTTGGCTCTGCGGCAGCTGTAAAGGAAGAAAATAAAGAGCTTGTTATAGCCATAACAAGTAGTGTTTTTTTCATAGTTTATCCACTTATTATTATAAAGGGGAGCAAGCTCCCCTCTTTTTTATACTGCGTTATTACTTAGTCATGTCTAAAAAACTAATATCAGTGTAGTCAATAACTTCACCATCAATATATTCTATAGAGATACCATTGGTAATTTCAGTCACTGTACCAAACTTCATCATTTTCCCTGAATATAATGCATCAACAGAACCAGAGAAGTCAGCACTTTCAACAGCACTGAGTGACATCATATAAGCAATATCGTTATGAAGCTCTACGCTGACCATGTATGTTTCCATCTCATCAACAGCACTGTCTAAGCCAATCATCGCCGTAAATTCAGTGTCACCGGTCATACCTGATGCTTTAATATTAGCAAGACTAGTTAGATCAGAGCCTTCTAAACTTAACATCCCCGTAAAGCCAGAATCGCCATCAGTTACTTGAACTCGAGACCATGCTTCGATAGTTTCAACTTCACCATCCACTAATGTATCTGAAGATATCTCATCGTTAAATTTAACAATCAAACATGAATCAGATAAATCTGCAGCGATCTTACCGTCTTTTACATCAACACAATCTTGCGTTGCTTGCGCTGTATCCTCAAGCGTTTCAACGATAACGGTGACTCCATCTTCGGTGGTAACTGTACCACCAAATGCGAACACAAGTGTATCTGTTTCAATAACACCATTAACACTGATCATTTCAGATGTTGTGTCGTTAGACAACGATAACTCTAACGCATCTTTATCAAAGCTGTATGTCCATTCAGGGAAACGAGTAGACTGTACATTGTCGGCTTCGTCACCTAAGTCCCAAGCTTCTGTTAGAATGTCGTAGATTACTTCAGCTTTATCAAAAAGTGCTTTACCGCCTGACTTCGTAAGAATCGTTGCTTGAGTAACAGTCTCTGTTCCCGCTTTCACGTCGACTAATACTGTGAACTTAGCAATTGCATCCATAGCAGTATCATAAAGCGCTTGTGCTGCTAATAGTGCATCATCTGCGTTTTCTGCATACATAGCGGCTGACTTAAGTTCAGCTGCTGCAGTTTCGAGTTGCGCATCCGCCATTGCAATATCATCAGCTTCAGTGGCGACTTTCTTGAATGCTGTGGCAGCATCTGTTGATAAATTAGACGCAGAAATTGAAGCCGCAGCTTTCATTTGCGAGTCTGTTGCAGCCGCTATTGCTTGTTCTGCTGCCTCTAAAGCCGCAGTCGCACTTTCAAGGTTTGATACATCAGCAGCTTCAACGGCGATCATCGCAGTAGCCAAAGTTGTATCAGCTGTCATTGCAACCGTTACGGCTTCAAGTGCAGCAGCTGCTGCAGCTACCGCATTCGCTTTCGTTACTTCAAACTCTAAACCTAATGCCGATACCGCTTCATCTGCTCGTACAACTTCAGCTTCGATACCTGCAATCAATGACACAACGTTGTCGTATTCCTGTGCTACCGCATCACGGACACTTGCAGCTTGATCTGCAAGTTGTTGGTAATCACTATTTTTAGCTGCAAATGCCGCAGCTGCTTTCGCAATACCATTCATCTTAGATTTAACTGATTTTAATTGCTTCTGCCATACCGTGTAAGTATCTACATTACCATTTAGTAAATATACCGCTGAACTATATGCTATTACTTGCTCATTGGTCTCAAGTCCTGCATCACCTAATTCAGTAACATCGGCAAGTGACGCTTGCGCAGTATCAATAAGAGCCATCACAGCATCTAGATCAGCTTGGGCTTCAATCACTTTTTCATTTAGTTTTTGTGCAGCTTTCGAATCAAAGTCATCCCCAGCATCACATTCTTCACCAGAACAACCAATCTTACTTAGCGCATCTTTTACATACTTAGCTGTTTCTTTAAGCTCATCATCAGCGCCTGCTTTCTTAGCGTCTTTTACTACTTTTTCAACAGCTTTCGTTGCTTTCGATTTTAGTTTTGCGATAGCGTCAGGGTCCGTTATACCTAAGCTTTGAGCTACCGCGGCAAAAGCTTCGTCAACACCTTCACCTGTTACAAGGGCTGCAAAAATTAAACTCGTATTAATTACCGATTGTTGTAATGCCGCAGCAACCGCTTTGACAGTATCATCATCATTATCGGCGACTTTGCCATCAGAAACACCTTTAGCAAGCTGTGACATCAGTTCATTAAGCGAACCGTTTGTACCCGTGCCAGCCATTGATTGTAGAGATATAGCAGTTTGAATTAGCGCTAATGTACCCGCGTCTAATGAATCACCGTCTTCAAGTTCGGTAAAATCTACCGCACCACCTGTTGAAATATCAGCTAACAAGGCTGCAGCTTCAATGGCAGTATCAGGACCAAGTAGTTGAATTAATGTTTTTAGACTTGCTTGAGAGATTGCGTCTTCAGAAATTGCTTCACCGTTACCCGCACCTTCAAGTAGAAGCTCTGCAGCAATACTGGTAAACAACGTTAAATTAGCAAAGTACTGAGTTGGCTTATTTTCGCCGTCAGCATAACTCATACCACGAACAGATGCCGCTGCAGCAGGAGCACTTATAAATTTAACAACTTGCAATGTTACATCGTCTTTATACCACTCGCCGAAATCGATGTTGCTATCACCATTGTTTTCCATGCCCGCTTCTTCTGATACACCTGGTGCTGTATCGTAGTCGCCACATCCTGTGAAAGAGTCACATTTGACCATACTGTCATCACCTTCAGATGAGGTTGTAACTGTGATATATAATGGTCCAGTAAAATCATCTTCAACAAATAGTGAGTAACCACCATTCATTGCAGTTAAAACTGACTCTGGGTTTGCAGCAAGAACTTTTGCTTTTGCCATCGCATCAGCTTCAGCTTGTGTGTTAGCAGTTGCTGTAAACGATTCGTCTGCAGAAGCTGCTAAACGAAATGCAACCGGTATCATCTCTCCTGCATCATTCATCGTTTTGACAACGACCGCTGCGTTTGATAATGAGCCTTTTACAGCTCGACCTGTTACTTCTGTTCCAAAGCTTGCAGAAGCTGAACCTTCAAATGTTTGAACCGGCTTGACTGTTTCTTTTTTATTGTCGTCGTCAAACCAATTACAACCCGTTAACCCAAGTGATAAAGCAACAGAAGCTGCTATCGGGGTAAATTTATTAATTCGCATTGTCGTTATTCTCCTTAATGGCTACTTCTGTAGCTTAGCAGTAATAAAATACTAGGTTACAATTTATTATCAAACATTAATTAAACGTAACCGAGAAACTATGCAGGCATAATTCCTTTTTATGGCGTGACAAAATAACGGATGTTTATGACATTCATAAGAAAATGGAATATAAAATGCAGAAATACACAGAGTATTTCATCTAAGAAATAAAAAATAAGACATTGATTTTCATTAGGTTACATAAAAACCCTCCGTAAATTACAAAAAAAAATGTGAATAACTAAAAACAGTGCCATAAGGCGTTATCCCTGTTTACAATTATTCACATTTACAATGTAACTTTTTGTAACTGAAAGCTGTTAAGCTGGCACTCTTACCCACCCTTCCATGAGTACTCGCGCACTGCGGCTCATACTGACTTTTGTTACTTGCCAATCTTCACCAACTCGTTCTGCTGCGGCTCCCACTTTTAACGTACCCGATGGGTGCCCAAAATTTACTTCATGGCGCTGTCCGCCACCTGCAGCTTGATTTACTAAGGTGCCGGGTATCGCAGCTGCAGTGCCAATAGCAACCGCTGCCGTGCCCATCATGGCATGATGCAGTTTACCCATCGACATAGCACGAACGAGTAAATCAATATTGTCGGCTGTTACTTCTTTTCCACTGGATGCATGGTAGCTTTTAGGGGGTGCAACCCACGCAACTTTAGGTGTATGTTGGCGTGATTTAGCTTCCTCTACGTGCTGAATTAAACCCATTTTTAGCGCACCATAGGCACGAATTGTTTCTAGCTTTTCAAGGACTGAAGCATCACTATTGATAGCATCTTGAAGCTCAGTACCGTCATAACCGATTTCACTGGCATTAATAAATACAGTAGGAATACCCGCATTAATCATGGTCGCAGATAGCACCCCAACGCCCGGAACGTCGAGTTCATCAACGAGATTACCCGTTGGGAATAACGCGCCTTCACCATCAGCCGGATCCATAAACTCAAGCTTTACTTCAGCTGCAGGGAATGTCACACCATCTAGTTCAAAATCACCTGTTTCTTGAACTTCACCATGGGTAATGGGGACATGTACAATGATAGTTTTACTAATATTTACTTGCCAAACTTTAACTTCTACAACGCCGTTATCTGGAATCTTGCTGGCATCAACCAAGCCATTACTCACCGCAAATGCGCCCACTGCAGAGGTTAAGTTACCGCAGTTACCACTCCAATCAACGAATGCCTTATCGATAGCAACTTGACCAAAAAGATAATCAACATCGTGATCGTCCTTGCTGCTCTTCGATAAAATAACGGTTTTACTGGTGCTTGATGTAGCTCCCCCCATACCATCCGTTTGTTTACCGTATGGATCTGGGCTACCAATAACACGCAGAAGTAAATTATCGCGTGCTTCACCTGCCTCTTGGGCAGGTTCAGGTAAATCAGTTAAATTAAAGAACACCCCTTTACTGGTGCCGCCACGCATATAAGTAGCAGGCACTTTAATTTGTGGTTTAAAGGCCATAATTAATGCTCCTCAGACTCTAAAAAGTCTTGAGCAAAGCGCTGAAGTACACCACCAGCTGAGTATATTGATACTTCTTCGGCTGTGTCTAAGCGACAGGTCATCGGTACTTCAACCACCTCACCACTTGTGCGTGTAATGAGCAGAGTTAATGTCGCACCAGGTGTTGGCTCGCCTTTAACGCTAAAGGTCTCACTACCATCAATGCCTAATGTAGTTCGTGTTGTGCCCGCTTTAAATTCAAGTGGTAACACACCCATACCAATAAGGTTTGTGCGGTGAATTCGCTCAAAGCCTTCTGCAGCAATAACTTGTACACCAGCAAGACGAACTCCTTTTGCAGCCCAGTCACGTGATGAACCTTGACCATAATCAGCACCCGCCACAATGATGAGTGGTTGTTTACGCGCCATGTAGGTTTCGATAGCCTCCCACATACGGGTCACTTTACCTTCAGGCTCAATACGAGCATAAGAACCTTGCTTTATTTCACCATTTTCTTTAACCATTTCGTTCAATAGTTTAGGGTTTGCAAACGTTGCACGTTGAGCAGTTAAGTGATCCCCTCGGTGAGTAGCATACGAGTTAAAGTCTTCTTCGGGTAAGCCCATTTTAGCAAGGTACTCACCCGCAGCACTTGATGCTAAGATTGCATTCGAGGGTGATAAGTGATCAGTCGTAATATTGTCACCTAATACAGCTAATGCACGCATATCAGTTAAACTACGCTCACCAGCCAATGCACCTTCCCAATATGGCGGGCGACGAATATAAGTGCTTTGCGGACGCCATTGATAAAGTGGGTCGTTGTCTTCACCATAATCAACACTTAAATCAAACATAGGCTCGTAAACCTTTCTAAATTGTTCAGGTTTAACGCTTTGTTTAATCACTGCATCAATTTCTTCATCTGATGGCCATAGATCCATTAAGCGGATTTCGTTGCCGTGTGAATCGATTCCCAATACGTCTTTTTCGATGTCAAAACGAATAGTACCTGCAATGGCATAAGCAACCACTAAGGGAGGTGACGCAAGGAACGCTTGTTTGGCATAAGGGTGAATACGACCATCGAAGTTACGGTTACCCGACAACACAGCAGTTGCGTATAAGTCACGGTCAATAATTTCTTGTTGAATTTTAGGATCAAGCGCGCCACTCATCCCATTACAGGTTGTGCATGCAAATGCCACAATACCAAAGCCTAACTTTTCAAGCTCTGGTAATAAATTGGCTTCTTCTAGGTATGATTTAACCGCTTTAGAACCCGGTGCTAAAGAGGTTTTAACCCACGGTTTACGTGATAAACCTTTCGCGTTCGCATTGCGCGCAAGTAAACCAGCAGCAATCACGTTACGCGGATTACTGGTATTAGTACAGCTCGTAATTGCTGCGATAATACATGCACCATCAGGCATTAAGCCTGCTTCATTTTCAACAACCCCTGTGATCCCTGCTTTAGCAAGGTCACTGGTTGCAACACGACGGTGTGGATTAGATGGGCCCGCAATATTACGGCCAACGGATGATAAATCGAACGTTAAAACACGTTCATATTCAGCCGTTTTTAAACTATCGCTCCACAAGCCAGTTTCTTTTGCATAGGTTTCCACCAGCTTAACTTGCTCTTCTTCGCGGCCGGTTAGACGCAAGTAATCAAGTGTGTTGTCGTCAATATAGAACATAGCTGCTGTGGCACCAAATTCAGGTGTCATGTTTGAAATCGTTGCACGGTCACCTAACGTCAGTGCATCAGCCCCTTCACCATAAAACTCAAGGTAAGTTGAAACAACTTTCTCGTTACGTAAAAACTCCGTGATCGCAAGTACGATATCGGTTGCAGTAATGCCTGGTTGTGGTTTACCGGTAAGTTCAACACCAACAATATCAGGTAAGCGCATGTACGAAGCACGGCCAAGCATGACGCTTTCAGCTTCAAGCCCGCCCACGCCCACAGCAATAACGCCTAATGCATCAACCATAGGAGTATGGCTGTCTGTGCCGACTAAGGTATCTGGAAATGCAACGCCATCACGTTTTTGAATAACAGGCGACATTTTCTCTAAGTTGATTTGGTGCATGATGCCGTTACCCGGTGGAATAACATCAATGTTCTTAAATGCCGTTTTTGTCCAATTTATAAAGTGAAAGCGATCATCGTTACGACGATCTTCAATGGCGCGATTTTTTTCAAACGCATCGGGTTCAAAACCTGCGTGTTCTACTGCTAACGAATGGTCAACGATTAATTGAGTAGGTACCACTGGGTTTACTTTCGCAGGATCGCCGCCTTTCGCGGCAATTGCATCGCGTAAACCGGCTAAATCAACCAGCGCTGTTTGGCCTAAAATGTCATGACACACGACACGTGCAGGAAACCACGGAAAATCTAGGTCACGTTTACGTTCAATTAATTGCGAAAGTGCATCGTTTAACATTTCAGGTTCACAGCGACGAACTAAGTTTTCAGCTAATACGCGTGATGTGTAAGGAAGTGTGGCGTAGCTGCCTGGCTTAATGGCATCAACAGCAGCGCGAGTATCAAAATAATCAACGCCGGTGCCTGCTAATGGTTTTCTATATTCTGTATTCATGATGACTCTACTTGTACTTGGTGACGATGAAGGAAGTTGGGCTTGTTTTTAGTGTTTTTATGCCCTTTCATAAAAGGGCGGCTTGGCCGCCCCTGTCATTGGTTTGATTGGTGTTATTAACGCTCAGTAATTGGCGTATAGCTTCGTGCTTCTGGGCCCGTGTAATCAGCGCTTGGGCGGATAATACGGTTATTAGCACGCTGCTCTTTAACATGAGCAGTCCAACCTGTTACACGGCTCATCACGAAAATAGGCGTGAATAACTTCGTTGGAATGTCCATGAAGTGATACGCTGATGCATGGAAGAAATCAGCGTTACAGAACAATTTTTTCTCGCGCCACATAACTTCTTCACAACGAACAGATACCGGGTATAACACAGTATCACCCACTTCTGCTGCCAGTTTTTCAGACCATTTTTTGATGATCACGTTACGTGGGTCAGACTCGCGGTAAATGGCATGACCAAAACCCATAATCTTATCTTTGCGCTCAAGCATGCCCATTAATGCTTCTTCAGCTTGATCGGCGCTCGTAAAGCTTTCAATCATATCCATCGCAGCTTCGTTCGCACCGCCATGTAGTGGACCACGCAAACTACCAATTGCACCTGTCACACATGAATGAATATCAGACAAAGTTGAAGCACACACACGCGCTGTGAATGTCGATGCATTAAACTCGTGCTCTGCGTATAGAATGAGCGAAACATTCATTACTTGCTCAAATAATGCCGATGGCGCTTTGTCATGTAACAAATGTAAGAAATGTGCGCCAACCGAATCATCATCTGTTTCTGTATTAATACGTACACCGTCATGACTAAAACGGTACCAGTAACAAATAATGCTTGGGAATACAGCGACCATGCGGTCGATTGCATCATTGGCTTCACTAAAATCTTGCTCCATTTCTAGGTTACCTAGCATAGAACAACCCGTACGCATAACATCCATTGGGTGTGCATCTTTAGGAATGTTTTCTAGTACTGTTTTTAGTGCGTCTGGTAAACCGCGAAGTGTTTTTAATTTAGCTTTATATTCAGTAAGCTCTGCGGTTGTTGGTAATTCACCGCGCGATAGTAAAAAAGAGACTTCTTCAAACTGGGCTTTATCAGCCAGTTCACTAATATCATAACCACAATACGTTAAACCAGAGCCTGACTTACCTACTGTACACAGAGCTGTTTCACCTGCTACTTGACCACGTAAACCTGCGCCGCCTAATGCTTTATCTACCATGAGTGTTCTCCTTCAATGTTGTCGTTATGATTTTTTAGCTGAGAAAAGGTTATCAAGTGTATTTTCATATGAGTGATAGTCTAAAAACTCATATAACTCAGCACGTGTTTGCATATTATCGATTTGGCTTTGTTGTGAGCCTTCGTTAAGAATAGATGCATACACGTTAAGTGCTGCTTTGTTCATGGCTCTGAATGCACTTAATGGGTAAAGCACCATTTCAACACCCACTTCACTTAACTGCTCTTTGGTATAAATCGGTGTTTGACCAAATTCTGTGATATTCGCAAGGATTGGCACATTTAACGCTTTCGCAAACGCTTGATAATCGGCTAAATCATGAACTGCTTCAGCAAAGATTGCGTCAGCGCCCGCTTCAACACAGGCTGCTGCACGGTCGATAGCTGCATTTAGGCCTTCTTTTTGGAATGCATCAGTACGCGCCATAATGTAAAAATCGCTATCCGTTTTTGCATCAACCGCGGCTTTAATACGGTCAACCATTTCATCTTTAGAAACGATTTCTTTATTTGGACGATGACCACAGCGCTTTTGTGCTACTTGGTCTTCAATATGAAAACCCGCCGCGCCCGCTTTCGTCATTTCTTTAACTGTACGCGCAATGTTAAATGCCCCGCCCCAGCCTGTATCGGCATCAACAAGAAGCGGTAAGTCGGTAGCGCTGGTAATTCGACGAATATCTTCAAGTACGTTGTCTAGGCTGGTCATGCCTAAATCTGGCATGCCGTATGATGCATTAGCCACACCAGCGCCTGAGAGGTATAACGCTTGGTGGCCTGTTTTTTCAGCCATCATGGCACAATACGCATTGACAGTGCCGACCACTTGCAGTGGCTTATTGTTGGCTATCGCCTGTTTGAACTTTAATCCTGCTGACATTGGATAACTCCTATCTTTGAACGGTCACAGCTCTTTGGCTGTGTCTAATTTTTAAAATTAATCTGTGACGGGTTGACGACAACTCGGCTATTTTTTTGCCGCGTGTAAATCAAACTTAGTCTGTATATTGGCCTGAGATGCGCTTATATGGCGCTTCATTAGCATTTCAGCTAACTCCCCATCATGATTTTCAATGGCATTAATAATTGCAAGATGCTCATCAAAAGCCTTTGATACGCGAGGCCCCGCCATGCCCATTTGTACACGGTACATACGGATTAACTGATACAACTCATTACATAAAAGATGAATTAAGTGTGCGTTTTTAGAGCCTTTGATTATGCGATAATGAAAATCAAGGTCACCCGCTTCTTGGTAGTAAGATTCACCTTCTTTGACACGTTGTGTTTGCAAGTGTTGATTAAGTAACTGCTTTAAACCTTGCACTTCTTGTGGCTCCATATTGTCGGCAGCTAAACGACACGCAAGCCCTTCAAGCGCACTACGAACCTGATACACTTCAATAAGTCGCTCAGCAGTCAGTGCCACAACACGACAACCCACGTTTGCTTTACGTTCAACTAAGTAGCAACTTTCTAAACGATTAAGTGCTTCACGTAATGTAGCGCGACTAACGCCATAACGCTTCGCAAGTTCAGGCTCAGAAATTTTACTACCCTGTTCAATAGTGCCTTGAACTATTTCACGGCGCATGTCGACAAACACTTGGTCTGACGCTGTCGTTATCGTGATATCGTTATAGTTATCGTTGGCTTTTTGCTCTGTCATAGTCACTTCTTTAAACGTGCTGAATTTAGATTGTCGACAATTAATAACGTCACTATGCGCGCTATCGTATAAACTGTCAACCTTCAGACCATGAAAACAGGCTAAAAAAACAGCAAAATGTCGACATAAAGTAATATCTTTTGAAAATATTGACCATAAACAGTGTTTATAGGGGTGAAGTGTCGACAGTTTAGTCATGCGTGTAAAACTATAAAAAAGTCCCCCGTACACATCAAAAATGATATGATCAGCACATTATCACGTGACTTGAGAGCCCTTTCGTGGACGCTAATACATTTATTCCCGATTCATTTATTGATGATGTAAAAAGCTACCTTCCTGCACATTTATCCCTAGACGATTTTATTGCTGCCTGTAGGCGCCCGCTCAGACGCTCTGTACGCGTTAATACATTAAAGATGTCTGTTGAAGAGTTTCAGCGCCAATGCGCACGCAAAGGCTGGGAGTTAACGGCCATTCCGTGGTGCGAAGAAGGGTTTTGGTTAACACGACCAAGCGAAGAGGAATCCGCTCTTGCCATAGGCAATACTGACTTGCATTTAAGTGGCGCTATGTATGTACAAGAAGCAAGCTCAATGCTCCCCCCGGTTGCACTAAGAACAGAAGTACAGCACAGCGATGCGGTACTTGATATGGCGTCGGCGCCGGGTTCTAAAACATCACAAATTGCCGCCATGATGAATAATCAAGGGGTTTTAGTCGCGAATGAATTGTCGTCATCACGCTTAAAAGTACTGGCTGCCACACTTAAACGCATGGGCGTGGGTAACTGTGCGCTGTCACATTTTGATGGTGTGATCTTTGGTGATTACATGTATGAATGCTTTGATAGCATTTTACTCGACGCACCGTGTTCTGGTGAAGGCACCGTTCGTAAAGATGCAGACGCCCTTAAAAATTGGTCCATTGAATCTAACATCGATATTGCAGCGGTTCAAAAAACACTCATTAAAAGTGCATTTTATGCATTGAAGCCTGGCGGTACACTCGTTTATTCAACCTGTACCCTAACCCCACTTGAAAACCAGCATGTTTGTGAGTGTTTATTAGACACATTTCCTAACTGTGTTGAAGTACAGCCACTTGATTGTTTATTCGAAGGGGCTAATAAGGCGACAACCCCTGAGGGCTACTTACACGTATGGCCACAAACATACGATAGCGAAGGCTTCTTTATCGCAAAATTCAAAAAAGTAGCCTCAGTTGATAACCCGAATCAAAAAGTCAAAAAAGGGGCATTTCCATTTACGGCGTTTGATAAAAAACAAAGCCAAGCATTTATGCAAACAATTAAAAAACAGTTCGGTCTAAAATCACTGCCAGGCAGCTTAATGCAGCGTGACAAAGAACTTTGGTTATTTCCTGAATCCTTTAATGCACTTCAAGATAAAATCAAATATTCCCGCTTAGGAATCCAAATTGGTGTGATCCACAAAGGGGGTGTGCGCTTAACGCATGAGTTTGCCACAGTATTTGGCCAATATTGCGATAAAAACACTTATGAAATGACAGCTTCTCAAGCAAATGATTACTTCAATGGTAAAGATATCCGTCTTGAGAAACCGGTTCAAGACAATGGTGAAGTTGTGTTATTGCTGTGTGGCTGTCCCGTGGGTTTAGGTAAATGGCAAAAAAATAAAATTAAAAACTCTTTACCACGCGATCTCGTACAAAATACCCAGTTGATAACATGGGTATAACATGCGAATAAACGCTGTATAAACACGGTTCTACTTTGGGTAAACAAAGGTAACAACTTGATTTTAAACCAGTATAAAATTTGTACATTTATAGTGCAATTTTCATCTCATTAACTACACTTAAAAGTACTTTCTACTTCTCCCTACTGAATTTAGAAGGTGTTTTTTTAAAGTTAGCGCAGGCTCGCAAGAGCCACCCCCTAAGCCCAGAACAATGCGGATTCGTTCTGGGCGTTTTTTATTCAAAAGTCGCATAGCCAAACATAATCCTTTTTGATTTCATTAATAAAATAACTAAAAAGGATCCTCCATGTTAAAACCGCTGTGTGTATTACTTCCCGTTTTTATTAGCTTCCAAAGTATTGCAAAAAACAGCCAATACGAAGGCTTTAGCTATCCTAATAAGGCAAAGAACGCCATTAGTATTTCCTTTGATGATGCCAGACACAGTCAGGTAGACACAGGGTTAGCACTATTAGACAAGTATCAGGTTAAGGCCACCTTTTATGTCTCCCCTTTTAATGTCAAAGAACGCGTTGAAAAATGGCAAATGGCAGTAAAGTCTGGGCATGAGATAGCGAACCACACTACCAGCCATTTATGCACCGGCAATTTTGAGTGGTTGCGTAAACAGGGGGTTTCTCTTGAGCAAATTACGCTCAAAGGCATAGAACAAGATATTCTAAAAGCGCAAGACTATATCAAGCATACGTTGGGCATTGAACCAACCTCGTTCGCATATCCGTGTGGAAACACATTTGTAGGGCGTGGTGCTAACACAAAAAGTTATGTGCCTGTTATTGCCAAGCACTTCGAAACAGGTCGAACTTGGCTAGATGAAACCGCCAACAACCCTAATTTTACCGATTTTACTCAGCTCACTAGCTTAGCGATTGATGGCCTTACCTTTGAACAAATAAAAAACATGCTTGAGCAGCACCGTACAAATAACAGCTGGATTATTCTTGCGGGGCATGAGGTGGGTAAAAGCAGTCAGTACACCACAGACAGCGAAGCACTTGAGAAGCTTATCGTGTATTTACAAAACCCAGACAATGGTTTTTGGCTTGATACCGTGAGTAACGTGGCTAAATATGTAAAAGCTAACAGACAAGAAATTGATTAATGATCATTTAAATCAAATTCAGTAATTTGGTTATCAGCGTGAATAAGCTCATACTTTGCAAGCAACCCGTCATTAAGTTCAATCAAGCTGATAGCCGCATTACTTACAAGGTATTTTTGCCCGTCGCCTTTAGTTTGATGTTTATCAACTTCCATCTGCCAGCGCTTAGTAAAAAAGTTAAGGGGACTTTTCGGGGCATATAAAATTGAATCAAGCTTATCGAGTACGTTAATAAGTTTTCGCGGGAACTCATTTTTAATACCACTGGCCGTTAATTGCCAAATACGGTTTTTATGTTTCCCAAAGCGCTTTTGAACAGAAAAACAAAATGAATAATGGACATCGCCAGAAAGAATTAATGTTTCTTTCGGTGTATCTTCACGCCGAAATGTATCGAGTAACTTTTTAGCAGAGCCTTCGTGAGCCATCCAGTTTTCAACATCAACTAATAAAGGCTGACCACAAAAATTAAACATAGCCTGAATCGCTTCTATTGATTTCACCCCAAATACGGGCGCTGGAGAAACGATAATAACCTTATCATGCGAAAGTAAGCTTTCTTCAAGTTCGGTTAAGCGTTCCCAGTCGAGTAAACCTGAAGGCTCATTAAAGTTTTGCTCATTACGCCAGCGATGGGTGCGCGTATCAAGCACCACCACTTTAGGAATGGTATTGAGCTCGTAATGCCAATAATTAAAATTGAGGATCAGCTTATCGAACTCTTTGAACTGCCATGTTTGGCCGTCAAAGCTTTTAGTGAAAGCAGATAACAAAGACAGCGTTTTTTCACCCGCATCATTACCAATCCCTTGCATTAACCAATAACTTATTAAACCGTTATTAACGATTCGTCGGCTGACTGGGTGTTGATAGATAGCGTGCTCCCACCCTGCCGTTAAATTCCAGTCATCTGTGACATCATGGTCGTCAAACATCATCAGGGTTGATACATTAGCAAACAACCGCTGTGTTTTATTCAACCCATCCGCAAAGCCAAGGAGTGCATCCTTTTCAAGCTGAAATTGCGTGGCGTGTTTAGGCGGCAGTGTTGGGCAATCTGCCTGTGCAAAATCAATTAGCTGCCACGAAACAGCACTAAAGTTAAGTATATAAAGTGCAATGAACTCTTGAAAATGTACTAAATGATTTTCAGCTTTTAAACTAGAAAAATGAGGCTCATCTTTTTTAAGCCAATAACCGACTCCCCATTTGCTGCGATTTTGCCAAGGCACTTTAGGTAAATAAAGGTGGCGACTATAAAGCTGTTCGCTAAAACAAGCGGGTAAATTGAGCTTAAGCGGCGGCTCTTTAAAGATCCCAAACAGCGTTATGATTTTTTCTATCGCCAGTAACATCGGCCCTGCGACATCATCTGCGTATACTTGATCACCCGATAACAAAAGTAAATCAGCGCCCGCGTTAAGCGATTGTCGCTGCTCATTTTGCCACGTGTCGGCTGCCACCAAACTATCTTTAGCAGGATGATGGGGGTTACGGCACGAACCATGTAAGATTTTATCGAGTCTATTAGGAATTACAAATGCAGGAAAATCGGCACGTTCGTAGCAAAATGCAGATAAATCGAGGCTTTTATCACGATCATGAAGTGAATAATAGATCAGTGAATCAACCCCAAATGGCTGTGAGGTTGGTAAAACAATGACATAGTGAAGAAAGAGAGCCTCGCCTAATTGAATGACCTCATGCTGACAGGTAGATTCAAGGCCCTCAAACTCAATTCTATAATCACTATTTCGGGTTGTTACAAACTGAAAACAAACTTGATGAGGATCTGCACGGCGTACCATAGGCCCCATAATAAGTTGAGGTAAATTTGATACGCCGGTCATTGTTAAGCCCTTTTTGCTTGCTTAAACAGTGAATAGAAATTATCCGTCGTTGCGTTAGACAATTCGTTAAAAGTAAGCCCTTTTAACTCAGCAATATAATACGCAACGTCTTCTACATACGCGGGTTGGTTTGTTTTTCCACGGTATGGCACAGGGGCTAAATAAGGCGAATCTGTTTCGATTAGGAGCCGATCTAAAGGGATTTTCTTCACAACGTCTTTTAGTTCAACGGCATTTTTAAATGTGACAATGCCTGAAATCGAAATATAAAAGCCCATATCAATCGCTTTCTTAGCCATATCCCAATCTTCAGTGAAACAATGCAGTACACCACCACATTTTTCAGCATTATGAGCGCGCATTAGGTTAATTGTGTCCTCACGCGCATCTCGAGTGTGAATGATAAGGGGTTTGTTAAGCTCATTAGCAACGTCTATATGCCCAACAAAGCTCTCTTGCTGAACGATATGCGTTTCTTTTGAGTAATAATAATCAAGACCGGTTTCACCAATTGCAACGACTTTATCGTGAGTAGCAAGGTTGATCAGTTGGTGTTTATCAAGTGCATCTTTTTGATCAAGAGGGTGTACGCCACACGAAGCGGATACATCTGGATAATCTTTAATTTTTTCAAGCATGCTTGGAAACTGCTCCAAAGTCACACTAACACATAAAAAGTGTTCGACTTGCTTTGCACGTGCGTTTTCAAGTACTTGGTCTAAATTAAGGTCGAGTTTGTCGAAGTCAAGACGGTCTAAATGACAATGAGAATCTACAATCATGGTACTACTTTTTTACATGGTATACGTCGGATTGTCAGAGTTTAACATAGTACCCAGCAGTTTTTCGATCTTGGCATTTAAATTGGTTTTATCGTCGATAAAGCTTATACCAATACCTGGCGGATTCGAGCTTTGTGCACCTTGTGGGGTTATCCAAGCAACCTTCCCAGTAATTACGTCATCTTCTAAAGCATCTGGTAATGTCACTTTTAAAGCCAATGAATGCCCCATTTCAAACCGCATATTAGTACGTACAAACAAACCACCATTTTTTATGAAAGGCATGTAACAGCGATATAATTCTTCTAAATCTTCGATATCTACTAATAATTCTTGCACAATATGTCCTAATTATGGCTTTCACGTAAAGAAAACGCTAGTTGCGAAATGGCCAGCGGCATATTCAAACCAAGCACATGTGAGCTGTTATAAATAAACTCAGAAATTGCAGATTGCGCTTTTTGATAGCTGAAAAAATCCATTCCCAATACTAATTGCGTTTTTAGTTGCTCAGTTAAAAACAAAGTAAAGACATTAACCAAACTTGTATCTTTATTCAGTATGTCGACTAACGCACTGAAATTATGGCTGTCTTTTATCTCAGTTGCAAATTTATAGAGTGTATCAATAGACTCTAATTGCTGTTCATTTTGCCATTGTTCTACTAGGAGTGGTTGTTGCGAAAACAAACCTAACCAAGAATAATTAGGAATATCTAGGAAGGCTAACCATTGTGTCGTAGTTTCTATATTAACTTTCACTTCGTGCACAGCACAACGACTGAGTATGGTCGCAGGTAATTGCGCGATTTGTTCACAGGTTAATAATAGGTAGCGGTGTAAACTTGGCTCTTCAAGCGTTTTTAATAGCGCATTGGCAGCGGCTGTGGTCATTTTATGGCACTGCTCAAGTACAACCACCTTATTACCGTTTTGAGCAGCTGAATGGTTTATAAAATCGGTAATATCACGAATTTCATCAACACCGATCGTTTGCCCGTCTACTTTAACCACCCGTTTATCGGGATGCGTGCCTGCTTGATTTAACAAACAACTTTTACAATGACCACAGGCAACCAAATTATTGGATGAGGCACATAACAAACCATCAGCTAACTGCTCTACTAAGCGCTGCTTGCCAACCCCTTTATCACCATTAAACAATTGCGCATGGTGAAAACGATGCTGAGAGTAGCTCTGTGCTAACTGCTGTTGTAAGGGTTCAAGCCAAGGCAATGGCATATTATTTTAAACTCTCAAAAAAGGTATCAAGTACCGTGGTGATGGCAGCATGCACTTCAGGCATCGCTTTATTTGCGTCAACAGTTTGAATACTGGGATCATGTTCAGCAAGTGCCAAATAACGCTCACGTGTACGTTCAAAAAAGCCGATCGCTTCTTGTTCAATTCGATCAAGTTCTCCGCGTCCCTTCGCACGTGCAAGTCCCACAGCAGGGTCAATATCTAAATATATTGTTAAGTCTGGCTTTAAGCCTTTTAAAACCATATCAGCCAAAAAAGAGAGTTTTGATTGCTCAATACCACGACCACCCCCTTGGTAGGCTTGCGATGAGAGATCATGACGGTCTCCCAGTACCCAGGTCCCTTTATCGATTGCAGGTTTAATAACATTCGCAACAAGTTGAGACCGTGCAGCGTACATAATAAGCAATTCTGTCTCACCCGTTATTTGCTCTTCATGAGCCTGTTTTACAATGTGACGTAGTGCTTCCGCCACAGGGGTACCACCTGGCTCACGTACATTAATAAATTCAACCTGCTTGTGCTGTAGGTAAGCTTGGCACACGGCGATTGCCGTTGATTTTCCGGCTCCTTCAAGACCTTCAATCACTATAAATTTCGCTGTCATATGACTCTATTCTGGTTATTTGTTTAATTGGTACTGCTGCACAGCACGATTATGCTCTTTCAATGTTTTTGAAAACTGATGGCTCCCATCGCCTTTCGCCACAAAATAAACATACTCTGACTCAGGCGGATTCACCGCTGCAAGTAATGCCGCTCGCGATGGCATGGCAATCGGCGTTGGCGGCAGCCCTTTAATTTTATACGTATTATACGGTGTGTAAGTGGTTAAATCTTTACGTTTAATATCACCATCAAAGTCGGCTCCGATGCCGTAAATTACCGTTGGGTCTGTTTGTAAGCGCATATTGCTCTTTAACCGATTCGTAAAAACAGCCGATATTAAGGGCCTTTCACTTGCAAGCCCTGTTTCTTTCTCGATAATTGAGGCAAGTATTAGTGCCTCATACGGTGAGTTCAAGATTAAATCGTGTGCTCTATTTTGCCACGCATTATCGAGCTCTGTTTGCATTTTAGAGTAGGCACGCTTTAATACACTGCTGGCCGTGTCTTCACTATGATAGTGGTATGTATCAGGGAATAACCAACCTTCTAAATTTTCATCTTTATTGCTAATTTGCTTTGCTAAATTCTCTTCATCAAGGTCTTGCTTTAAATGAGTTTGCTTAGCAATGTTGGTAATTACTTCTCTCAGTGGTTGCCCTTCAATAATAGTAAAACTAAAGCTGACTTGAGCGCCTTGATTAATGCGGCGAATATTATCGATTACAGAGGTAGAATCAAGCTCATACAAGCCTGCTTTTAAATCCGTTAAGGTCGGGTCTAACTTTGCAAGCACCTGAAATTTAAAACAACTGTCAAGCCATTGCTTACTTTGCCACTGTTGGCATAATTGATTAAATCCTGTTCCGCGGTCCACTTTAAACAGTGTGCTGTTAGTAACATTTAATGGCATACTCAATGCTGCTTGAAGTTGTTGATAGCCAATACCACAACATAGCAATGCTAATAAAAGCACGCTAACAATGACTTTTATCACACATTCTCCTTGGCAAACTGGGTCGCTAATAATGCTTTACTTCGAGTAATGTCAAACTGTGTATCCGTAATGGCTGCAACAGGCACAACACCCATTAAGCTATTACACATAAAAACCGCATCCATCGCTAATAACTCTTCTACGCTAATTTGTTTAAACTCAATTGCTAACTTAGCACATAACGATTTTAGGTAAACCCCAGTAATCCCACAGTTATTTAATTGTGGCGAAAAAATCTGTTCATTTTTTATCGCAAATAAATTAGCAGCAGAGCTTTCTATTACATTGTCATTAATATCGAGCACCACAACATCGTCGCAATTAAGTGTGTTCATTTGATTTTTAATGAGCACTTGCTCGAGGCGGTTTAAGGTTTTTAAACCGGCAAGCACAGGCTGATGTGCAAGTTTAATACTGCTTATAGCGAGTGAAACCCCCTGCTCTTGCCATGTTTTATAATGTGCAACAGCAGGTAATACCGTGATAAGAACTTGAATCGAAGGCGCTTCAGGTAAGCCGTAACCTCGGCCGCCACTGCCGCGGGTAATAACAATTTTTAAAATGCCTGATTGCATATCGCCTATGGCCTGAAGCGAGGCATTTTCTATTGCCATGACATCTAAAGTTGGGAATGCTAAGCGCGCTGCACATTCTATTAAACGGGCTTTATGTAATGGCCAGTGCTCTATACTGGCATCATTAATGCGAGCCGTCGTGAAGAAGCCATCACCATAGTTTAGACCACGATCTTGAAAGCTGACCATGGTGTGGTCGTTGGTTATAATTATTGTTTGTTTAAATTTACTCATATAAAAAAGCCCAGTTAAACAACTGGGCTCTTCTTAATTTAGTCCGTTGTTACCGGCAATTATACCTTTTTAAATAGCAACGAGCCATTAGTACCACCAAAACCAAACGAATTACACAGTGCATAATCCAATTTAGCGTCACGTGCCGTGTGCGGTACATAGTCTAAATCACACCCTTCATCAGGGTTATCAAGGTTAATTGTTGGGCTTACTTTTTGGTCTTGTAAAGACAAAATAGTAATAATAGACTCAACAGAGCCCGCTGCACCTAACAAATGACCCATCATTGATTTAGACGAACTAACCATCACATCTTTTGCTGCATCACCAAAAATTGATTTAACAGCCGATGTTTCAGCTTTATCACCTGCATGCGTTGAAGTACCATGCGCGTTAATGTAGCCCACTTGATCAGCATTTACTTGTGCATCTTTCAACGCATTTTCCATAGCAAGTGCTGCCCCAGCGCCATCTTCTGGCGGTGAGGTCATGTGGTAAGCATCACCACTCATACCAAAACCTACAAGCTCTGCATAAATGTTTGCACCACGTGCTTTTGCATGCTCATACTCTTCCAGTACGATAACACCTGCACCATCGGCCAGAACAAAACCATCGCGGTCTTTATCCCACGGACGAGATGCGGCTTGTGGATCATCATTACGTGTTGATAATGCACGAGCTGCATTAAATCCGCCCATACCAATTGGCGTAGATGCTTTTTCAGCACCACCCGCAACCATCGCATCAGCATCACCATATGCAATCATACGCGCTGCGTGGCCAATGTTATGCAAACCTGTTGTACAGGCCGTAACAATTGAGATATTAGGACCACGTAGCCCATGCATGATCGATAAGTGACCCGAAATCATGTTAATGATGGTCGACGGTACGTAGAACGGAGAAAGCTTACGCGGACCACTGTTTAATAGTTTTACGTGGTTTTCTTCGATTAACGTTAAACCACCGATGCCCGAACCCACTGCGACGCCAACGCGTGTCGCGTTTTCGTCAGTGATTTCTAAGCCAGAATCTTGTAGTGCTTGTACACCCGCTGCAATGCCATATTGGATAAACAAATCCATTTTTTTTGCATCTTTCGGTGACATGTAAGCTGATGCATCAAAGTCATTCAGCAAACCTGCGAATTTGGTGCCGAAACTTGAGGTATCGAAATGCGTGATAGTTTGAATACCACTTTTACCGTTTAACAAACCTTGCCAAGTAGATTCAACATCATTACCTAGCGGTGTCAACATTCCTAAGCCAGTTACGACGACTCGACGTTTAGCCACGGGTTGCCTCCAATAAGGAAATTATTTTAGGTGGGGTGTATACCAAAATATTCAGTATCATTCTTTAGATAGACTAAGGGCAGCCTAAAGCTGCCCTTAAAATCAAAATGCGATTGATTACTCAGCGTGAGCTGTAACGTAATCGATTGCAGCTTGAACTGTAGTGATCTTTTCAGCTTCTTCGTCTGGGATCTCAGTGTCGAACTCTTCTTCAAGAGCCATTACTAGTTCTACAGTATCAAGTGAATCAGCACCTAAGTCGTCAACGAAAGAAGCTTCATGTTTTACTTCTTCTTCTTTAACACCTAGTTGCTCGATAATAATTTTCTTTACGCGTTCTTGGATGTCGCTCATTCTTCTTTCCTTTATTAAATACGCCAATGCGTTATTTTCAGATTGCGGCGTAGTTTACGCCGCATAATTCTGTGATTCAAGGATTTGCTGATAATTACTTATCTGGTCAAACCTCTTGATTGGTATTTGTTCATTTATCGCTTATTTTCATAGCGAATTCAAGTATGTTTAAAGCAAGATCACAAAAAATTCAACATTTTTCGATAATCTTTTGTTAGCACTTTGGTGCTAACATTCATTAAACCATGTACATCGCGCCATTTACGTGCAATGTTTCACCCGATACATACGCAGCTGCGTCAGATGCTAAATAACACACTGCGGCTGCAATTTCTTCAGGCTGACCTAAACGACCCGCTGGCACATTTGCTAGCGTGGCTGCTTTTTGCTCATCTGTCAGCTCATCAGTCATGTCTGTTTGGATAAATCCAGGCGCTACAACGTTAACCGTGATACCACGAGACGCCACTTCGCGTGCAAGTGATTTAGTAAAACCAATCACACCTGCTTTTGCTGCAGCATAGTTTGCTTGACCCGCATTACCCATCGTGCCTACAACTGAACCAATGTTGATGATACGGCCATTTTTCTTTTTCATCATAGGACGTAAAACAGCCTTAGATAAACGGAAAACAGAGCTTAAGTTGGTGTCAATAATGTCATCCCACTCGCCGTCTTTCATTCGCATAAGTAAATTATCGCGCGTAATACCCGCATTATTTACTAATACATCAATATCACCTAAATCAGCTTTGATCGCAGCAAGTGTTGCTTCAATCGACTCTGGATCAGTCACGTTTAACGCATAACCTTTACCATTATCGCCTAAGTACTCACTGATTTTTGCAGCACCTGATTCGCTTGTCGCTGTGCCCGCAACTTTTGCACCTTGTGCCACTAAGGTATTCGCAATCGCTTTACCTATACCGCGGCTAGCACCTGTGATAAGGACAACTTTGCCCTCAAGAGAAAATAAATTTGTCATTCTATTCCTACTTATTTCGCTTCATCAATCGTAGCTTGCGTGTTTACCGCTGCGCATACCATTGCTTTATCAATACGTTTAGCCAGACCCGTTAATACTTTGCCTGGGCCAAATTCATAGCTTTGTGTAATGCCTTGCGCTACAAGGGCCTGTACAGTTTCAGTCCAGCGTACTGGGCTGTATAGTTGACGTACTAGCGCATCTTTAATTGCTTCACTTGATTGCTCTGCTTTAACGTCAACATTATTAATTACATCACACTTAGGTGTATTAAATGTTAAAGCGGCTAAATCAGCGGCTAATTTTTCTGCCGCAGGTTTCATTAACTCACAGTGTGAAGGCACGCTTACAGCAAGCGGTAAGGCACGTTTTGCACCTGCTTCTTTACACGCTTCTGATGCGCGCTCTACCGCGGCCTTGTGGCCTGCAATAACAACTTGACCAGGTGAATTATAATTAACTGGTGAAACCACTTCGCCATTAGCCGATGCTTCACATGCGGCTTTAATTTCATCATCACCTAAACCGATAATAGCTGCCATAGAACCGGTACCCGCTGGTACTGCTTCTTGCATATATAAACCGCGGTTTTCAACAAGCTTGACGGCTTCGCTTAAACTAACAACGCCTGCACAAACAAGCGCTGAATACTCGCCTAAACTGTGGCCAGCCATAACAACGTCTGCATCAGGGTTTGCTGCTAACCATTGGCGGTAAATTGCCACACTGGCAGTTAACAAGGCCGGTTGTGTACGATGGGTTTGATTTAATTCTTCTTCTGGACCATTAAGTACAAGTGCAGCTAGATCATAGCCAAGCGCGTCTGATGCTTCTGAAAATGTTGCTTTAACAATATCAGAATCGGCTAAAAGTTCAGATACCATGCCCACAGTTTGTGAGCCTTGACCTGGAAATACGAGTGCAATTTTATGTGCCATACTTTGCTCTTATAATTAAACAAAAAAATAATTCTTTCGTAGGCAGCATAACAAGTTTTTTAAATGCTGCACTACTTTATTGTTGGATGTGTTTGCTCAAAAATCGCAGCGATTTTTTCAGGGAGTTGGCGTTCGACTTCCCGCACGGCTTCATCTATAGCAGCATGGAACGCCTTTGCAGAGGCATTACCATGGCTTTTAACAACAATACCGCGCAATCCTACCAGACTTGCGCCATTATACTGGTCGGGGTTCACCCGCTTGTAGAGCTTTTTTATCACTGGACGCAATAAAAACGCCAAACATTTGTACAAAAAATGTTTGTGTAAGGCTTTCGTTAATTTATGCATGATAAGTTTGGCAATCCCTTCACAGGTTTTTAATGCCACATTACCTACGAATCCTTCGCACACAATCACATCGGCTTTACCACTGAAAATATCGCTACCTTCACTGTAACCTGTGTAGTTGAGATATTTACATTGCTGCATTAGTTGTGCAGCTTGCTTTATTCCCTCATGCCCTTTGATGTCTTCAGAGCCAATATTTAATAAACTAACGCGAGGATTATCACAGCCAAGCGCTTGTCCTGCGACCACAGAGCCCATAATGCCAAACTGATAAAGTGTTTGCGCATCGCAATGCACATTGGCCCCTAAATCTAATAGATAAACGGGATCTTTTCGCTCAGTAGGGACGGCTGAAATAAGGGCTGGTCGTTTTACACCCGGCAGCATCTTTAATACATAATGCGCCATAAAAAATAACGCGCCAGTATTACCCGAGCTTACACAGGCTTGCGCTTCACCCGATTTAACTAAATCAAGGGCAACTCGCATTGAGGAATCTTTTTTTGAACGAACAGCTGAAGCGGGTTCACACGCATTAGTAACAACTTCACTACAATGACGAATGATTAATCGCGGATGAGAAAGCGAATCAAGCGCTTCAAGTTCTTTAAGAATAACTTGCTGATTACCACATAAGATCAGTCTTAAGTTGGTATTAGCATTTACCGCTCTTACGGCGGCGGGGATAGATGAACGGGGGCCGTAATCGCCCCCCATCATATCTAACGCTATGGTTAGATTGGTCAGCATATAGCAATCTCTTAGTTAGAAATTACTTTAACGCCTTTATAGTAACCGTCAGCAGTTACGTGGTGACGACGGTGAGTCTCACCAGAAACTTGGTCTACAGTTAAAGTTGGACCACTGATCGCATCGTGTGAACGGCGCATGCCGCGTCTTGCACGAGACTTTTTGCTTTTTTGTACAGCCATTAGTCTTCTCCTAAGAATCTTTCTTAAGTTGTTTCAAAATATCAAATGGATTTGGTTTGTCATCTTTTGCTGATAATTTACCAAAGCTTGTAGGCTCTGATGAATAACTGCACGAGGCTTCGTTGTGTGTAGGCACTATAGGAATTGCCAAAATCAGTTCGTCTTCGATTAACTCAAACACGTTGATTTCGCCATTTTCGTCCAGTTCTACTTCATCGTAACCTTCAGGAAGATGATCTGACTCTGCATCCAAACCGACTGGCGAATACACAAAGTCTTGATCCAAATCCAACCCTAATTCACCATTGCAGCGTTGACAAGTTACGGTTACATGTACTGATAAATTACCACTTATCACTACTAAACCCTGGTCATCAATTTTGCAATGAATCTTTACCGCTATTTCACCTGCTTCTTCCTGCACAACTTGCTCTAAACGAGAAAGTTTTTCAAGCGGTACAATACCGTCATACGTTAAACGATGTTGTGCTGCTTTGCTGGGATGAAGAGTGATGGGAATTTTCACCTTTTGCATAGGGGCTGCATCATATAGATAGTTAGTTGGTTAGTCAAAGTAAAAAACCAATTTTAGTCGGTTTTTAACAATCTTCTGCTTTGTTTTCGGATTCATTGTGGCTTATCCTTGCCAAAAGACATTTTATACCCAGAATATTTTATGAAACCAACACTTATATTAGCGTCAAGCTCACCATTTAGACAGCAATTATTAACTAAATTAAATCTACCTTTTGAAAGTTTTTCACCTGATATCGATGAATCAGCGCTAGAAAATGAAACGCCCTCGCAACTTGTTAAGCGACTAAGTGAGCAAAAAGCGCGTGTCGCAGTTGAACATTTTACCAATGGCTTAGTGATAGGCTCTGATCAGGTAGCCGTTTTCAACAATAAAATACTAGGTAAACCACACAATAAAGAAAACGCCGTTGCGCAATTATCTGCATTTAGCGGCCATACTGTGAGATTCTTAACGGGTTTGAGTGTCTTCGATATAGAATCAAATAACGCAATCACGACGGTTGTGCCATTCGACGTGACTTTTAGAACACTAACACTTGAGCAAATTGGCGCATATTGCGATGCTGAGCAACCTTACAATTGTGCTGGCAGCTTTAAAAGTGAAGGGTTAGGTATTTGCTTATTTGACAAGCTCAGTGGCGATGACCCAAATACACTTATTGGCCTGCCACTGATCACATTAACTAAAGTGCTGGCTGAGTTTGGTGTTGATGTACTGACTCTTCAGCATGAGATGTCAACACGCTAAGTAACTGCCAATACGAATCAACGACAGTAATCGGCGCATGTTGTTGCAACTGCGCCTTGCTGTGGGCACCAAAGCTCACACCAATACAGGCAATACCAGCGGCATTCGCCATCGCCATATCCAATTGGCTATCGCCAATCATCACGGCATCACTTTTCGCTATGCCCTGCTCGCGCAAAATTTGCTCCAGCATATCAGGGGATGGCTTTGACATAGCATCATCTGAGCATTTTACGTTCATAAAATACTTACCGAGGCCCGACTCATTAAGTAATCTATCAATACCTTCACGTCCTTTACCAGAAGCCACAGCGAGCTGTATACCTGCGTCTCTTAACTGCGTTAGTACAGGTTCTACATCTGCGAATAGAGGTGTAGGTGTGACATCTAATTCACGATATTGTGCTTTATAACCTGCAACGAGTTCATCGTTTAAATGCAAATAAGCAGGAAAAAGTACTTCAGTGGCCTTGGTTAGCGACAAACCTATCACATCTTTCGCTTGTTGCTCTGATGGAACTGGAATACCTAAATCTCGCGCAGTATTTCGCAGGCAGGTCACAATTTTTGGCACAGAATCCATGACTGTGCCGTCCCAATCAAAAATAGCGAGTTTAAACCTGTTCATTATCAGCACGTAACTTTTTAATACAATTACTTAAAGCTTTATCTAACGGCGCTTCAACATGCATCGTTGTTTCGTTTTTAGGGTGGATAAAGCGTAAATCATGCGCATGTAAAAACAACCGATTTAACCCCGTTAACTTATTAACGTATTGATCAAATTCAGCCACACCATATTTATCATCACACGCAATTGGGTGACCTTTGCATTGCGTATGAACACGGATTTGGTGAGTACGCCCAGTCACCGGCGACGCTTGCACCAGTGAACACTCTGCATAACGCTCTAAAACACGGAAACGTGTGTGCGACGGTTTACCTTCGGTATTGTCTACACGCACCACGCGCTCACCAGACTTTAAAGTATTTTTACGTAAGCCTTCAGTGACGTTTTTAGTTTTCGCATCCCATTGCCCATCAACCAGTGCCCAATAATTTTTTTCCATGGTTTTTTCACGCAACTGCTGATGCAAGTGTGTAAGCACAGAACGGCGCTTTGAAATAAGTAAACAGCCTGAAGTATCACGGTCAAGACGGTGAACCAGTTCAAGGCTGCGCTCTTCTGGGCGAAGTACTCGCAGTGCCTCGATTAAGCCATAACTTAAACCACTGCCGCCATGCACCGCCATTCCTGACGGCTTATTAATCACCATCAAGTATTTATCTTCAAATAAAATGGCCTCTTCAAGCTGTTTAACCTTATCTAGCTTTTTCGGCACAAATTCATCTTTTTCGGCCACTTTTATGGGCGGAATACGAATAACATCATCAAGTTGTAATTTATAAACGGGTTTAATGCGCTTTTTATTTACTCGCACTTCACCTTTACGAAGAATTTTATAAACTGCACTTTTAGGCACACCCTTCAGGTGAGTAATAAGAAAGTTATCAATGCGTTGACCTAAGTGGTCTTCACCTATGGTAACAAATGATACTTGTAAGCCGGTTTTTTCTGACATTGCCTAATCACTGATTTAAGTAAATAATTTAGTTGCTAACGCGGTTGTAATAGTGGGATAATCACCGCTGCGAACATAAAGTTTGCAAGTAACAACGGTGCTTTTTACCACATTAAAACATTCGTGATGCATATTCTGGGTTGCCGATCATACAGATCCGCGCTAAGTTTTCCAAAGCTTTTATAATTACCCAGCCAACACGAGCGTTCAATTATCGGCGATGCGCGTAATATATTGCCTGCATAATTTGAGCACGAATGCTGATTAATGAATAGAAAAAGCAATTGAACAAGATAAATTGTCTGATAGTGACGACGTAACAACGTCATTCAGAGTAAGCTGTTGTAGCAAGACATTGAATTAAAATTTGAACATGGTCGACTTCGGAACAGAACTCGTAAATTAAAACCGTGAAAGACGCGGCAGTTTTGGCACCAAAAAGAATTTAATAACGTGACAACATGTTATTGTCAGCCACACCATAGACACGCTCAATGTAAGCGAACAACGTCGGTTTTTGATTTTAACCAGTCGTGAGATTGCACAAGAATAACCGTCAAAAACCACTGAACAGACGAAATGATATCGTCATGTCAGCGACAGAAATTAGTAGAGTAACAATATGAAACGTATGCTAATCAATGCGACGCAGCAAGAAGAAATGCGCGTTGCACTGGTTGATGGCCAGCGCCTGTATGATTTAGACATAGAGAGCCCAGGTCACGAACAAAAAAAAGCCAATATTTACAAGGGTAAAATTACCCGTATCGAACCATCACTAGAAGCAGCCTTTGTTGATTATGGCGCGGAAAGACATGGTTTCCTTCCACTTAAAGAAATTGCACGCACATACTTCCCACAAGGCTATACATTCCAAGGTCGTCCGAATATTCGTGACGTAATCAAAGAAGGCCAAGAAGTAATTGTTCAGGTTGATAAAGAAGAACGTGGCCAAAAAGGCGCGGCACTAACAACCTTTATAAGCGTAGCAGGCAGCTATTTAGTACTTATGCCAAATAACCCTCGTGCCGGCGGTATTTCACGTCGTATTGAAGGTGATGAGCGTACTGAACTAAAAGAAGCGCTAAGCCGTTTAGAACTTCCTAAAGGTATGGGGCTCATTGTCCGTACTGCGGGTGTTGGCAAATCATTCGAGGAACTAGACTACGACTTAAAAGCGCTTTTAGTTCACTGGGATGCCATTCAACAAGCTGCAGATAGCGGCCCTGCTCCATTCTTAATTCACCAAGAAAGTAACGTTATTTTCCGTGCTATCCGTGACTATCTACGTCGTGATATTGGTGAAATTTTAATTGATAAAGCCCGTGTTTTTGAAGAAGCTAAAGCGCACATTGAACGCTTCCGCCCTGATTTCATGAGCCGTGTTAAGCTTTATCAAGGCGATGTGCCATTATTCACGCATTACCAAATCGAAAGCCAAATTGAGTCAGCGTTCCAACGAGAAGTTCGCTTACCTTCTGGTGGTTCAATCGTTATTGATCCAACAGAAGCGCTTACCTCTATCGATATTAACTCGTCAAAAGCAACCAAAGGCGGTGATATCGAAGAGACCGCGCTTAATACGAACCTAGAAGCCGCTGATGAAATTGCACGTCAATTACGTCTACGTGACTTAGGTGGTCTTATTGTTATCGATTTTATCGATATGACACCACCTCGCCACCAACGTGAAGTTGAAAATCGCCTAAAAGATGCTGCACGTCCAGACCGTGCTCGCGTACAAATAGGCAAAATCTCACGCTTCGGCCTTCTTGAAATGTCACGTCAACGCCTGCGTCCATCTCTAGGTGAAGCAAGCCAAGGTCCGTGTCCGCGTTGTAATGGTCAAGGCACTATTCGTTCAAACGAATCAATTGCATTGTCTATCCTTCGTTTAATCGAAGAAGAAGCAATCAAAGACAATACATCGCAAGTAAACGCACAAGTACCTGTTGCGGTAGCTGCTTACTTATTAAATGAAAAACGCCGTAGTGTGCACCGTATTGAAAAACGCCATAGTGTTGATGTGGTCATTATTCCAAATCAACACATGGAAACACCGCACTATGAAGTAGTTCGTTTACGCAAAGATGAAACGATTGAAACTGTTAGCTATGAGCAAGTCGTTGCACCAGAGCCAGAAGCATTTGAAATGGCTAAAGCACCCACAGCACCGGTTCGTGAAGAGCCTGTGTTAAAAGGTGTTGTTATGCCAACAAACCCAGCGCCACAAGCTGCTCCAAAAGCTGAACAACCAGCTCAAGACGTTAAGAAAAGTGACGGTGGTTTATTTGCAGCCATTGGTAAATGGTTTAAATCACTCTTCAGCAACTCTGAAGAAGAGACTGAAAAAGAGCAAGAAGAGAAAAAAGCGGCACAACAGCGCAGCAACAACCGTCGCAATAACGACAACCGTCGCAGAAGCAATAACCAACGTCGTCGTAACAACTCTCGTAATAAGCGTCCTTCAGACGTTGAAGCGAAAGAAGAGAAACCGGCCACTACTTCAGCTCCTGAGCAAAAAGAAAGTAACGAAAACCGTAATAAGCGCCGTCGCAATTCGACTAACCGAAAGCGAAATGAAAAGCGTACTGATGACGTAGAAACAACGTCAACAGAGGCAGTTCAAGAAACGCAAACGGAGCAACCGAAAGAGACTAAACCTAAGGTTCGCCGTCAACGTCGTAATATTCGTAAGAAAGTGCGTTTACAAGACGAAAATGCCGAGGAAGTAAAATCAACTCAGAGCAGTGATACTGTTCAGGCTGAGAAAACAGACAAAGCAGCAAAACCTGCCAAGCAGGCGAAAGAAGCGAAAGACGATGTAGTACCAGAGGTTAAATCTGAAACGCCTGCACAGACTGAGGTTAAAGCAGAAAAACCTGCAAAAGCTGACGTTAAATCGGTTAAAACAGAAGAAACCAACACACCGGTTGAGGAGCAAAATGTAAACGCTGAGTCAGTTGCTGATGATGAACAAGCACAGCCGCGCACACGCTCACGTCGTTCACCTCGTCACCTTCGTGCAGCTGGACAACGCCGTCGTCGTCCTGAGCAAGATGAAAAGCAAAATGAAGATAAAGGTGACACACCTGCCTTTATTCCTGTTGCGGATCAAGCTGCTGCTGAATATGAAGCTGAATTAAAAGCTAAACAAGCGCAAACTGAACAACCAGTTGAAGCGCCTGAATCAGCTACCACTGATGAGCCAGTTAAAGCTGAAGAGCCAGTACAAGCTGAAGAGCCAGTAAAAGCTGAAGAGCCAGTAAAAGCTGAAGAGCCAGTAAAAGCTGACGAACCAGTAAAAACTGACGAACCAGTTAAAGCTGAAGAGCCAGTTAAAGCTGAAGAGCCAGTTAAAGCTGAAGAGCCAGTAAAAGCTGACGAACCAGTAAAAACTGACGAACCAGTAAAAGCTGATGAACCAGTAAAAACTGACGAACCAGTACAAGCTGACGAACCAGTTAAAGCTCACGAACCAGTACAAGCTGAAGAACCAGTGCAAGCTGAAGAACCAGTAACAACTGAAGAACCAGTTAAAGCTGACGAACCAGTACAAGCTGATGAACCAGTTAAAGCTCACGAACCAGTACAAGCTGATGAACCAGTGCAAGCTGAAGAGCCTGTTAAAGCTGACGAAGCAGTTAAAGCTGATGAACCAATGCAAGCTAAACAAGCACCTAACAATGAAAGAACAGTGTTAGTTAAGGGTTCAGCAAGCGCTGCAATGGCAAAACCTGCACCAGTTGCAGACAGCGAGCCAGTACCAACACCAGGTGCTATGGCACACGATAAGCGTGAAGCTATTCCAGACAGTGGTTTACGCGCAGGTTCAATTAAACCTGCCGGTAAAGCCCGTGCTGATATGGCTAAAACATTATCGGCTGACTAGTCTAGCTGTTATACGAAAAAAGCCGCGTTATGAAAATAACGCGGCTTTTTTGTTTTAGATTTTTGTTTTAGATATATACACTATATTTCGATTATTTGGGTTCCGAAGCCACTGGCGTATCCACCCACTAACACCTGACTCACACCTTGTTTGTCTGATCTAACGCATGCTGAGATATGTGAAGCACACCCCATAAGTCGTCCTTGTTCAAATTTGAAATGATTAATGTGTTCAGAATAAAGATGCTTAGTTAAGTAACAAGCAAGCGCACCACTCGCGCTCCCTGTTGCCGATTCTTCTGGAATACCCACTAAAGGTGCAAAGTTTCGACAACTTGCAGTCAGCTTTTCATGCGCATCGTAAAGCTCAAATGCATGCACACCAATCACTTCATGTTGTTTACAAAAATCACTGAGAGCAGCGTTATTAACTTCAATTTTATCGAGATAGCCCCGTGGTACAGGAACGATAATATCGGGTAAACCTGTTGTGATTACGTCTATCGGTAAAGCCGTTGATGCTAAAACCGCTTCATCAACCCCCAATAATCCAGCGACCTCATGATACGCAAAGCTGCCGAGGTATTTAGGTAAGGTTTGCTCCATCGTAACTTGACCGTCATTGGCAATCGTTATTCCGAGTAGACCCGCTTTGGTTCTCTGCGTGTAATTACCCGCAGCTATCACACCTTGGTTGAATAGAGTCGAAAATACAGCAAGCGTAGCATGACCACAAAAATCGACCTCTTCTGTTGTGGTAAAAAATGACACCGAAAAATCGACCTCTTCATCGTCTGATACAAAGGCCGTTTCTGAAAAGCCCACGGCTTTCGCAACAGTCAGTTTTTCCGCATCAGAAAGTTTATCCGCATTGAATACAACACCGGCAGGGTTACCTCCGCTTCCATCTGCAGTAAACGAGTTAACTAAAAATGCTTCTACTTTCATTCACACAACTCTCTTTTTAGATTTAACGAATAAAAGCTACAGATAGTGTCAATATAGATAGTATTGTTATAGTCAGTACCAATATAGAGATTACCGATATAGAGAGTACCGATATAGACGTTGAATATCCGTAGTTTTAATTTATAGCTTGCGCCTTATTCTCAAACAGCACTTTCAAATCTTGCGCAGTGCAACTTGTCTCACCTTATCTGTTGACGAGGTGGCACTTTGGATATGTGCTGCAATCATAATGACTTTATTTAAATTTGCCTACAAACTAGCCCATTGTTGTTTCAGTCCTATTAGATGAACAACACCTAAAGATAAACAAATAATTGAACTCCAAATCCAAAACTCGGGAGTTCGACCTTGGGGTGACTTTACAAACAAAAAACCGACGATGCCCCGGGCAATATAAATGAACGTAATTAATATAAGCGCTAAACGCGTTAATGGGAGTTTGAAAATAATCCCAGCAGCAGAAAACGCATACATTGACCACATTGAGAGCACGAGTGTAATGCCACTGGTTATAAGGGTTGGTTTTATACTACCTTGCTCAGATAGTAGCGCCATTTGTTCCCCCGCACCAAAAAAGCGATACCACGGTGCGCCAAAATAAATACATCCAAGATGCAAAATTGCAACGATTCCACTTAATACACCTGCAATAATAAGAAATATATTCATGCTTTTAAAATCTCCTTGTAAACAACTCAATAGTCATAACAGAAAAACAATAGCATTAAAAAGCGAATAAAAATTTTAAATATTTTCGTACTTATTTAACTTCTATTCGCCTAAATATTGCACAAGCCCTGTAAGTAAAAATGCCAACCACAGTAATGAAACTATTGCAGAAAATAACAAAGATGGTTTAACTGGCTTCCGTCTACATAAAGTCTTAATAGTGCTTAGAACACTTATAATGCCTATAAACGGAAAGCACAAAACTGTTAGTACTACCCTCAAGCTTGGCTCTGCCAAAAAATAAAGAGAAAAAACTAGAACCTTTATCTTCGAACTGTTCAAATTTTAATGTTATATAGTAAATATAAATGGGCAAACTAAAAATAATAAATATTAGAGCAAGAGAAAAATAAAGTTGATACATAGGCTAGACATCCTTTTCTAACTAAAACTAAATAATGGAATAATCAATTTGAGAAAAAACAGGGATAAAACCTTCTCATATTATCCACGGAATACTTTTGAAATGGATTAATTTTTAACTTAATATCACCTTCATCGAATAATCCTGTAGAATTAGCGACATGATAGATTTGTTCAATAATACATTCTTCATGATGGGATTTCAGGATACTTTCAGAGCAGTCCATTATAAAGTGTGGCATTAGTTCTCCTAACTAACATTTTCATTTTAACAACTTGCTAAAAGATGGGTTAAATGTGCTCAAAATAAAGAGCAGTATTAAAAGAAATTTACACCTCAAAACCTTTTCTTAGAATACGTCGTAATCATCTCAGTAGATTAGCGGTTATTTTGTCTCTGTTACAGATAAATATTAATAATTAGGCAATTATATTTTTCAGCATCAGAAAGCTTATCCGCATTTAATACAACGCCTGCAAGGTTCGCGTCTGTGCCACCTGCAAATTTGCTACAAATGCAGTTACCATCATTACACGCTTCTTTTATATAAATTAAATACTAAGGCCATTGCACTTGCTCTATAACGTAACGATATGACGCCAATGCTTTATAGATCGATATTAATATTGGCTGTTTTTTATAAACTACGTGAAATATAAATACGGGTAATTGCCAAATAACAACTATGCTAATCTGTATCACTAAAGCGATAAACACAAACTCTGTATTACCTAAGAAAAACAACAGCAACAGACTGCTATTTAATAGCAAAAACACCCACACACTGCGCATTGCTGCCTTTTTCAGGGTTTGTAATTGCTGCTGATTCAAATCTGACACCATCAGACTTGTTTGTTACACCCAAACATCATTCGCTGCGGTCAGTTCACCACCAGCTTCACCGGTATTTACCACGCCTTTCGGCTCAACAAGCATAATTTTACATTCAGTCTTCGCATGGGGTTTATGTTCAACCCCCTTAGGGATTACAAACATTTCACCCGACTCTAAATTTACAATGCCATCTCTAAATTCGATTTCTAGCTCGCCTTCAATAACAATAAACACTTCATCAGTATCAGGGTGATCGTGCCAAACAAATTCACCTTCAACTTTAGCGAGTTTAAATTGATAGTCGTTCATTTCTGCAATTACTCGCGGTGACCAATGTTCAGTAAATTTAGAAAACTTCTCTTTAAAATTAATTGCTTTGTAAGTCATAAAATCCCTATGCGTAAATTTAATTTGAGGGTCGAATAAATCAAAAGACTCATCTCATTTATCTCTGTTATCTTCACTTTCAGTGACAATTAAACTCTGGATATACGCTTTATGTCGTCTTGAGGTTTTGCATATAACGCCCCATAAAAAAGAGGCTATACTATAACTCTTCTTAATGGCTCTAATTGATGCAGATAGCGAGTGAATGTGTCCTTAGGTCTCTCTAAATTATTTGCCGCAAGTACCCTAGATGCCATACCTCTGTGATTACTGCTATGAGTTAACAAATGGATTAGAATCTCTGCCACTGACATCTGCCCTGTATCACCATCAACAAATTTAAATGAAACAACCCGCTCTAGTTCTTCTTGCTGTACTGTTTTAGAATACTGAACTAACCATGAGTCATTTTCATTTACTCTCTTGCGCAACTCTAAAAATGTTGGTGTTTCAACGGTATTATCATCACTGTATTTTTCAGGTTCTCTCAAAATTCGGCTAATAAATAGGCTATCGACGACAGTTGTGTGATTTAAAAGTCTGACGAAAAAGGTAGCATCACTTTCTGGAAGCCCTGAAAACTGCTGTTCTCCTAAATCAAGCAATTGAGTATTTGCCCACTTTTTGTAGTGAAACGCCTTAGAAAAGTCCATATTCATCCTTACGTATATGCCAGCTTTTTACCAATCTTGACCGATAATACCCTAAACGATTAATACCTAATAATAAACTGTCTTACTGCAAGCCTTAATTATTAAATAATAAAAAGCCCAGCAGTAACTGGGCCAAAAGTCTGTCAATTTTGTCGAGATTAACCCAACTGTCTAATGCCTTAACGCATGACTTTATTTAATCTTCTTCTTGCTCCATAAAGCGTTGCAGTTGGTCTTTTAGGTTAGGTGGAATACCTTTAATCACAAGTGTGTCTGTTGCTTCATTATATGTAACGCGCTCGCCTAGGTGTTTGCGCTCAAAGCTCACACTTACGCCACCACCCATACCAGAGAACTTAACCATGCTCGTTACCGTCTTTTTATCAACAGGGAACGAGTCTTCCAAATCATAGTTTTGTTCTTGGCAAAAGCTGTCAAATGGGCTGTCATCACTTTTAGATAATGTCGCCGATAATTCTTTAACGTTGGCATCTTCACCTGTGGTCACACAGTCATTACAGTAATCGAAAACTTGTTTACGAAGCTCATCTTTTTCTGATTTATCAAACTGTTGCTCTGATAAGTAGTCTTCAACGGCGTTAAGCATTACTTGGCTTTGTTGTTTAGGGTCAATGCCCTCTTCACAACCTAAAAAGTCTAAAAAGAAATCCGCAACCTTACGACCCGCACGCCCTTTAATAAAAGAAATATAGCGATTATCTTCCGCTTGCGTGTCCCAGGCTGTCAAATCGACACGCGCAGCTAATTGCATGCGTGAGATATCTAAGTGACGCGATGACGCTAAATCAAGTTCCGAAGTAATTGAATAATGTTCTTTAATATTGATCAGCGCAATTAACACATAATCACTTGCAACATATTGATAATGGCAAAAAACTAAATAACCAGTTTCGTTAAACGCATACTTATTTAGCTCTTCTTTTAATACATTTGTGGCCTGCTCAGTCATGTGCCAAAAGCCCAGCTCATTGTTTCGATAGCTCTGCATTGCAGAAGCTACAACACTGTTTTTCTCGCCACTGAATGCACAATACCCTTTACCCGGTTTACCATTGTAAGCATGGTGAAGCTGTTCTATGAATACAGCGACTTTGTCGTTAACAACCATTTCATCATTGCGTAAATGAATTTCAGTATCGTCGTCTTTTTTGTCTACATAATGAACGACTAATTTTTTAACATCTATTGTCATCTTTGTTTTTCACGCCTCTGGTGTTAAAATACGGGAATATAACTCTTTTTATCGAACCAACTGATGCCTATCATATCAAAATATTCTAATGAGCAAGTAGAACAAATCGTTGATCAGCTGATTGATGTACTTACAGAGCATAAAGCGCCTGTAGATTTAAGCCTTATGTGTTTAGGAAATTCTATCACGCATATTTTAAAAGAGCATGTACCTTCAGAGAAAAGACAAGCGGTTGCCGACAACTTTGCCAAAGCATTAGCGCAGTCGGTTAAATAAGATTTATGAATTTATCGCAACAAAGTCAATTTTCATCAAAAGTAAGTCAGCTTCTTAGTTGGGGCCATTGGTTCACCTTCGCAAATATAGGTTTACTGCTGTTTATCAGCTTAAGTTATTTATTTGCCGACAGTGCCCCCACTACTTTTGTGGGTTACCTGTACATGTTTGTAACTTGGTTAAGCCACACAAGCTTTATTACGTTTATTGCCTTTGTTCTGACGATATTTCCGCTGAGTTTGGTGTTTCCTTACCCTCGACATATTCGGGGGATGGCCGCGGTAATTGCGACCTTTGGTGCATCACTGCTGACACTTGATGCCTACGTTTATTTCAACCTAGGCTATCATTTGAATTCATCAGCTTTACCTGAGATTGTGTCGTTATTATGGCACCGTCTTACAGACTCCCCTGCACTCACGACTATTTTTGCGGGCGGTATCGTACTACTCATTTTAGCTTTCCAGTTATTAGTCAGTAATTACACTTGGCATCATCTGGCACGCTTAAAACAGTATAAATTCGCACGTTATGCTACGAGCACAATCTTAGTGTGTTTTGCTCTTAGTCACAGTATTCATATTTGGGCCGATGCTAATTTAAAATTTGATATTACTAAGCAAGATAACGTACTGCCATTATCGTACCCAACAACTGCAAAAAGCCTGCTGGCTAAAAACGATTTACTTGACCTTGACAGCTATAAAGAAGCTCATGATGTTAGGCTAGATCCGCACAATATTGATTATTTAGCACCGACGCCTCCAGCACAATGTGTTGATGAAACTACAGCAAAAATCGATATTTTAGTATTTTCAAACAACGACGCCCTTGAAAGCTTTGTAAATACTCAACCAAATTTACGTAAAACTGATTTATTCTTACAACCTATTGAAGTTGAAGATACGTTATTTAGCCTAGTTTATGGCTTACCGGCTTTTTACAAATCACCTATATTTGAAAAACAGCAGTCGCCTGTTTGGTTAAGCGAATCTCGCTCACTACAGGTAGAGGGCTTCGAACAATTTGAATTTATCAATTCAACCAATGAAGACTCATCAATAAGACTTGTCAGCGCAGATGAAACAACCACAGTGCGTAATAATGCACACGCTGTTTTCGCATTTAGCCTTGCTCAGCATAGCAACGGCATTGTGACTACGTCTCGCCTGTACAGCTCAGATAAAAAAGTTGTGCAAACAGACGGGCTTATTCAACCAAGTGACATAATAGCCACCAGTGTTGGGCATTATTTAAATTGCCAAACGCTCGCGAAACAAAGCATGCTAGGCAGTAATTTATATAAACGCCATGATGATACCGGCGTAAACTACTCTCAAAATGTGTTTATTGCATTTAAGAAAGATAGAATTACTTTAATTGACTCGGATGGTAATTTTAAAAACATCTCTGCAGCTCAGGGCTTTGCAATAGAGCAGCGACTCGATGTACCTTTTTTAGTGCAAAGCATTAAAAAACTAAAACGCTATACACCTTAGCCCTTTTGATTATTTGCTATACGAGCTGGCTTTATTATATTTAATAACACGTATTAAAGTAAGGACACGGATGTCATGAAAGCCACAATCACCGCGTTATTTTCCTCTCTTTTCATTACCTTTTCTCCCGCACTTACAGCGGCGGAATACTATAAATGTGTAACTGACAAAGGCACCGTATTTAGCCAATTTCCTTGTGGGAATCGCGCAACTAAACACCGCATTACAGTAACTGATCCTGATATACAAGCACCTGATAATTATGTTAAACAACTTAATGAACTGGAAAGAGAACAGATAATAAAGCGATTAGAAGCCGAAATTCGTAGTCAAAAACATCGCTTAGACATTTTAAGTCGCGAGCGTGACAGAGCGCAGTACCAACAAGAGCAACGGCTTAACCGCATTTTGTCTGATTCACAAAGCAAGCAAATCAGCAAAGACATACAAAAGCAGCTAAACAGTATCAATAAGCAATACCAACGAGACGTAAAAAAGGCTAATAAAAAGCTGGCTGACTTAGAAAAAAAATTAGCACGCTATAATTAATTAACTTTACTATTGGGTTTCACTAATAAATAACATATTCTTAACACGGATAGAGTTAATGCTCTAAACACGACATTTCAGCCGTTTCGAAGGAGTTTGTATGCAGCCACAACATATTGCGGAGTTAATTTTATCTGGCTTTCGTAATCACTATAAACTCTTCCAAGCAATAACAGCCAAAGCTCCTATCGCATTTGCCAACCGAGATTGGCAAAAAATTAATGAAATTAGTAAGCTCAGAATTAGCCATTATGATGATCGGGTTAACGAAACCATTACCAAGCTAAAATCGCTGAATGAACAACAAATTATTGAGCTCAATCAGACTTGCTGGCTCGAAACCAAACAAATATACCAACAATTTTTAAGCTTTCACCCACAAGCCGAGCTGGCTGAAACTTTCTATAACTCCGTTTTTTGTCGCTTATTTCACCGCCGCTATTTTAATAACGACTTTATATTTGTAAAAGCCACTCTCGCAGATGCTCCCGCCCTCCCAATGGAAGCTGAATATCGCAGTTATTTTCCTGTCGTAGATGGGCTAAGACCCACAATACGTAAAATTATTAATCAATTTGACTTTAAAGCCCCTTTTGTGGACCTTGAGCGTGATATTCGATTGTTGGTTAAGGCGTTTTATAAGCAAGCTCCCGATACACACCACCAAGCGTGGCACATGCGCTTTGATATCCTTCAAGCCCCTTTTTACCGAAATAAAGCCGCTTACATTGTTGGCCGAGTGGTGTCTGAAAGTGGCGTACAACCTTTTATCATTGCTGTTTTACACCATGAGGATAAAGGCTTATACCTTGATGCGTTGCTGACGAAATCATCGCAAATGCGGGTTATCTTTGGTTTTGCCCGCGCCTATTTTATGGTTGAAACGCATGCTCCTTCTGCATTAGTTCGTTTTTTAAATCAACTAATGCCTAACAAAACATTGGCAGAGCTTTACAATGCAATTGGCTTTCATAAGCAAGGTAAAACAGAGTTTTATCGTGAGTTCTTACAGCATTTAAATAACTCAAACGATCAATTAGTTATTGCCCCTGGCACACCGGGTATGGTGATGATGGTATTTACTCTGCCATCCTTTGGCTATGTGTTTAAAGTGATTAAAGACACCTTTGGCGAAAGCAAACCGTTTGGGCGCGATACCGTGCTTAAACGCTATCAATTAGTTAAAAGTCATGATCGTGTCGGACGCATGGCCGATACTATAGAGTATTCTAACGTCGTATTTCCTCTGAGTCGTTTTGATAGTAAATTGTTAGCAGAGCTGCATAAAACAATCGCCTCTTCAATGATTATTGAAGGTGACTGGCTGATCATAAAACACTTATATATTGAGCGGCGCATGACACCATTAAATATCTACCTTGAAAATGCCAGTGAACAACAAGCATTTGAAGCCATTGAAGAATATGGTCAAGCATTAAAAGAAATGATAGCCGTGAATATATTTCCAGGCGACATGCTATTGAAAAACTTTGGGGTAAGTAAGCATAACCGCGTTATTTTTTATGACTACGATGAAGTGCAATATTTAACTGATATGAACTTTCGTGCCTTACCAAAAGCCAAGTCATACGATGACTACTTAACGAATGAGCAAAGTTATTCAGTGGCACCGCAAGACGTATTTCCTGAGCAATTGTGCACCTTTGTTACGGCTAACCCTGTGTACAAACACTATTTATTAAGTACACACCCAGAGCTTGAAGACCCCGCTTATTGGCGACAAGCTCAATATAATATTAAGCAAGGCGTGGTAAGCCACATTTACCCTTACCCTGCTGCACAACGATTTATCCATTATTGGTAAACACCAAGGACACAGAATGAATATAAGTAAAATAGATTTAAACTTACTTGTTTACCTAGATACATTACTCAGAGAGTGCAATGTAACCAAAGCGGCTAATCAGTTAAGCATTACACAACCCGCAATGAGTAACGGTTTAAAGCGCCTGAGAAATTTATTTAATGATCCGATTTTGGTACGCACCAGTGAAGGAATGGTGCCGACAGAGCGTGCTAAAGAGCTACAACCTGTCATACGCGGTATTTTAATGACGTTAGAAGAAACACTCGCTCCTAACCGTGAATTTGAAGCATCTCAAAGTAAACGTGTATTTCGTATTATGGCCAGTGACTATGCGGCCAGTACCCTTGCGCCCAAACTACTTAGTAAGTTACACGAAGAAGCGCCTGACACCACGCTTGATATCCTGACCCCCAGTGACGTTACGTTTCATGACGTTGAAAACGGCAAGGTCGACATGGCAATTAACCGCTTTGAAAACTTACCCCAATCGTTTCACTACAAACAAATTTGGAAAGACAGTTTTTGCTGCTTAGTAAAAGCCGACAACCCTATCATTAAAGACTTCAGTCTCGATAGTTACTTAAAAGCGCGCCATATTTGGGTAAGTAAAACAGGTTTTGGTGTTGGCGTAGGTATGGATCCAAAAGATGTCCAAAAGTTAGGTTGGGTAGACGAAGCGCTTGCTCATTTTGGTAAGCACCGGAATATTGCAACCTTTACTCGAAACTATCATGTCGCCATTCACCTGGCTAAAGAGCAGAATTTAGTGGCCACACTGCCATCAAAAGCGGCGAATATTTATTTAGATGATCCGGGATTAAAAATTCTTGAGCCACCTTTCCCTATTCCGCCTTTTGAACTCGACATGATTTGGAGCCCTCTTTTACACCGTGATGCCAGCCATATTTGGCTTAGACAAAAAGTGGCTGAAGTGGCCAATGAGCTTAAGTAATATTTTACCTATTAACCTGTAATTATTGCTGGTACGCCTTTTTATATGGGCGTACCAAACTCGCTTTATCTCAAAATAAAAATGTAACACTCTGATTATTAATGATAATACTTTTATGTTAGGGATTGGAACATGCTTTGCTTCATGTAGAGAGCATTGTTTTAATTCAGTCTATATTATTAGAGAGGTCATTATGCAAACACATCAAGGACATGACGTTCATCATATTGCAGATATCATTCAAGTTATGAACAGTGGTATCGATTTTTATGAAAAAGCACAGGAAAAAGTTTCAGACCCCAGTATCGTCGCGTTATTTCAGCGCATGATCGATGCCCGTAAAGTAAGTATTGAACGTTTACAGCCATACGCCATAAACCAAACAGGTCACCGTGAAAATGGCTCAGACTTTGCGGTAGAAGCTCGTAAAGCTTACACATCTTTAATCACTAAACTCGGTGCAGACAAAGATGCAACCTACGTCAGTGAGCTTGAAGAAGTCGAAGACAAAACACTCGCAGAAATAAAAAGTGCGCTCAAAAAACCTCAACCCCACGACTGTGAAGCAGCGTTATCAAAAACCCTGCTAACTATTCAAAGCTGTCATGCCGAAATGAGTAAAATGAAAAAGCATTAACTGCTAACCATATGAAGCCCAGCATAACTGGGCTTCATATTGAAAATTTAAAGAACGTTATTGCCCAGTAATACGTTTTGAAAATGAAATAGCATAAGCAGTTGAGCGCAGCTTTAACACTTCATCTTCACTTGGCATAAAGCCTTGTGAAAGCAGATTTGGGTCGTAATTAGTTAAATCACACCCTGATTCACCCGTGGATTCTATCGTGAGCTTTCCTAAATTAACTGTTTTGCGATCAGCAGGCCATTGCACTGAAGGATCCGTTAATGCATCACCCGGCTCGGCTAATTCAGCTTGAAAACGGTAATGAACTTTCCCTTTCGCTAAATCCTCTTCAAGTCGCTTAGCAAGAAATGATTTAGGTAATGCTTTCATTTGTTCTTCAGTTAGTACTTGTTCTGGCGCTTCTGGCACCATGGTCCATCTAAAAGCTTGCTTAGTGCCCTTTTCATCAACCATGTAAAAGGTATGCACACCAAAATAACGTGAAGACACATACGATGCTGGCGGGTTATGGCTTTGTAGCCAATTAAATTGTCCTAACGTACTCGGGTTTTGCTCTCTGTATGCTTTCACTTTTGCAAAATCGATTTCACCTGTTTTTTCGTCAGGTACTAAGGTACTTAGCAAACCAAAAAATGCTTCAGGGCTGTTACCTGCAAATACGGGCGTAGTTAGCCCTGCAATATTGTGCACATCCCCATTTTCTAGCACAAACTGCACCCCTATTCCTCGCGGAGAACGTGATGTTTCATCAGCATTAGGGTTACCCCCACCCATAGAAAAACGAATATTTGCTTTTGACGGTGCGTTAAATAAAGGGCTGATTGAATACTGTTTTGCTGCTTGATTAGGTGTAAATGTGCCCACAGCGCATACACCTTTGGCGTGACCTTTTCTAATTCCGGGCTGCTTACCTGACAGCTTCTCAAATAAATTTATGAAATCTTGCCCGTTAACTGATTGCTCAGCAAAACTTGCTGTCGGTAAAACAAGGCACATAGCACAAACTAAAGACTTAATTTTTAGCATTTATCCATCCTTTAAACTTAGTTCCAACAAAAATGACCTGACAAACCTCGAAATGATTTCATCAAAGTTAATAAATATTTTTACCAACAAAAACACTACAAACATTTAATAAACTTAGAATATTTATTTAACTACAGTATTTTTAAAAGCTGCTAACTTTAAATTTAGGATCCGAAATACGGCTGTGGCGCCCAGCATTTAAAAATAATCCGTGTTCTTAACACGACTATGGCTAGTCCACTTAATCGTAAATTTTGTGGCTTGGTCAAAAACAACAAGGACCTAATTATGGTGAAACAACCTAAAAAAACCGCTGCAAACGCTGATGTAGATATGACCCCGATGCTCGATATTGTATTTATATTGCTGATATTTTTTATCGTTACAACCTCATTTGTTAAAGAGCGCGCTATAGAAGTCAATCGCCCTTTAGCAAAACCAATTCTTGAAAACCCAAAAAAACAAGCGCAATTTACTATTACTGAAAACGACAGTATTTACTTTGCAAACCGACTTATAACACCAGAGCAAATTATAGCTAACCTCGCGTTATTTGCCGCACAGTTTGAAATGACACAGGTGCAAGTAACTGCAAGTGAGCAAAGCAGCCACAAAACCTTAGTCACCTTGCTTGATAAAATAAAACAATATCAAGATGTTCCAATCTCTATAAGCACGTCTCTATAACTAAAAAAGGGCCTAACGGCCCTTTGAAGGTTAAATAATAAAGGAATCGATAGGATTTTTAGAACTTATATTCTGCGCCTACGTAGTAGTACGCACCGTTAAAGCCAAAGGGTGCTGAGCGACGTGAATAAGTGAACACACCTGGGCTTGAAACAATAGTGTTTCCATTTGCATCAACAATGGTACCCGAACGCGAATTACCAATGGTATTCTTATCGGGGTAAACATCAAATAAGTTGTTTGCACCAATATTAAACGACAGATTTTCGTTAAAGAAGTAGTTAACTTTTACGTCAGTTAAGATTTCAGCACCATACGTTTGGCGACCTCCATCTTCTACCGTGTACTCACCGTAACGATTAAGTGATAAATTGACCGTCCAGTCTTCTAGTCGGTAAAGTGCACTTAAGTTAATGCGGTCTTCGGGTTGCCACTCTTCAATAATCGATGTTTCTTGCGCAGAAAACACATCTTCAACCGGAATCGTTTCAAGCCCACTGCCTGCAGGGGTGAATAAATCGACGACATCCGTTTTTGTAAAGTTAGCAGCAAAAGTAAAATCAAGTGTTCCACCAAGGCCCTCGGTATTCCACGTTGCGACTAAATCAACCCCTTCGGTTTCTGTATCAGCGCCATTTAAGAAGAACTGTCCAGCTCCCGCGCCAGCGCTTTCTAACGCTGCATCTAATGTGTCGGATAATCCTTTCCCTAAACGATTACTGATCACAATACGGTCATCGATATCAATCGCATAGTAGTCAATAGTCAGGTTGATGTTATCTGTGACGTTGTAAACAATCCCTAAACTACGATTTTGCGATTTCTCTTCTTTAAGTTTAGGAATACCAATAGATTGCGCCAGCGTACTGTCGTTTCTAAAGGTGCCCACTTGCTCTGCAATTAAGTCACCATTTGGTCCAACAACAAACTGTGTACTTACGTTATTAAAGTACAACTGCTGCATTGAAGGCGCTCTGAATCCTGTACTCACAGCCCCACGTAACGAAACATCTTCAGTGATTGACCAGTTACCCGCCAGTTTAAAGTTAACGGTATCGCCAAAACCTTTATAGTTATCGTAACGAAGTGCCCCTGAGATAATCACATCATCAATTACATACGTTTCGGCGTCTAAATAAAATGAAATTACATCGCGTGACTCATCCACTGACGAGGCCGGATCGGAACCACCAAACCCTTGAGCACCACTTGCAGCATCAACACTTCCTATGCCGTCATTAAGGCCTGCATAAATACTTACCCCATCAACTGTATCGTAATCACGATACGCATACTCACTTCCCTCTAGGATGCGAAATTCATCGGTACGAAGCTCAGCACCCAACGCCAGCGAAAAGTGCTCGTAATCTTTGGTGTAGTCAAGATTCAGTGTTTGTAGTGATAACTCAAGACCATAGGCATACGCCGAGCGCGGGATCGTAGTTCGAATTTCGTCAGCCGTTAAGCCTTGCTCATAACGAAGGTAATTAGCATACGAGCCATTAATCGTATCGCTTGTGGTGTAATCGATGCTGTTTTCGCCATAGGTGTAAGACAAATCAAGACTCGCGTCATTATCAAATGATTTTTTGAAACCAACATTGTAGGACACGTCATCGATTACTGTGTTAATTTTTGGTAGAAACCCCATAGGAATGGTTGCATCGCCATCTTGTAAAACAGGGTTACCACTTGCATTGGCATTATGACGGAAGAATGCAGCTGATTCATTTTCACGGTTCGAATAAGTAATAAAACCATAAAGCTCACCACCAGCAAGTTCATAGCCTGTATTAACTGTGAGGGCAAATTGCTGTGAATCTGCATCACCAATTCTAAAAGTATCGCGCGGGGCTGTTAGCTCACGAGGATCGCCCGCGAGTAATGTGCCATCTTCAAGCTCAGTACAGCCATAAAATTGGCATGAACCATGTAAGCCTGCACGGTTTGTTGGCGCACGATCTCGATAATTAATCGTCGTATTTAAATACCCTTCGTCGCCTAACGCAAACCCTTTATTAAAATCGATATTAACTGTTTCGCCATCGCCCTCTGAGTACTCACCATAATTAATCGCCGCTTTACCGCCTTCTTCTGCGTCTTTTAATACGATGTTGATAACGCCCGCAATCGCATCTGAACCATATTGTGCTGCGGCACCATCACGCAAGACTTCAATACGTTTGATGGATGCAGCGGGAATCGCATTCATGTCTGTACCGGCCGTACCACGACCAACAGAGGTATTGATATGAATAATACTTGCCTGGTGACGGCGCTTACCATTAATCAGAACTAACGTTTGATCGGGCCCTAAACCGCGCAATGTTGCAGGTCTTAACGCATCTGTACCATCGCTGATAGACGAGCTGGAAAAGTTAAATGAAGGCGCAATGGCTTGCAACATACGGCCAACCTCAGTTTGACCTGTATTTTCCAGTGCTTCTGCGCTTAAAATATCTACCGGTACAGGTAAATCTTCAACTGAACGCCCTGCGACACGGCTACCCACGACAGCTATTTTCTCAATATTTTCCTGTGCAGCTTGATCAGCAGCTACCGCCTGTGTATTCGAAGCAAGCAGTAACGGCACGACTGCAGCGCTGATCCCTGAAAGGTTTTTCATGTTGTTATCTTTCCTATTGATTTGTTTGAGTTTTATACTCAGTAAACCATTTTGATCAACAACCGCATCGAGCTCAGTGCCTTTTAGCATGGCATCTAACGCATCTAATTTGGTGTAAAAACCAAACACAGATTGCGCTTGATATTGCTTTGCTAAATCGAACGAAAATATGACTGTTTGGTCGGTTTGCTTTGCAAATTCAATCAAAGCCAAATCAGCTCGTTGCGCTTTAATATCAAATTGCAGCATTTGTTTTTCAGCAGCGATGACTGTTTGACTTACATTCAGTCCATAAACAAAACAGGCCGCTGGTAACAAATACACATGTTTACTGCGCAACTTAACCAAACAGTTGAGAAAGAAAAATCCACTACATAAATTTAATTTTTTTGTGTTTAATTTTTTATGACAAGCAGCGTCTGCACCATTAACTGCATGAAATAAGTGTGCTCTCATAGGCAATATTAACTTTTAGTCGCTAAGGTCAAAGTAACACGATGTTCACCTAATCGTTGATGTTCAACAGCTAAGTTAGCGGCCAAAGAATCAAGTAACCCTTTAATGTCGCCAGCTTTAAATACTCCCGCCACTTTCAATGTTGAGAGTTCAGGGTCAAGGAGTTCAAAGCGTGTTGCTGTGTATCGACTCACTTCCTGTAATGCGTCGCTGAGGGGCTCACCATTAAAAATAAGCATGCCATGTTGCCACGCTAAATCACGCTGCACATCATCTGCTGATAATTGTTTTATTGGCTCTGTTTTACTGTGTTTAATCAATGCTTTTTCACCTGAAACAACAACATTCGCTTTAAGCTTTTTAATATCGTTGCTGGTGTCTGTTGCATCTTTAAGACGATTAAAATCAGTGGCGTCAACCTGAGTGCTGGGGTCGGCAATCATCACTTTGCCTTCTGTTACAACGAGTTCTAGATCTGATGCCGTGTTCCGCTGCACGTTAAACACAGTGCCTAATGCCGTAAACGATTTATCACCCGCTATCACAGTGAATGGACGACTCGCATCTTTTGCAACATTAAATCGTCCTTCACCTCGATTCAAAATGAGTTGGCGACGATTACCTGTGTATGCAACTTCAAGATTTGTGTTGGTATTTAACTGAACAATAGTACTGTCTGGCAGGACAAAGGTGGCTTGTTCGCCGACTTTTGTTCGGTAAATTTTAGTAAATTTAGCATGATCGTTTTCAGCTGAGTGCCAATAGCTTGAATAGATTAACATGATGCAACCAAGTAGCATCACCACTAAAAAGCTCGCAGCGGTAGCCATCCCAAATGAAGTACTTTGTTTTGTAGGCGCTTTATGTGGAAACAAACTGCTTAATTCATTTAGCACACTCATTTCATCCCATAATTGTGCTAACTCAAACAATGCATCCTGATGCGCTCGGCTTTGACTTGCCCAAACTTGTAATTGTTTAACTTCTTCATCTGATAAGCCACGGTCAATCGCGCTTATCCAACGGCTTGCCTGCGCTTGAATCATGTCGTGTGAGGTAAATGGGTGAACATTACTCATTTATTCACCTCTTTGGCTGTAAATGTGTTTGTTTCAGGGTAATTGTTTTGTTGAATATCGTGGGCTTTCATCGCACGGTGCGCATGTAACAATCCTTTAGCGATATGTTTTTCAACAGTGCTCGTACTTAGGTTCATTTCTTTGGCAATTTCCTTTTGGCTCAAACCATATACTTTTTTAAGGATAAAACACTTTTTAACTTGTGGGCTCAATTCATTTGTTACACGACAAAAGAACAAAAATCGCTCTTTAGAGGTAACCTCATCTTCCAACGCCATTGTGCGCATATGACGTTCAACTTGCTGCTGTTCATCCAATGAATCTTTGTATTTATTATCCCATTTAGCTATATGATTAAGTGCTAAGTGCTTCGCTGTTTTAAGCATATAACTGTGCGTAAATTCAATATTTTGCTTGAGATCAGCCTCATAACTTTTAATAAAGGTTTCTTGCACTATGTCTTCGACATCATCTGGGCTCACAATGCGAGATACAAAGCGCCTTAGTTTATTAGATATTTCAGCAAACGTTGATGTTACCCCAATGTGTTTCGTCATCCCTAACTCACCTTTATTATTTTTATTACTTTAGGGTACGAGTTTTCATTATAAATACAAGCGTATTTGTTAAATTTTTGTTCCTAACGTAAACAAAGGTTTCATAAACTCATACAAAGTCTGTTTTTACGAGTTGCTAAACTACAAAACAACTTAATATAGCCTCCTGTGAGCCACTGTGCCGACAGGCAAAAAACCAGACTATCAAGTCAATACAATTATACCAATCTGTCATAATACTGAATCATTTTGAGGGATTGACCTGTCGCTACCTGCGCTAAACATGTCTGATTTACGCCTGCATGGATGCAGGAGAAGAGCAATGCAGGAGCAATTGCCGAGAACACCTAAATAACGACTCTTTTGCCTCGTTAGCAACGACGTTTATCGCCTCAAAATATCTCACTTCGTTAAGCAAATTGGTATGGATGAACTGGCTAAATTATTTAAATACTAACCCGCAATTAGAGTACACTGTATGTGCGCTATCTCTTTGTGAAGATAGCATTTAATTCTCTGCTTATCGCACCTGTAAAAAGTAAACTAAAGGGTGTACCTTTCGCTAATTTGGGTATAAACTAAACGCGCTTAATTTCTGCATAGTATCGCCTTTCGATAGTGTATAGGCTATTTTCTATGCTTACCTACTTAACAATTGGACTGTGGAGTAAACATGCGCCTGCCTTTCGCGTCTGCTAAATTATCATTATCTGCGTTGTTTTTTATAACTGCACCTTTACTATTACAAGGTTGCTCAGAAGCACCTCAGCAGCAACAGAGTCAAATGCACCCTGCCGCGGTAGCAACTATGACAATGACACCGCAAGATGCCCCCTTTACTATCGAATTACCTGCTACGTTGTCTGGTTCAAAAGAAGTCGAAGTTCGTGCTCGCGTTGCGGGTATTCTTGAATCACGTAATTTTGAAGAAGGTCAACGTGTTGAACAAGGTCACTCTTTATTTACTATCGACCTTGAACCTTATCAATTAGCGGTTGACCGTGCTCAAGCTGCACTTGATGGAGCCAATGCAGCGTTAGTACAAGCTAACAGAGATGTAAAACGTTTAGCTAAATTACGCGCAGAAAAATCTGTGTCGCAACGCGATTACGATAATGCGAGTTCAGCCTACGACATTGCAAAAACAGATCTCGAGGCGGCGAAAGTTGCCCTAAAACAAGCGCAGTTGAACCTTGAATATGCACAAGTTAAAGCCCCGGTTGCCGGTGTAATGGGTCGTGAATTTGTCTCAGAAGGGACCTTTGTATCGGGGCCCGATTTATTGCTTACACAAATGACACAATTTGATCCAATCCGTATCCGCTTTGGTTTATCTGAGCGAGAGCAGTTACAAATGCGTCAAGATGTTCAAAATGGCTCTCTGACCTTACCTGAACAAGGCCATTGGCAAACAAAAATTAAACTTCAAGACGGCTCTGTGTACGGCAAAACAGGTGAAGTTAACTTCTCAGATGTGCGTATTAACCCAAATACAGGCACCAGTGAATTTCAAGCGATTATTCCAAACCCTGATTTTCAATTACGTCCTGGTCAATTCGTCCGTATTGAGTTAAGTGGTGCTGTGCGTAAAAATGCGATCATTGTGCCACAGCGTGCTGTACTGGATAACGGCACCGGTAAGTTTGTGTACGTTGTCAGTAAAAATGAGCAAGGCATGGATGTTGCCCTGCCGGCTCCCGTAACGGTAGGAGAATGGGTTAAACAACCAAATAACGAGCAATATCAGAACTTTTGGCTGATTAAAAGTGGCCTTAAAGAAGGCGATAACGTGATAGTTGATGGAATGGCGCGTATTTTCTTCCCTGGTATGCCAGTGAATGTTGGCCAATCGGCTGCAAATTCAAACCACGCAGAATAAACACAGGGAGTCTTATGTTTTCTCGTTATTTTATAGACAGACCTATTTTTGCGTTTGTTATATCTATTGTCATCGTTTTGGCAGGTCTTGCTGCCATGCGCAGTTTACCCATTGCCCAATACCCTGAAATTGCGCCCCCAGTCGTTCAAGTAACAGCTGCATACCCAGGTGCGTCTGCAGACGTACTTGAGCAAACAGTTGCTGCCCCAATTGAAAATGCGATCACCGGTGTTGAAGGCATGATGTATATGTCATCAACCTCGACGAGTGCGGGTTCAACCACTATTGAAGTCACGTTTGAAATTGGCACTGACGTAGACCAAGCCGCAGTAAATGTGAACAACCGTGTTAAACAAGTTGAAGCACGTTTACCTGAAGAAACACGCCGTCAAGGTGTGGTTGTTCAAAAAGGTTCATCCAGCTTTTTACAAGTGCATGCCTTTTATTCACCAGATAGTTCTCGCTCAAGTTTATGGACATCAAACTATGTCACCATGAACGTGCTAGACCGTGTAAAACGTATTCCAGGCACTACGAGTGTGCAGATTTTTGGTGCCAAAGACTACGCTATGCGCATTTGGTTGCGTCCTGATGTTATGAGTCAATTAGGCGTGACTGTCGAAGAGGTGGCCGGAGCGATTCGCGTTCAAAACTCCCAATATGCCGCAGGTAAAATTGGCGCTACCCCCACTGCATCCTCACCACAAGAGCTTGTTTATAGTGTAACGGCACAAGGCCGACTCGCTGAGCCTGAACAGTTTGAAAACATTATTATTCGTTCAAACCCAGATGGCAGTAGCTTACGCTTAAAGGATGTCGCGCGTGTTGAGCTCGGGTCCAAAGATTATAACTTTAAAGGCACAATCAACGGTAAAGAAGCGGTCCTGTTGGGTATTTTCTTACAACCCGGCGCGAATGCACTTGATGTCGCAGACGAAGTAAATACTGTAATCGAAGAGATGAAAAGCCAGTTTCCAACCGGTCTCTCACATTTAACTTCTTACGACACGACACGTTTTGTTGAAGTCTCTATTCGTGAAGTTGTTAAAACACTGCTCGAAGCCATGGTATTGGTATTTTTAGTGGTGTATTTATTTTTGCAAAACTGGCGCGCAACATTAATCCCCACCCTTGCTGTGCCTGTGTCTCTGCTTGGAACATTTGCCGGCATGTACATGCTTGGCTATTCGATTAACTCATTGACGTTATTTGGTATGGTGCTCTCGATAGGTATCGTGGTTGATGATGCCATTGTGGTACTCGAAAACGTTGAGCGTATTATGCACGAAGAACACTTAAGTGCACGCGAAGCGGCAATTAAAGCAATGCGTGAGGTCAGTGGCCCTGTTGTTGCAATCGTTTTAGTGCTGTGTTCTGTGTTTGTGCCTATTGCATTTTTAGGCGGCTTAACCGGTGAATTGTTCCGTCAATTTGCGATCACCATCTCTATTGCGGTGAGCTTATCGGGCGTAGTTGCGCTAACCATGACACCTGCACTGTGCGTCCTAATCTTAAAACAAGAGCATAAACAAACCGCGCGGTTTTTCTTATGGTTTAATGCAACCTTCACAAAAATTACGAGCCGTTATGTTGGTGCAGTCGGATTTATGGTGCGTCGTGGATTACTCGGCTTAATACTCATGACTGCAATGATTGCTGCCACAATCGGACTGTGGCAGAACACACCCGGTTCATTAGTACCAGACGAAGATCAGGGCTATTACATTTCGGCTATTTTCTTACCCGATGGTTCATCGCTTGAGCGTACAGAGCACGTTACTCAACAAGTTGTTAAAGCGGTGCAATCAAACCCTGCCAACGAAAACGTCGTGGCATTTACGGGGTTTGACTTTATCGGTGGCGGGTATAAAAACAGTGCTGCAACCTTGTTTGTCACTCAAAAACATTGGGATGAACGCGAGGTCGACACGAAAGCACTTGTTCAAGAATTGTTTATGAAAACAGCCGGGATAAAAGAAGCGCTGGTACTTGCCTTTAATCCCCCCGCTATTTTTGGTCTGGGAAATACAGGTGGTTTTGAGTTTTATATTCAAAACAAAGGTGACAGTGACCCTGATAAACTGCAACAAGCGATGCAGTTAATGACAGCAGAAGCACAAAAGAGCCCTATCATTAGTGGCCTTCAAACTCTGTGGCGCCCAGATGCCCCGCAACTGCGTGTTGATGTTGACCGCGAGCAAGCTCGTGCAATGGGGGTTGAAATAGACGATGCCTTTACCGCACTGGCTGGTAACCTAGGCACCTATTATGTAAACGACTTCAATAAGTTTGGCCGTGCATGGCAAGTGCTTATGTCTGCGGATGCTGAATTTAGAATGAAACCTGATGACATCAAACGTATCTATGTTAAAAACAACCTAGGCAACATGGTGCCCTTGTCAGCGTTTACAACGATTGAGTACAGCCGAGGCCCTGAGAACTTAAACCGCTACAATAACTTACCAGCCGTAAAACTAATGGGTAATGCAGCACCAGGTTATAGCTCAGGCCAAGCAATTGCCGAAGTAGAACGGATCGCAAACGCGGTGCTCCCCCCAAACATGACCTACGAATGGACAGGGTCTGCGTACCAAGAAAAACGCAGTTCAGGGACAACGGGTATTGCACTAGGGCTTGCTGTGATCATGGTGTTTTTAATTCTGGCAGCATTGTATGAACGTTGGTCATTACCGCTCTCAGTGATGCTAGCATTACCCTTTGGTACGTTTGGTGCATTGATTGCTGTTTGGCTGGTAGGCATGACTAACGACGTTTACTTCCAAATTGGCTTAGTCACCCTACTCGGTTTAGCGAGTAAAAATGCCATATTAATCGTTGAGTATGCGCTAATGAAACATCAACAAGGGTGGAGCGCAAGTACTGCTGCATTGGAAGCAGCTCGCTTACGTTTTAGACCCATTATTATGACCTCATTAGCCTTTATATTGGGTGTTGTACCATTGGTGTTAAGCTCAGGTGCGGGTGCTGGAGCCCGTCACAGCGTTGGTACAGGCGTAATGGGCGGCATGATGGCGGCTACCTTCCTCGCAGTGTTCTTTGTACCGCTGTTCTTTTATTGGCTGACTGAGCGTAAGTTAACTGAAAAACGTTCAAGGCAAGAGCTTGCTGATGAAATTGCTGCGCACCATAAGCAAGAGCATGTCGATACGCAAGAAGGCAACTTATAAAAAACGAAGGGCAAACAATAAGTTTGCCCTTTTTTTATAAGTCATTTGTCAGTATTTCATTACTGGTAATTTGTGCTTTGCGGCGCTAATATTAACTAAATATGTGTGGAGTACAGCATGAAAAATCAAAAATTAAGCGAATTTGAGCAATACTTTCAGATAGAAGAAAGCAACCGCGTGAACTTATACGCTGTTGAGCCACATGTTGTGCCGAAAACGCATGCTGAACTTGAAGCCGATATTCCCGCCCTATTTAAGCTTGCAAATGAAGTGAATGAACTTGAGCAAAGTACATTACGCCCTCTGCGTAATTTAGGTGACATAGCTCAAGAGCTGGCCATATTTTTGCAAGCTCAATCACGTAAAATAGACTTGATTATGAGCCACATTCTGGCCTCTGAACAGCCCGAAGATAATGCAAATTATTGTGATAGTTATGGTGGCGGTGGCGTAAAACTGACATCGACTGAGGTATACGAATTAGGGCAAACGTTTAGAACCAAACTATTTTTGCAGCATGAAGCATCAGCGATATATTGTTATACCGAATTAGTTGCGATTGAAAAGCGCGATGATGATAAATACCAATACACTTTATTATTCACTGCCATTCGCGATGCAGACCAAGATTTAGTCGTTCGGGCAGCATTACATGCACAAACTCGCCAGCTTAAAAAACGTCAACAAGAAAACACGTCGCAAAGCAGCTAAAAATCCTGCTTTATCGCGCACAAAAAGCTGACATCTATGGCTAAAATGCTAAACTAGCCCCACCTTTGTTTGTTTAATACCTTCATGAAATTTAGACTTTTACCTGAATGGGCTGAGCAAGATGCTGTAATGCTCACTTGGCCGCACCAAGATACCGATTGGGCTGCAATTTTAACGGTTGTAGAACCCGTTTACGTCGCCCTATGTCAAGCAATTAGCCAACAACAAGATGTGGTGATTGTTGCTCATAACGACGCACTTAAAAACCACATAATTGCCCTACTGGCCGACGCGGGTGTTGATGCACACCGTATTCACTTTGTCGTTACCCCGTGCAACGATACATGGGCTCGCGACCATGGACCGTTAACCTGTGCGAACCTTGATAACGCAGCTGATTTAAAAATCATGGATTTTATTTTTAATGGCTGGGGTAATAAATTCGAAAGCCAGCTTGATAACCATATTAATCAAGTGCTCGTCAAACAACTAGCAAACCCAAACACGGCTTATCAGCAAAGTGATTTAGTGCTTGAAGGTGGCGGCGTTGAAATTAATGAGCACGGTGTGCTGTTGACGACCAGTGAATGTTTGTTAAACCCGAATCGTAATCCATCGTTATCTAAAACAGACATCGAGCAAATCCTTAAAGAACAATTAGGTGCCGAATCGTTTTTATGGGTTGATCACGGCTATTTAGCGGGTGATGACACAGACAGCCACATTGATACGTTAGTGCGTTTTGCACCAAACAATACGCTTGTATACGTTAAGTGTGATGACGAAAATGATGAGCATTTTGCTGCATTAGACGCGATGGAAAAACAGTTACACACGTTTAAATCACACCAAGGTGAAGATTACAGGCTTATCGCTCTTCCCTGGCCTAAAGCGGTGTTTAACGATGACGGTGACAGATTACCCGCCACTTATGCCAATTATTTAATCATCAATAAAACAGTGCTTGTGCCAATTTACGGTGATGAACATGATTCACTGGCATTAGCTCAAATTGCAATGGCCTACCCAGAACACACCGTACTGGGTATTAACTGTTTACCAATTATCCATCAGTTTGGCAGTTTACACTGCATTACGATGCAATTACCGCGCGGCTTTTTAGCAGGAGCAAACAATGACTAAACCAACGCATTTAAAGGTTGCCCTTGTTCAGCAATCTAATTCTGATAACGCTCAAGAAAATATGGCAAAATCAATTGCAGGCATTCGTGATGCAGCAAGCCAAGGCGCTAAACTGGTTGTCCTTCAAGAACTACACCGCAGTTTATATTTCTGCCAAACAGAAGACGTTGATGTTTTCGATTTAGCAGAAACAATTCCAGGCCCAAGTACAGACACACTGGGTGTGCTGGCAAAAGAGTTAAATGTGGTGATCGTGTCATCATTATTCGAAAAGCGTGCCACAGGCCTTTACCATAACACCGCCGTTGTACTTGAAACAGACGGCAGCATTGCGGGTAAATACCGTAAAATGCATATTCCGGATGATCCGGGGTTTTACGAGAAGTTTTACTTCACACCGGGGGATTTAGGGTTTCAACCAATTCAAACCTCAGTGGGTAAACTCGGTGTGCTAGTATGTTGGGATCAATGGTTCCCTGAAGCCGCACGCTTAATGGCGATGGCGGGAGCTGAAATCTTAATTTACCCAACAGCCATCGGCTGGGATCCTCGTGATGATAAAGACGAGCAAACGCGTCAAAAAGACGCCTGGGTTATTTCACAGCGTGCGCATGCTGTTGCCAATGGTGTGCCCGTTATTAGCTGTAACCGCGTTGGTCATGAAAGTGATCCAAGTGCGCAAAGCGAGGGTATTCAGTTTTGGGGTAATTCGTTTATCGCAGGCCCTCAAGGTGAAATCCTTGCACACGCAAATAACAGCGACGAGCAGTTACTTGTTGTTGAACTTGACCAACAACGCAGCGAAAACATTCGCCGTATTTGGCCATACCTACGTGATCGTCGCATCGACCACTATCAGGATCTAACAAAAATTTATCGAGACTAAACACAGTTTAAAGGAGTAGTAAATGGCGTTTGCGCAATGGGCAGCATTGCCTTGGGTAAAATCTGAGAAAGATAAAATTCACTGGGGACAACTAACCGGCAGCGGGCTGAGTATCGCAATAGCCGAAGGTGTGAAACAACATAACGAACTTGTTGTGATTGTCACCCCAGATACACCAAGCGCCCTTCGCCTTGAAACTGAACTCGAATTTTTATTACCTGAAAACCCAGTCATGGTCTTCCCTGACTGGGAAACGTTACCTTATGATCATTTTTCACCGCATCAGGATATTATCTCTGCGCGTCTTGCCACTCTTAACACCTTAAAAAAAGAACAACAAAGCGTGTTAATTGTGCCCGTGTCGACCTTAATGCTACGCACTGCTCCCGCGTCATTTATCTATGGTTCAACCCTTAATTTTACGGTGGGTGACACGCTAGATACTCACACCCTACGTGATAACCTTGAGCAAGCAGGCTACTTACATGTTCAACAAGTGATGGAGCATGGTGAATATGCAATACGTGGCTCAATTGTTGACTTATACCCGATGGGGAGTCCTCACCCATTCAGATTAGACTTTTTTGACGATGAACTAGACAGCATCCGCTTGTTTGACGTAGAAAGCCAACGTTCTGATGAAAAAGTCGATAAAATAGAGCTCTTACCGGCCCACGAATTCCCGACAAACGATGCAGATATAGAACGGTTTAGAATTAATTATCGTGAACAATTTGGTGCCAGCTCCGAGCAAGATTCTATCTACATGCAGGTAACCAAAGGCACTTGGCCTGCGGGGATTGAATATTACATGCCGCTGTTTTTCGATCAACTAGCGACAATTTTCGATTACCTTCCCAACAATACCACTTTCATGCACTTTGGTGATATTGAGCATGCCGCTGAGCAGTTTTGGCATGATGTAAATGTACGCTATGAAAACCGCCGTGTAGACCCTCTTAGACCGCTTCTTGAGCCTATAAAACTTTATCAAAGTGTCAATGAACTGTTTGGTGAGTTTGCACACTACGCGCGAATACGTTTATCACAGGCAAAGCTTGGTACGAAAGCAGGACACACAAATTTAGCCAGCAACGATTTACCCAATGTACGTATTGATCATAAATTGCATGAGCCGTATCAAGGCCTAATTGACTATGTTGCCAGTGAAAAAAAACAAAAAGGCCGTGTGCTACTGTCTGTAGAGTCTGACGGACGACGTGAATCGCTGCTGACACTGTTAAGACCAAGTGGTTTAAAGTTTAAAGAATTTAATTCATTCACCGACTTTACCCAAAGCTCCAGCGATGTGGGTTTAATTGTCTCGCCCCTTGAGCAAAGTGTGGTACTGGATGGTAAACCCCGTTTAACCATCATTACAGAGCAAGAGTTATTAGGTATTAAGGTGTCTCAGCGCAGACGCCGAAAACATAAATACGAAGCAAGCCAAGATGCATTAATTCGCAATCTGGCAGAACTGCGTCAAGGTCAACCAATTGTGCACCTTGATCACGGTGTGGGTCGTTATCAAGGTCTTGAAACCATTGATGCTGCAGGGGTGATTACCGAGTTTGTTACGATCACCTACGCAAACGAAGCCAAACTCTATGTGCCCGTTTCTGCACTTCATATGTTGAGCCGTTATTCAGGTGGAGAAGAAGCAAGTGCCCCACTTCATAAACTGGGTTCAGATGCATGGGAAAAAGCGAAAAAACGCGCCGCAGAAAAAGTACGCGATGTCGCTGCTGAGCTGTTAGATATTTACGCAAAACGCCAAGCTAAACCTGGCAATATGTTTAAGCTTGACGGCAGTGCTTATCGCCAATTTAGCGACAGCTTTCCATTTGAAGAAACAGACGACCAACGCAACGCCATCGAAGCTGTACTGGGCGATATGCAAAGTAAACAGGCTATGGACCGATTAGTGTGTGGTGATGTGGGTTTTGGTAAAACAGAAGTCGCCATGCGCGCTGCCTTTGTTGCCGTAAATGATAACAAGCAAGTCGCCGTGCTAGTCCCGACCACGTTACTTGCACAGCAACATTTTGAAAACTTTAAAGATCGCTTCGCTGATTTGCCAATAGAAGTCGGTGTTTTATCGCGTTTTAATTCGACAAAAGAGCAAAAAGAAACACTGGATAAAATGGCTGAAGGCAAGCTAGATATTGTCATAGGTACACACAAATTAATTCAGCAAGACATTAAATTTAAAGACTTAGGCTTATTAATCGTTGATGAAGAACATCGCTTTGGTGTTCGTCAAAAAGAAAAGATAAAAGCACTGCGCGCCGATGTCGACATTTTAACCCTCACCGCCACCCCGATTCCGCGTACACTGAATATGGCAATGAGTGGCATGCGCGACTTATCGATTATCGCCACACCACCGGCTAAACGATTGGCCGTTAAAACCTTTGTAAGACAACGTGATGCTGAGCTCATTCGCGAAGCTATTCTGCGTGAAATTAAGCGCGGCGGCCAAGTTTATTTCTTACACAATAATGTTGAAACTATCGACCGTGTTGCTGAAGAAATTACTGAGTGGGTACCAGAAGCGAGCGTTACCACTGCACACGGCCAAATGCGTGAACGCGAGCTTGAGCAAATCATGAGTGATTTTTATCACCAAAAATACAATGTGATTGTGTGTACAACAATCATTGAAACCGGCATTGATGTTCCGACTGCAAATACCATCATAATGGATAGAGCCGACAAGCTTGGCCTAGCTCAGCTGCATCAGCTTCGCGGCCGCGTTGGTCGAAGTCACCACCAAGCGTACGCGTATTTATTAACAGGCAATCCAAAGTCATTAACCAAAGATGCAGTAAAACGCCTTGAAGCCATCGAGTCTTTAGAAGATTTAGGCGCAGGCTTTGCGTTAGCGACGCATGATTTAGAAATTCGTGGCGCGGGTGAGCTACTCGGTGATGATCAATCAGGACAAATGCAGAGCATCGGTTTTAGCCTTTATATGGAAATGCTTGAGCAAGCCGTTAACGCACTAAAAGAAGGCAAAGAACCAACACTGGAGAACCTGCTAGGTCAACAGACTGAGGTTGATTTAAAACTGCCAGCCTTATTACCGGATGATTATATTCATGATGTAAATGCACGCTTAGGAATCTATAAACGCATCGCAAGCTGTGCTAATCTCAACGACATGGACGAGCTACAGGTCGAGTTAATAGACCGATTTGGTTTACTCCCAGATGCCACGAAAAACTTATTTAGTTTGCAACAACTGAAATTGCAAGCCAGCAATATTGGCATCAAAAAGATTGAAGCAAACCCGAAAGGCGGCTATTTTGAGTTTAGCCAGCATACAAAGGTTAACCCTAGCTTCATTATAGGTTTGATACAAAGTGCTCCGCATATATATAAAATGGACGGCGCAAATAAATTGCGTTTTGCGATCAGCGAGGCGAACCCTCGTGAACGCTTGAAAATGGTCACTGCAATGATTGCAGATTTCGAAAAAAAGGTTAGCCATTAATGTTGTTTAGAAATAGTTTTATTTTACTTTGTTGCTTATTTACAAGCTCATCGTTTGCAGCACGCTGGTTCGAAATAGAAGTGCTTATTTATAAACAACGTCCAGCGCCCTACTTACAAGAAGATTTCTCGTTAAAACATGATGAAATCAATGCAAAACGTTCGAAAGACTTATTATCACCTGTCTACAAAGCGCACGCTAAACAAGCTTGTATTAACGGTGATAGTCGTTTTCGTTCACAGTCATTTACTGATGAATTGATTAATTCAAACCCACATTCGAATGTCTGTGACGACAGCGTTGATTTTTTAGCAAGCTACAACGAATTACCAGTCTCTCCCCCTGTCGAACCACGTGAAGACACCGACGAAATTTATTTAATGGCGCCTGAGCAACTGCAATTTACTGAACAGAAAAACCAGCTTGATAGAAAAGGTTTAACACCGTTATTACACACCGGTTGGCGTTTTCCTGAAATGAGTGAATCACGCGCTCAAAGTATTCGGTTATTTGCAGGCAAACATTTAGCAGCAAGTTCACCTGCTATTGAACCAGATAACAATGACTTTATTAGCCTAGTAACTCCATCAGAGCAATATATTCCAGAGAGTTTGCAACAAACGCCTGATTGGGAATTAGATGGTTTAATGAAAATTTACGTTCGTCATTACCTTTTTATAAATGCTGATTTTGATATTAGTCAACGTTTAGAAACCGGTGATTATGAAAAAGCCCGCTTTTCACAATTTAAGCGTGTGATCAGCAACGAAATACATTATTTCGATCATCCTCGTATGGGCATGATCGTGCAAATAAGACGCTACAACCATTAATGGAATCTATTATGAAAAAATATATGGCAATTGCTGCTGCCGCTGCAGTGTTAACATTAGCAGGCTGCTCTAAAGTAAACCTTGAGAACTATGAAAAAATAAAAATCGGTATGGATAAAGCAGAAGTTGAAGCTATCTTAGGCTCGGCTGATAAGTGCGAAGAGAAAACACTGCATACGAACTGTATCTGGGGTGATAATGATAAAAATATCGAAATCACTTTAGTTTCAGATAAAGTATCGCTTTATAGTAAAACAGGTTTAGACGCTAAATAATCCTGCAAGGGTGGCATATAGCCACCCTACTCACTCTTATCTAATTGGCTGTGGATCAGCTCTATATTAATAATTTTGCTGCGATTTAACGTAATTTTGTAGCGTTCATACCTAGTTTCGTGCTCATTTTCTGAAAAAACTAACACCAAATTTAATTGGTAACGCCTCTCAACTGCCTGCTTTGATATTTTATTACTGTCGAGATGATAGAGTTTCCCCTCACCACGTTTTAAGTAACGCGCAAACGGCGCTAAGCTAAAGCTAACAGTTTGTTGCAACGTATCATACCCGGGCAAAAACTCTTTTGCATTGACGTGTGTTTCACTGGCAAAGTGTAACCATTGTGCTGCTTGTTTATTTTGATGGCGACGCTTAGAAAATATCTGACGCACTTTTTTTGGGATCCGCTTGAACGAGGTGTATTCGAGCCAGATGTACTGACTGGCGATCCTGTCTTTTGTAATACTGTTCTTAAACTGAAAACGCCATTTCGGCCTGCCTCTCACAATGGCACGCCAAATAACACGGGTTATATCTTCTTTAAATATTTCACGCAGCCCGTAGATCACCCCTAAAATCAAAATTAATGTCGCTGTCACTTCAGTAAAGGTTGAGCGTGCATTAAGTACAACCAGCATCACAAAAGCCATTATAACGGCAGTGACAGTGCCTTTAACCATTCGCTTTAGATAACTATTAAGATGCCGTGTGGTGCGATTTAAGATAACGCCATGCTCAATTAAGCGTTGTAATAAACGCATTTTATTTGTAATGCGGTTTGCATCTTCAAGGGTTGATTGCGAATTATACTCTTGTTCTTCTCGGTAGCTGTTTTCTGCTTTACAGAAATCGAGCAACTCACCACGATCTTTTGCAAAATCGCTACTGCGCGGCCCTTCGTCTAATAACTTTAAAAATGATTGTTCAACATGCCAGCTTAAATAGTTATCGGCATTTTTATAAAATGGCAGCAACTTTTCATCATCTGGGGTATAACGACGTAGTTTTTTAAGTAACCCTTCAGTTTGCTCACACAACTCCATCGCCGCAGGGTAAAACTCGTCAGCTTCGTTATGTTTTAGGGTATCTTTAATATCTGCATTGAGTGCTAGACGAACCTGATAACAATATAAATTTAGGTTTTGCCTATAATCTTGTTGCTCACCTTTGTTTTTACTCACAAACCGACTTCGCACCAGTGGCAAGTGAATATTGTTCGCATTGTAAGCTAGGTGCGACTTAAAGTGGTTGTTGAAGTACGCTTCTTCACTGAGTGTTTGTGGGTTGACACTCATTTCATTTGGAATAGAAAAATACAGATCGAGACGCTGCTCTGCGCGGGGACTTAGCTCAGGTTCGATAATAAAAGATAGGTTTTCGTCTTGTTTAAGCAATATCACCTCGTTGTTTACTTTTACACTGTAAGTTTACGCCGAGATAGCTTTTCAGACAATAAAAAAGGCCCAGTAAAAACCGGGCCTTAATAATCATTTCAAACTAGATTAGAACTTAACGTTCACACCAGCGTGGAAACGACGACCTAGTACATCGTATGTGTACGGGTCAGTGTTTGAGTCATTGTTACCTGTGTAGTAAGGTGGCTCTTTATCGAACAAGTTATTAACACCTGCAGATAGAGTCACTGTATCAGATAGTAAGTATGAACCACTGATGTCATGATAAACAACTGATGGTGTTGTAGGTGCTAAACAGCTTGATGGATCACTTTTACATAGGTAGCTATCCATTCCTGCGATATAACGTGCCTTGTATGTTGCATCCCAGCTTTCGCCACGTGCTGATAATGTAAAGTTAGACTTGATATCAGCGTAGCCACCAGAACCAGAAGTGATAAGACCCGCGTAATCAGTCGTATCATCAAGTACTGTTACAACGTACTCGTCTAGGTAAGTAGTATCTAGACCCGCTTTCCAGTTAAGACCTGCAGCTTCAAAGCTGTAAGTTAGGTTTAAGTCGATACCAGAAGTCTTCTCAGAACCAATGTTTTGTAATTGGTTGTTGAATTTAACACGACCCGTGCTATCCATGCTGATATTCGCTGATTGACATAGCACTGTATTAGCATTGTCAGACGTTGCTAAACACTGATCAACAATGTATTGCTCATTAACTGACGCAATCGCATTCTCAATTTCAATTTTGTAGTAATCAAGTGTCATGCTGAAGCCTTCAAACCACTCTGGCTCGTACACGATACCAGCAGTGAACGTATCAGCTTCTTCTGGAGTAAGTAGAGAGTTACCACCAACAGTTACTTCAGCTTGGTCCTGAGCACCTGGGAAAGTGATCTGTTCAAACGATGGTGAGTTACCTGAGTAAAGCTCTGATACAGTTGGTGCACGGAACGCAGTTGACACAACGCTTCGTAGCATTAATTCATCGTTTGCTTTCCATGTTAAACCTAGTTTCCATGTTTCATCTGAACCGAATGTGCTGTAATCAAACGCACGGATTGCTGCGCTTAGTTCAACATTTTGTGCAAATGGTGCATCAGCTAGTAGTGGTAATGCAAATTCAATATATGCTTCATTTACATCAAAACCGCCTGCTGTCGGCTCAACCATAGGGTCATTTGCAAGACCTTGTGCTGTTAGAGAGTCTGGTGTGTACCATGCTTTCTCTTGACGGCGCTCAACACCTGCAGCGAATGCTGCATAACCTGCTGGCATTTCAAACATTTCACCAGATACTGATGCTGCTAGGATGAATAATTGGCTACCACCATTGTTTACTTCTGTGTAAACATTTTTACGGAAATCTTCAGATACCCATGCTGCTTGGTCTAATGGGTTAAAAGTACCCGCAGTGATTTGATCTTGGATAGCACCCATGTTGTGAAGGTTGCTTAGCTTATCTACAGAGTCGTTACGACCGAAGTTAGCAGATACATCCCATGAGTAGTCGCCTACAAAACCTTGTGCACCAACAACAGCACGAACTGTATCTACAGACTGTTCGAAGAAACGAGCACCGGTGTCAGACATACGACGACCGTAAGAGATCTTGTCGCCATATTTGTAGTTCATTTCTTGAGTCACGTAGCTGCCATCAGCATTTTTATCTAAGTAACCGTCACCATCTAGATCAACACGTTGATCATAGCTTTGGCTAAGAAGTGAATTACCCATGTTTTCAGTGTATTCAAAGTCAAACCATACTGGCTGTGGTGCCATTTGTTGCTCTGACCAACGCTTCGTGTAAGTGAACTCAGTGAATAGAGATGTATCATCTGATAATTCATAAGTCGCTAAACCAGTCAGGTTTAAACGCTCCATTGGCGTATAAAGGTAGCTTGCTGGTGAGTAGTTATATGCATCAGCATTGCCATAACGGTGATATTCACCACCACGGCCCGTTACACCGCTGTCGTCGATAAGAGATACTGGTGTATCTTCACCTTTAGCATTAACCGTTAGACCTTTCTCACCGTTACCATTCCAGATGTGACCACCTTCGTTGTAAGATGAACCAGTACAGTATAGACCATTGCTGCCTTCAGCTAGTGGACACTCAGAGAAGCTACGGTCAGCTTGAGATGCTTTACCACGGTCAGTGTACTGCATACCGATTACGATATTACCTTTATCGAATGATGTACCAACAGTGAAGTCAACTGAGTTTTCTGTTGCATCGCCTTCGCCAGTGATCGCAGTATTTGCGTTCATGTCTAGGCCTTCAAAATCATCTTTAAGAATGATGTTAACAACACCTGCTACCGCATCAGTACCATAAACAGCAGAAGCACCATCTTTAAGCACTTCAACTGATTTGATCATTGATACAGGAATTGTGTTTAAGTCAACAGTAGAAGCTGCACCAGTACCCGATGCAATCATACGGCGACCGTTAACAAGAACCAATGTACGGCTGCTACCTAGACCACGTAAATCGATACGTGCATTACCACCAGAACCATTGTTGATACCTGGGTTAGTCATCGCACCGCCAGTGGCAGTCATTTTTTGTAGTACGCTATCGATGCTTGTTGCACCCATCGCTTTAATATCGTCTGCGCCGATAATTGTTACTGGGCTTGCGTTTTCCATGTCAGAACGCTTAATGCGAGAACCCGTAACTTGAATTTTTTCAATAGACTCTGCTGCATTATCAGCAGCTAATACTTGCATGCTTGAGAACATTGGGATTGCTGAAACAACAGCTAAACCAAGAATTGATTTTTTCATGTGAAACCCTACTTGTTGGAAATTTACCTTTAGTTAGGTAGCGCTCGTTATTATTAGAATCACGAGTCAGCGGAGGGCAACTTAGGCGCAGTTAACTGAACGAAAACTGAATGTTAGATTAAATAAAAAACACTCCAAAAATTACGTACCCATTTAAGGTAATAAGGTTTCACTATGTATCAATGTTAATAATAAAAAACCAATACAAAACAAACAGGTACAAAATGTTTAAAACAAAAAAAACACGATTGAAATCAATTGCACACACTTTGTAATCAAGTGTAACTGTGATGGATATTTGTCTTTAAATGAAAATTTTACAAGTTGATCACACAACGTTATAAAAACCGTAATAGGTCAATATGTCTGCTAACCATAGTTATTCACAAAAAATAACTAAATTGGCAAAGTTAGCTTTTAAACAAGGTATTAGAGGATGGTTTTTGTATTTTGTTCACACGGATTAAATTTCCATGCAAAAAAGCAGTGAGAGCGTGTTATTCAAGATAAGTGGCAAACGTAAAAAGCTATTACCTATTATAAGGCAATGAGGAGGCTGTTAATGCTCAACCTTATTTACACAGCATGGCGAGAGTCAAAGTAATAAAAAACACTCTGTTGACGGTTTTGCGCATCGGTAAAAACGACTGTCATTTTCCAAGTCATCACAGGTTCGGAGCACACTCCTACCATCGTCTGGGCCGACCAATAACTGCCTTTTTGGGTAAACTGTAAAGGGATATACCCCATATACATCGTAACCCCTTCTAGTTTTGCCGAAACGTTATACGCATTTGGAGGTAATTTAAGGTTGATTGAAAAGGGAGTTTCTGGGCTGATGGCTGAATTAGACAACCAAATTTCCACATCGTTTGCAAACTGACAATGTGTATTTTTTTCGCACGTTGCACTTGTCTGTGGCTCATCTATACTTTGCCTGTCACAAGCAACTATGAAAACACTCAAAAACAAAATGTAGATGGTTATTGTAGTTCGCACTCAACTTACCTGTATAAAATAAAAGCGGATACTAGTCCGCTCGTCTATGAAAAACAACTAGGCTAAGTAGAATAAGTTAATAAAAATACAATGACTGACAAAAAATAACCAACAAAGCGGGAAAATTTGATTGATGTCATAATTTTATGCAATTGACCTATCTTTTTAAGGTCAAAAATTTTATCATTTCCATCGCAAAATAAGGGTTTCTCGAGTTTGTTTTCTGAAGCTATCATCTACAGCTAGCTTTGGGTAACACGCTTGTGAAGTAATAGTAGGCCCCACTTATTACTAAGTGGGTAATTCATTTCTAAAACGCATTAATTGCAGCGGAAGCCAGAAAATGAGCCAAACAGTAGCATCACAAACTGAGTACAATTATAAAGTTGTACGCCAATTCGCTATTATGACAGTGATTTGGGGCATCGTTGGCATGAGTGTTGGGGTTCTGATTGCTGCCCAATTAGCTTGGCCAGCACTTAACTTTGATACACCATGGTTAACTTACTCTCGACTACGTCCGTTACATACGAACGCAGTAATTTTCGCATTTGGTACAAGTGCACTTTTTGCGACGTCTTATTACGTCGTACAACGTACGTGTCAAACGCGTCTTTTCTCAGATAAACTAGCGGCCTTTACCTTTTGGGGTTGGCAACTTGTTATCGTACTTGCCGCGATTACCTTACCGTTAGGTATCACGAGCTCAAAAGAATACGCAGAACTTGAATGGCCAATTGATATTCTTATCGCGGTGGTTTGGGTAACCTACGCCGTTGTATTCTTTGGTACGCTAATCAAACGTAAAGTATCGCACATTTATGTTGCAAACTGGTTCTATGCTGGTTTCATTATTACTGTTGCCGTATTACACATTGTAAACAGCATGGCAATTCCAGTGTCACTGACTAAATCATACTCTATTTATGCGGGTGCAGTAGATGCGATGGTTCAGTGGTGGTACGGTCATAACGCTGTTGGCTTCTTATTAACTGCTGGTTTCTTAGGTATGATGTACTACTTCGTACCAAAACAAGCGGGTCGCCCTGTATACTCTTACCGTCTATCGGTTGTTCACTTCTGGGCGCTTGTTTCTTTATACATCTGGGCAGGTCCTCACCACCTTCACTACACTGCGCTTCCAGACTGGACGCAAAGCTTAGGTATGGTTATGTCAGTTATCTTATTCGTCCCATCATGGGGTGGTATGATTAACGGTATCATGACGTTATCAGGTGCATGGCACAAACTTCGTACTGACCCAGTACTTCGCTTCTTAGTTGTTTCACTGTCTTTCTACGGTATGTCTACGTTTGAAGGTCCAATGATGGCTATTAAGTCTGTTAATGCACTTTCACATTACACAGACTGGACAGTAGGTCACGTTCACTCAGGTGCGCTAGGTTGGGTTGCGATGATTTCAATCGGTGCAATTTATCACTTAATCCCTGCACTATTCTCTCAGGGTCGTATGTACAGTGTTAAACTGGTTAATACACACTTCTGGTTACACACTGTAGGGGTTGTTCTATATATCGTAGCAATGTGGATTTCAGGTGTAATGCAAGGTCTTATGTGGCGTGCAGTAAACTCAGACGGTACGTTAATGTACAGCTTTGTACAATCACTAGAAGCATCGTATCCGTTCTACATCATGCGTTTCCTTGGCGGTGTATTCATCGTAACGGGCATGCTAATTATGGCTTACAACGTTTACCGTACAATTGCTGCGAAGAAAGATTCGCTTCAATTAGACGCTGACGCACAATTAGCATAACGGAGTAGGATGATGAGCAATAATAATTCACAAAACAAACATGAAATAGTCGAAAAAAATGTTGGCCTTATGGCTATCTTGACTGTCTTTGCGATCAGCTTCGGTGCACTTGTAGAAATTACACCGTTGATGTTCCAAGATGATACGACTAAGCCTGTTGATGGCCTGCGCCCTCTTACAGCTTTAGAAATGGAAGGTCGTGATATTTATGTACGTGAAGGTTGTTACAACTGTCACTCACAAATGATTCGCCCTTTCCGTGACGAGGTTGAGCGTTATGGTCACTACTCTGTTGCTGGTGAATCAGTATGGGATCACCCATTCCAATGGGGTTCTAAACGTACTGGTCCAGACCTAGCACGTGTTGGTGAGCGTTACTCAGACGATTGGCATCATGCGCATTTAATGGACCCACGTGCTGTGGTTCCAGAATCAAATATGCCAGCGTTTCCTTGGTTAGACGAAAACAGAGTCGATACGACCCATACTCTTAAAAAGCTTCAAATATTCCGTGATAGCTTCGGAATTGATAAAGCAAGCACCCGTTACGACGGTAAAGGTTATGGAAGCGATGAAGAGTTACAAGCTGACATTGCGAAAATTGAAGCCATGAACAATGGTGAAGGCGCAACTGAGATGCAAGCTCTAATTGCTTACTTACAACAGCTTGGCACACACTTGAAGTAATTATTATGGATTACGGAACATACAGAGGCATTTTAACTCTGGTAATTTTAGTACTGTTTATTGTGATTGTTGTATGGGCATATAGCAAGCGTAGCAAACGTCGTTTTGATGACGCAGCTAATGCCATATTTGAAGATGAAAAAAAACACAACAACACAATCTCTAACGAGGAAAAGGAGTCTGAGAAATGACTAGCTTTTGGAGTATATGGGTTATTGTATTAACCCTTGCGTGTCTTGCTATCATCTTCGGCCTACTTCTGTGGAACTTAAAAAACTACACAGGTGTTAAAGAAGGCGAAAGCTGTGGTCACGAATTTGATGGCATTGAAGAGCTGAATAACCCACTACCAAAATGGTGGACTTACATGTTCTTTGCAACATTCGTTTGGTCAGTTTATTACTTAGCGGCTTACCCGGGTTTAGGTAACTGGGAAGGTTTAGGTAAATGGACAAGTTCAAACCAAGGTATTACGTCTTTAGAAGAGTCTAAAAAGGCTACTGAAGAAGCGTTAGCCAATGGTGAGAATGTTCAGTTAGACCAAGAGTTTATTGCAGCAGATGAGCGTTTTGGCCCAATCTTTGAGTCGTTCGCGAAACAAGACATTGAATCACTTGTAAAAGATGAAAAAGCGCTTGAGATTGGTCAACGTTTATTCTCTCAAAACTGTGCTCAATGCCATGGTTCAGATGCGCGTGGTGGTCAAGGCTTCCCTAACCTAACGGATAACGATTGGTTATACGGTGGTTCACCAGACAAAATTAAAGAAACGCTTCTTTACGGCCGTGTTGCAGCAATGCCACCTTGGGGTGATGCACTTGGCGAGCAAGGCATTAAAGAAATGACTGCTCACGTACTGAGCCTTTCGGGTCGTACAGTTAACCAAAAAGACGCTGAAGCTGGTGCAGCTAAATTTGCAATGTGTGCTGCGTGTCACGGTGCTGACGGCAAAGGTTCGGTTGCTCACAACTTACCGTTTGGTGCGCCTAACCTAACCGACAATATCTGGTTATACGGTGGTTCTAAACGTGCTGTTGAAGAAACACTGAGAAATGGTCGTGCAGGTGTGATGCCAGCATGGAAAGACATTCTTGGTGAAGACAAAGTACACCTTTTAACAGCGTACGTTTACAGTCTGTCACAAGAAAAATAACCGCGCGGTTAATAAAATGTATATACAATTAATCTTTTAATTCAATAGATTAATTAAGATCAAAAAAGCCTCCATCTGGAGGCTTTTTTTTAGTCTTTTGCTTTTAGATCCGATAAAATGCGTACAACGTTTTTTGAGGTAATAAATACTATGAATCCCACTCCTTGGTATAAAAATTTCTGGCCATGGTTTTTAATCTCTTTTCCACTTGCCGCTATCATCGGTTGTGCGGGTCTTATTTATATGGCAATAGGCAACGGACCTGACATGGTTGTTGATGATTATTATAAAAAAGGAAAAGCAATCAATTTAGAACTTAGTAAATTTAATAAAGCCAAAGCGCTTTATTTACATGGTGATTTAAACGTTGCTGATGACAAAGTCACGTTTGTTTTCACTAAAGGTGATGCCAGTAATGTTCATTCTTTAAAAATGTCATTTTATCATCGCACCATTAAAGCTAACGACTTTGATGTAAGCTTGATGAAAAATGCTCATGGTGACTTTACAGCCCTGCTCGATGCTCATGTTGATGGTGCGTATACCGTATTTATTGAACCTGTCGATAACAGTTGGAAACTAAAAGAAGATATTATTCTTCCAACAGCTAAAACAATTTCGATTAGCCCTGAATATAAGTAGTTAACGCTCATGTCTGATAATTGCTTTCATTGTCTTGAAAGTGTGCCAAAAGGCTTTAATGCAACTGTCGTAATAGATGGGAAGGCACAGCCTATGTGTTGTATTGGCTGCCAAACAGTGGCCGAGAATATCGTTGCCCAAGGCATGACCGATTACTATAAGTTTAGAACTGTTCGCTCTGGGAAAGTTGAACAACTTGTTCCAGAGCAATTAGAGCTTATAAAAAGTTACGATAACGAAGATATTCAAGATGAGTTTATTGCCACCTCCCATGAGTTATCTGAGGTTTTACTCACCGTTGAAGGGATTACCTGTGCCGCCTGTGCTTGGCTTATTGAAAAGCAGCTACTTAATTTGTCAGCCATCAGACGCGTAGATGTAAACACCTCAACAAATCGTGCCATGATCCAGTGGGATAAATCAGTCACCCCACTGAGTAAAATAATTACTGCATTACATGAAATAGGTTACAAAGCCTACCCCTTTCAAGCCGACTTAGAAGCCAGCCAAAAGCAACAAGCTGCAAAGGCCTATATTCGCCGCTTAGGTGTCGCCGGCCTGATGACTATGCAGGTAATGATGTTTGCTTTTGCAATGTACTTTGGCATGTTTTCTGGCATGGAAGAAAATTTTGAACAATACTTTCGCTGGATAAGCCTCGTACTTGCTTCGCCGGTTATTCTTTACAGTGCATTACCCTTCTTAACGAATGCAATTAATGGATTAAGAGCAAAACAGCTGAATATGGACTTACCCGTCTCTTTGGCTATTTTTGGCGCGTATGGCGCAAGTTGTTATGCAACCATAATGTCGGTTGGCGAAGTGTATTTTGAATCAATCTGTATGTTTACCTTTCTATTATTGTTGGGTAAGTATTTAGAGTTCAGAGCACGATTAAAAGCCAGCGAATTCACAGCAAACCTACAAAAACTACTCCCGCTTACCGCACGCATTATTGATAACACCCATCAAGAATCAATCATTGCCGCTAAAAAGCTCAAACTGGGCGACGTGGTGCTTATAAAAGCTGGTGAAACAATCCCTGCTGACGGGATAGTTATTAAAGGTAAAACAACGGTCGATGAAGCGATGATGACAGGCGAGCATCAACCCGTTAATAAATTTGTTAATCATCAAGTATTTGCTGGCACCATTAACCACGATGGCGTGATCAGCATTGAGATTAATAAAATTGGCCAAAACACCCTTATTAATCAAATTATAAAATTGCAACATACAGCTCTAACTAAGCGTCCACGACTTGTTGAGATAACGGATAAAGTGGCACAATGGTTTGTCGCATGCTTATTGCTTTTTGCCTCAATCACCGCTATTGGCTGGTATCAAGTTGATCCTGAACATGCATTTTGGATCACCATTTCTGTATTGGTTGCAACCTGCCCGTGTGCGCTCAGCTTAGCGATTCCTACGGCACTCACTTGCGCCGTGGCAAGCTTAACTAAACGCGGTATATTAATAAAACAAGCCCACGTCTTAGAGACACTCCCTCAACTAAGTGATATCGCCTTTGATAAAACAGGCACACTCACACAAGGTCGTTTTACAATTGAGCGCATTGAGTTAATAGATAATACGTACTCAGAAGCTGAAGCATTAACTCTTGCTGCTCAGCTAGAGAGCTTTTCCGAGCACCCGATTGCCAATGCCTTTGCAGGGTTTAACAATAGCGTCAATCCATTCGAAAATGTCACTATTGAACCAGGCAAAGGTATCACTGCTAACCTTAATAATGAGCACTTTGCGATTGGTAAAAGTGGCTGGTTTGAAACCGATAAAGCAGACGCCCAAGCCACTTTATATGTAAACAAACAGATTGTTGCACGCTTCTACCTATCGGATAGTTTGCGTAATAATGCCGATAAACTCATTAAAAACCTTCATGCGCAACACATAAAGTGCCATATGTTAACTGGGGATGCCTCAAACAGTGGGGAGCGATTGGCTAAACAACTAAATCTCGACACTGTTCACGCTGGCTGCAGCCCACAAGATAAGCAAACGCATGTTGATGCCCTTGCAAGTAAAGGCGCTGTGGTTGCTATGGTTGGAGACGGCGTTAATGACAGCCCAGTTTTTGCAAGTGCACACTTATCAATTGCGATGGAAACTGGGGCAGATATTTCCAAAAACAGTGCCGATGTGGTATTACTCAATAGTGATTTAAGCGCCATTGAGCATCTGCTTAGCGTCTCGAAAAAAACGCGCAGAATTGTGAAACAAAACTTGGCGTTATCACTTATTTACAATGGTTCGATTTTACCTTTAGCAGCATTGGGGCTCGTTGCGCCTTGGATGGCTGTTATTGGCATGTCTGCAAGCTCCATTTTGGTTATTACCAACTCATTAAGGTTATTAAAACTATGAGTATCATTTACATGTTAATCCCGATTGCGATTTTGTTTGTAATAATCGCTATTGGTGTATTTTTTTGGGCTGTAAAAAGTGAACAATTCTCAGATTTAAATAAACAGGGCCACAGTATCCTGTTTGAAGATGACAAAGAGCAGCACAACAAAAGTAATGATTGATCCCCTTTTCATTAGTGCATTTGTTATGGGGTTACTTGGCAGTGGCCATTGCTTAGCGATGTGTGGTGGCATTGCAAGTAGCTTACAGCTTGCCGCCGACAAAAATCGTGCTGTGAGCTTTTCTGTTGCCTACAATGTAGGGCGCGCGCTGAGTTATATGTTAGCGGGTGCTTTAGTCGCGGGTATCAGCAGTCGCTTTGCAGCACAGAACACCAGTATCGCCCTCGCTTTATCATTTTTGAGTGGCATTTTTATGCTACTTGTGGGCATCTATATTATGCGTTTGGCTGCCACATTACAGTGGTTAGAAAAACTTGGGAAAACGCTCGTGTGGCAGCATTTAGCAAAATTAAATCGCTATTTATTGCCGGTTAATACAACCCCTAAAGCCCTGCTTTATGGTGCGCTTTGGGGTTGGCTGCCGTGTGGATTAGTCTACTCTGCACTGACATGGGCCCTGACGAGCCCTTCTGCGCTTCATGGTGCAGGGGTTATGCTATTTTTTGCCCTAGGCACATTTCCAGCGATGGTCAGTGTTGGCCTCGCAAGTCAAAAAATAAACGTTTTTTTAAACCATGTTTGGACTAGGGTTATTCTAGGAAGCGTAATAATATGGTACGGTGTATACTTATTAATTATAGCAACTGACAGGCTCGTTCATTAACCTTACGAGTTGTTAACTTATTAGAATGGATTTGATGTATGGACTTTTCACAAAACAAGTCAAAAGGCTTATGCACTATTAGCTGTAATAATTGCAGTATTAGTCAGCTGTGTTTACCATTTTCGCTTAATGGCCAAGAAATGGATCGTCTTGATGAGATTATCGAGCGTAAAAAGCCTCTTCACAAAGGCGACTTTTTATTTGAGTCGGGTGAAAAGCTAAATGCAATTTATGCAGTTCGCTCAGGTTCATTTAAGTCTTATACGCTTTCGGAGCAAGGTGATGAGCAAATCACAGGCTTTCATTTAGCCGGTGATCTCGTTGGCTTTGATGCAATCAATAAAATGTCTCATCAAAGTTTTTCGCAAGCGCTTGAAACATCAATGGTATGCGAAATTCCATTCGATACATTAGATGAATTGGCAGGTAAACTACCAAAGTTACGCCAACAAATTATGCGCTTGATGAGTAACGAAATTAATTACGACCAAGAAATGTTGTTACTGCTTAATAAGAAATCAGCAGAAGAGCGTTTAGCCAGCTTTATTTACAACCTTGCAGAACGATTTGGTGAGCGTGGTTTTTCGCGTAAAGAGTTCCGTCTTACAATGACTCGTGGCGAAATAGGTAATTATCTTGGTTTAACCGTCGAGACAATTAGCCGCTTGCTAAGCCGCTTTCAAAAAGCCGACATTATCAAAGTTGAAGGTAAATTTATTACCATTTTAGATCAACAGGCGCTTGCTTCAACAGCCGCGATTAAATGTAAATAGAGTTTGATATAGCGCAACTTTCTATTGCTTGCCCCTTTAACTGCTCAGAATTTAGGTTACACTCAAGGTATACCTTTTTGCAGAACAGTTAAGGAGCAGCATATGGACGCAATAAAACGAATTTTAGCAGTAATAGATCCCACCAAGGAACAGCAGCATAGTTTAAGCCGCTCAATTGACCTAGCCAAAAAGTCAGGCGCAACCATCACTGCTTTTCTTAGTATTTATGACTTCTCCTACGAAATGACCACAATGCTTTCTTCTGATGAGCGTGAAGCCATGCGCGAAGCTGTCATCAAAGACCGTCAAGTCTGGTTAAATGAACAAATCGCCCTTTACCCTGAATTATCAATTGATAGTTGTGTTGTTTGGCACAATCGCCCTTACGAAGCCATTATTAATACGGTGATCAATGACGGTTATGATCTTGTGGTTAAAGGCACACATCAGCATGACACCCTTAAATCAGTGATTTTTACACCGACAGATTGGCACCTCATTCGTAAGTGCCCTGCACCGGTGTTATTAGTTAAAGAAAAAGAGTGGCCTGCACATGGCAACATACTCGCAGCAGTGAATGCAGTCAGTGAAAATGAGCAACACCTTGCGCTGAACAAACGTATTATCAATGATGCACGCTTTATTTGTGACCTTGCTAATGCGCAGCTTAATTTAGTGAATGCCTACCCTGCTACACCGGTAAATATTGCTATCGAAATTCCTGAGTTTAACCCGGGTGTATACAACGAATCGGTTAAAAAGCATCATTTTGAATCAACCTTAGAACTAGCAAAAAGTTTTCAAATTGATGAAGCACAATGCCACATTGAAGAAGGCCTTCCTGAAGATGTGATCCCTGATGTTGCTGCAAAACTTAACAGCGAGCTTGTGGTTATTGGCACTGTAGGCCGCACCGGTTTAAGTGCTGCATTGGTTGGTAATACAGCTGAGCATGTAATTGATAGCCTAGATTGCGACGTATTGGCTCTAAAACCAGATGGCTACGTGAGCCCTTTAGCAAAATAATTCTCATCGTTGCGGGAAACAAATAATTGTTGTTTACCCGCGCTTCAAATATAATACGCCCCTTTATTTTACCCATGTATTTATAAGGGGGCGTAGTGTCTCACTCAGCAGAAGCTAAAGCGCAATATAACTTTAATAAGTTACAAAAACGCTTACGTCGATTAACCGGCCAAGCCGTTATGGACTTTAATATGATCGAAGATGGCGATCGTATCATGGTCTGTTTATCAGGCGGCAAAGACAGCTACACCCTATTAGATACATTACAGCATCTACAACGTGTCGCACCGGTTAAGTTTGATTTGTTCGCGATTAACTTAGACCAAAAGCAACCAGGGTTTCCTGAGCACGTTTTACCCGAATACTTAGATAAACTCGGTATTGAATACAAAATAGTTGAAGAAGACACCTACAGCATTGTTACCGATATTATTCCTGAAGGTAAAACAACCTGTTCACTGTGCTCACGCCTTCGTCGCGGTATTTTATACCGTACAGCGAAAGAAATGGGCGCGACTAAAATTGCCCTTGGTCACCACCGCGATGACATGATAGAGACGTTGTTCTTAAATATGTTCTACGGCGGTAAATTAAAAAGTATGCCCGCTAAATTAATGAGCGATAACGGCGAGCATATGGTGATTCGCCCACTGGCATATTGTAAAGAAGTCGATATCGAAAAATACGCAGAGCGTATGGAATTCCCTATTATTCCATGTAACTTATGTGGCTCTCAGGAAAACTTGCAGCGTAAACACACAAAAGCCATGCTTGCTGAGTGGAATAAACAGCATCCAGGTCGTATTGAAAGCATTTTCACGGCAATGCAAAACGTCGTGCCGTCGCACTTAGCTGATAAAGACTTATTCAATTTTAAAGACCTGCAAACAGGTGATGTAATTGATGGTGGCGATATCGCCCTTGATAAGCCAGATATCCCAAAACAGCCTGCGCTTGATGACGAACACATTAGTGACGTTGTGACAATTAACCTAAGCTAATGGTTTAAAAACACATTTAACTAATTATTAGGAGAGCAAAGAAGCTCTCCTTTTTATTTTTGGTAAAGAATTATCTAACTAACTTTAGCTCCTAATCGAGCTGCTTTCTCAAGCCAGACTTTTCTTTTATTGCTACTGGAATTTATAACAGGCCCAAAGTATGTAGTGGTTTTATTTTTAATGCCAGAAAAGTCCAAAATACAATGTTTAAAATTCTTATAGATAACATTCCCTTGAATGTATTTATACCAAAAAGCAGGGGTATCTAACGTTATTAATAACTCTGATGTACGTCCTTTTAATAACTTTTTCGGTATTGATTTACCTTCGACATATTTAAACGAAAACCCCGGTAAAAAAACTCTATCAATCGCCCCTTTAAACTTAGCAGGCATGGTTCCCCACCAAACAGGACTAACAATCACAATATGCTCAGACCACAGAATCTTCTCTTGGAGATCTGCTAAACAAGGCTCTAAATCAATCACTTTGTCATAGCCTTCGGCTAAGTTCATTTCGAAATTCAAGTCACCGATATTAACGTGCTTAACGTCATGTTTTTTTATGGCAACTGCTGCATACTGTTCCGCTAAAGATTTACACAGGCTGGTTAGTTTGGGGTTAGCATTGATTACTAATATTCTTTTCATACACTGACATATCCATTTAGAGTGAGGACACAGTGTAAACTCTCACCTAAGGGTAAGAGTCAAGCTCTTGAATACACTTATCAATTGAAATTCGGTAATTTTTAATGCGCTCTCTTTAAACTTCAAGCTCCTTTATCTTTTCTTCGACTGCAGCTTGCTTTTGAATAAGGCAATGGCTGACAGCCTGCCAATCAAAATCCTCGTTTTCTCCCTTCAAAGCAACCATATCTGACAGTGCAACTCCCAGAGTTTGAGCCTCTTTTATTAATTTGATTAAATAAATATTCTCTTGATTATAAACTCGATACTTTCCAACCCTAGAAACAGTCAGTAATCCCACTGATTCATAGAGCCTTATTGCTCTTTGTGTTGCCCCAGACAGTTTAGATGCCTCATTGAGATACATTCGAACGTCCTTATCCACCAAATCAATTTATGTGACATGCTTTGTTTGTATTTAAGAGATAGTGTTAGATATAGATTTTTCAGATTAATACCATTGTGCTTAATTAAGTGGTCTATTTTGAGGCAATAAAACCGCGTTGATAACAAGGCAAAAATTTAGTTATTTAATTGTTCTCGGCAATTGCTCCTGCATTGCTCTACCTCCTGCATCCATGCAGTCGTAAATCAGAAATTTTTAACGTAGGTAGCGACTGGTTTAATCACTCAAAATGATTAAGTATTTTTGCAAAATGGTATAAATCATTAAAGCGTAATTTAAAAGCAACAAAAAAGGACCTGTAAAGATCCTTTTTTGAATAATTAGCTATGCTATAAAAAATATTACTCAGCTATTTTACAATCCACGGCGTTGCACTAATAAGCTTTGCACTGCTATTAAGTAGAGTTTTGTCATCTTGCCACTCATCAGTGATTTTAATCGTGCAGCGGTTTTCTTTACAGCTAACCCCCTCACCCGACATACTTGCAGGAGCGTCAAATTTAAGTACGACTCCTTGTTGCTCAGGTAATAAAAACCACATTAGTTTGCTAACAAAAAAGCCCGATAAATCAGATAAAAGCTCATCAAACTCTTGGTTAAGCTCAAATAAATTCGCTTTTGTTAGTGCAAAGTTACTAAGCTCTGTTGCTTCAATTTGCAGCTTTAATTGGCAATCATGCTGAGGGTTTTTAGGCTGTACGACAATCACGGCTTTATCCGTGTCTAACTGCTTATCAAAAGGCAATAACAGCTGTGCATTGTCAGTGTACGTTAAATCGAACTCTTGTTTTTCGGTCAGAATTTTACCTGACTTAATCGTACATACTTCGTTAGTGGCAATATCACTTAAATAAAAGTTAACTTGTGCGTACTGAAACTCCCCCTTGTTTACGACTTTTAAACGGTCGTAAAAACCGTCATATGCAATCACAAACTCACTGGCAGTTGCTTTAAAGCTCGTAACGCTTAATGCACTGATCACACCCACCACTTTTAACAATAAAAAGATTTTATTCATCAAAATATGCTCTGTTCTGATTAATCATCGTGTTTAATTCTTCTATGTATGCTTCACGTCGCTCAGAATACGATAACAACCCTTGGGTTAGTTTTGTCGCTTCAATCGGTTTTTGTTGGCGACGTAAATCTGCACGGATTGTGCGTAAATCTTTATACGCCGCATGGGTATTAATATTCTTAAAGTAAGAGCTTACAGCAGCACGAACAGATTTGAATGCCGTCACTTCATGAGCCGCCTCATTTGCACGACGTCGTGGCACCATGCCACAGCCTTTGTTATAACACCATTGGCCAAAAAAGTTTAAGCCAATACGCGCAAAACGCGATGTTCCCCATGCTGACTCATTCGCCGCCTGCATTAAGGCAAGTTCTTTTGGAATGATATCAACACGACGCAGTGCTTGTGTCAAAGACAATACATCAATACTTGTTGGTAATTTATAACTGGTAAGAATTTTCTTAATATCAGACAGCTGCTTACTCGTCAGAGGCTCATTATATTCTAGCATCATACGTGCAATTTCTAAGCTGGCACGCTGCTGTAGAATTTTCTTGTTTTCAGCTTCAACATGGGGACGAATAAAATCAAAAAACGCCTGTTTCTTTTCTTTTACATCAGCAAAGCCCGCAAAGTCAGGCAGTTTTACATTATGTAATGGCTTTTCTTTTTTAATTACTCGCTGTTTACCCTGCTGAGTTGCCTCGGTTTGGTCGGCCTCCTCCACTGCAACATCTTGATTCATGAAAGGCGATAATAACGCCCATGCAAAAAAAGCGGTCAGTAAACCTCGAAAAACGTACTTAAGCATGTATTCTCTCAAATAAACTACAACTCATGTGCGGTAAAGCCACGCACACACAAAGGCGGATTATATCAAAGAGCTAATTTTTTCGCGAATATCAGCGTATTTTTTTGCCCTAACTCAACATGACTTGCTGCGAATCACGTCCAATTTACTCGCAATTTTCAAGTGCTTGCGTATACTAAAGGGCAACTGAGCGAGTAATTATAAGGTTCTATTTATGTGCCAGTCTTGGCAAGCGCGTATCATTGATCAGCAAAAATATCGCCCAAACGACAACCGCACTGCCTGGCAGGTTGACCGCTCTCGTATAATTCACGCGGCAGCATTTAGACGTTTACAAGCTAAAACTCAAATAATGGGCATTGGCCTAAACGATTTTTATCGTACTCGCCTCACCCATTCTCTTGAAGTCGCACAAATAGGCAGTGGTCTACTGCGCCACCTTAAAAAACAACACCCAAATTTTAGCCATTTCCCCAGTGGTAGCTTACTTGAAACCTTGTGCCTTGCTCATGATATTGGGCACCCTCCTTTTGGTCATGGTGGTGAAATAGCCCTTAATTACATGATGCGTGAACACGGTGGTTTTGAAGGAAATGCGCAAACCCTAAGAATTGTTTCTAAGCTTGAGCCATACAGCAATGGCTATGGTATGAACCTAACACGCCGCACTTTGCTTGGTTTTATAAAATACCCCGCTTTTATTGATGACTTATGGCACACCATTCCACCGCTCTCTGAGCAGCGCAGCTTTATTAAAGCTGATCACTGGCGTCCTGCAAAAGGCTTATACAAAGACGACAAAGATGTGTTTGATTGGATTGTCGCGCCACTATCAAAAAACGACCAGCACATTTTAAGTCGCCATTATAACGTTGATGAATTCAGAGCAAAAACACATTATAAATCGATTGACTCTGCCATCATGGAGCTTGCCGATGATATAGCTTATGCTGTTCATGACCTGGAAGATGCTATCGCCACAGAAGTACTCACATTAGCTGATTGGCAAAACCATGCATTAACGCAGTTACAAGCACTAAACTCACCATGGTTAACAACGCATTTAAGCTCTATTACGGCGCGCCTTTTTTCACACCATGAATATGAGCGAAAAGATGCCATCGGTGAGCTTGTTAATACTTTTATAATCCACGCCAATTTAGTGGTGCAAAATGCTGATTTCGAATCAGAAATCTTGCAGTACACGGTTAGTTTACCCGATGAATTTGCAAGCATTCTTAATGTGTTAAAGCACTTTGTTTTTAAACGTTTAATTCGTGAACCGAAAATGCAGCAAGTTGAATTTAAAGGGCAAAATTTACTCATTGAACTGTTCAGTGCGTTTGCAAGTGATCCAATGCGTTTACTACCAGAAACCACCCAAGAAATGTGGCTAAATGCACACCAACAAGGTGATAACGCAATGCGTATTATCTGCGATTACTTATCGGGGATGAGTGACGAATACGCATATAAAACCTATCAACGCCTATTTTTACCCTCTGCTTAAGGACTTTGAAGAGGTAAAATATTGAGCTAGTATTTAATTAGTACCTAATTACTATAACAACTTTCTTTCGCATTTTATTAAACATGGATTGGAATAATGCTCAAAAAACACCTGCTTATTAGCACGCTTTTACTCTCTCCTTTAACTTGCTTCGCAAATGAATCCCTGCCTGATCCACTGTTAGAAGAGCGTGGTGTCATCATTAAAGATGCCAGTCAATTTGACTGGGTAAGGCTCAACTCAGGTGAATGGCTCAAAGGTGAACTTATCGCGATGTACGATAAAGAGCTTGAATTTGACAGTGATGTACTCGACACCCTCGTAATTGACCGTGAAGATATCTATATGATTGTCTCTGACCGCCATCACACCGTACGCTTTAACGACGGCACAGAACTCAGTGGCACACTCAATATATCAGGCGGTTATGTAAAGGTCGGTGACTTACCGGCAAAGTATCGCTATCGTGATTTAGTGTCGATTGCCCCTTCAATCGACAGTGAGCTCAGCGCGTGGACAGTAAAAATTTCCTTGGGTGCTGATTTATCGCGAGGTAATACAGACCAAACAGAATACTCTGCCAGAGCCGATATTAAACGTCGTACGGCATCGAGTCGCTTTTTAGCCGAGTTTTTAGGCTACCGTACCACCAGCGATGAACAAGTAACTAAAAACAACATTAGAGCCAATGGCACGTTCGACTGGTTTTACACTCAAAAAATGTATTTCCGTCCTATCTTTTTTGAATATTACCGTGACCCTTTTCAAAACATTGCTAATAAATACACTGTAGGCGCAGGTGTCGGTTATTACGTGATGGATACCGACAAAACTGAGTGGGATTTTTCAACTGGCCCTGCATATCAAAAAACTGAATTTGATACTGTCACCACCGGTGAAGACAAAAGTAATGCGTCAATGTCTTACTTTATTGGCACTAATTTTGAGCATGAACTTACTAAAAAAATCGACTTTACCTTCAATTATCGCTACCTCACGGCCAAAAGTGATACAGGAGGAGATTCTCAATACGCTATGGCAAGTTTCGAGATTGATATTACTGACGACATTGATTTTGATATCTCTCTGGTTTGGGATTACTTAGCAGACCCGATTGCCGACGAGAATGCCGTGGTGCCTGAAAAGGAAGACTATAAAATGATTTTTGCTTTGGGAATCGATTTATAAAATACGCGTTTAAAAACGATCGTTTAAAACAAAAAACGCCGAACAATTTTGCTCGGCGTTTTTGTTACCACTCATTAAATTAAAGTGATTTAACACCCATATTATAAAGCGTGAAACCATAGATATCAGCGTACTGATCAATAATCTTACTGGTTGGTGTACCCGCGCCATGACCCGCGTTAGTTTCAATACGGATCAGGTAAGGGTTCTGTTTTGCACCTTTTGCTTGTAACTCAGCGGCAAATTTAAATGAATGAGCAGGTACAACACGGTCATCGTGATCGCCTGTCGTCACGAGCGTTGCAGGGTACGTTACCCCCTCTTTTACGTTATGAACAGGTGAATACCCTTTCAAGTAGTCAAACATCTCTTTACTTTGTTCACTAGTACCGTAGTCATACGCCCAGCCTGCACCCGCTGTAAATGTGTGATAGCGCAGCATATCCAGTACACCAACAGCCGGTAATGCTACTTTGAATAGCTCTGGGCGCTGGGTCATAACCGCACCAACTAATAAGCCACCGTTTGAACCACCACGCACAGCTAAATAGTCTGGCGAGCTGTATTTTTTATCGTTTAGATATTCTGCAGCCGCAATAAAATCATCAAATACATTTTGTTTTTTAAGCTGTGTACCATTAATGTGCCACTGTTTACCATATTCACCACCGCCACGAATATTAGCAACTGCATACACACCACCGTGCTCAAGCCACGCTGCAACTGTTGGGCTGTAGCTTGGTGTTAAACTTACATTAAAGCCACCATAGCCATATAAAATCGTTGGATTTTTACCGTTAAGTTCAGTGCCTTTCTTATACGAAATAATCATCGGTACTTTCGTGCCGTCTTTCGATGTGTAAAACACTTGTTCAGACACGTACTCGTCGCTGTTAAATTTAGCACCCGACTTGCGATATACATCCGATTGCCCTGACTCAATATCAAATGAGTAAGTGTTACCCGGCGTCGTGTAATTCGTGAAAGAATAATACAGCGTGTCAGCGTCATGCTTGCCACTAAAACCATAGGCTGTGCCTACACCTGGTAAACTGATTTCGCGTACTAACTTACCTGATTTATCGTACTGCTTAACTTGCGAGATAGCATCGACCATATACTTAGCGAAGAAGTAATTTCCCCCTTTAGTCAGGCTCAATACATTGTCTGTTTCGGGAATAAGATCTTGCCAGTTTTCTGGGCTTGGATTATTCGCATCAACTGTCACAACACGTTTATTCGGTGCATTTAAGTTTGTTACCAAATACAATTTACTGCCATCATTATCAATAATGGATGTATCAGAATCTGTGTTGTCTAAAATTGTCACCAATTCGCTATCTGGATTAGATAAGTCTTTAATAAACAGTTTATTACCAGATGTTGAGGTACTTGCCGAGATGATCAAGTAGCGATTATCGCGGGTAACAGCAGCCCCAATATAACGATGTTTTTGTTCTTCTGTGCCACCATAAACTAACTGATCATCCGCTTGAGAAGTGCCAAGCTTATGATAATACACTTTATGTTGATCAGTTTTAGCCGACAGCTCACTCCCTTTTGGCTTATCGTAGCTTGAATAATAAAAACCTTCATTTCCTAACCACGAAATACCACTAAATTTCACATCAACTAACGCCTCTTCAATAGGCTGCTTAGTGGCAGTATCAATAATAATAATTTTACGCCAGTCGCTTCCACCCTCTGAAATCTGGTACGCTGCTAGCGTGCCATCTTCGGTAAACGTTAATCCCGACATAGAGGTTGTGCCATCAGCACTGAATGTATTAGGGTCAAGGAAAACTTCAGCCTCTGAGTCACCTTTTTTACGGTAAACAACGTATTGGTTTTGTAGGCCATCATTTTTGTAGAAATAGGTGTACTCGCCCTCAGTGAACGGCGCAGTGACTTTTTCATAGTTCATTAGCTTTTCGAGAGTCGTTTTTAATTCATCTCGATAAGGAATATTCTTTAGGTAAGAAAATGTCACCTCATTTTCGGCTTTAACCCATTGCGCCGTCTCTTCGCTCATGTCGTCTTCAAGCCAACGGTAAGGATCGGCAACCTTTTCACCGAAATACTCGTCAACAACATTGCCTTTTTTAGTTTCAGGATAATTCACGGCAGCTTTTACCTCTGCGGTTTTTACTGTTTGTTCTGTCTTCGTTGTGGTTGATTCACTGCAACCAGCCAGTGCAATTAGAATTGCACATGCAAGCGTCTTCTTAATCATAATCTTCATACTTTTTAGTTATTGTTAACAAACAGAAAATAGAGTTAATGAAATAGAAAGTCTAGCAATTTGCGGTTAAACACAGCCTAGGCTGTAAACCAATGTAAAATACCAATAAAAAAGCCACGCAAGTGCGTGGCTCTGCAATAAAAAGGGTGCCTATACTTTAGTCAACCAACCGTGGTTGTCCGGTGATTTACCCCATTGAATATTATTCAATGCTTGGCGTAACTTCGCCACTTTCTCACCCGGCTCGCCCGAGCCTACTTTAAACTCTTGGTCGTTATGAATAAGTGTACCAACAGACGTCAGCACTGCAGCAGTGCCTGAAAGCGCAGCTTCAGTACCTGGCTTAGCGGCACGCTCTAGTAATTCACTTACGGTAAAGTTGCGTTCAGACACCGTCATACCTAAATCTCTGGCAATAGTTAAAATACTATTACGCGTAACACCGTGTAAGAAAGTGCTATCAAGTGCCTTGGTGATAATTTCATCACCATCAATAAGAATGAAGTTGGCAGCACCCGTTTCTTGTACGTCACCACCTGGGCAGAACAATATTTGGTCAGCCTGATGCTCAGAGCGAGCTTGTAAAATAGGCCCTAATGCACTGGCGTAGTTACCACCACTTTTTACCATACCCATATGAGGCGCACAGCGCATGCCGTCTTCTTCAAGTAATACACGAAGTGCTGTTGCACCCCCTGCAAAATAATCACCTACAGGCGAAAGAAGCACATACAGTAATGAACTCATTGAAGGCGCAGCCGCTTTACCAATTGCCGCTTCTGTACCAATATGGGTTGGACGAATATACATTGAACCCGGCGGGACTGGCGTTTCGTCTGCGTACTCTTTAACAATGTCTTTGATCATTTGCTCAAGCATACTTTCATCAAAATCAGGCAAGTTTAATAGCTTTGAGCTTTGCTTCATTCGGGCAATATTTGCGTCCATACGAAAGATATAGACCGAGCCATCTTCGTGACGAAATGCTTTTAATCCTTCAAAACACGTGCTTGAATAATGTAATACGTGAGCACCTGCGTGTAATTCGATTTTATCAGATGGGACCAGCGCGCTTTCACTCCATGTGTTGTCTGCAAAGCGTGCTTGGATCATGTGTGGCATAAATACAGTACCAAATGCGGCCATTGTTGTTCTCTCTTGTTTGGACTACTTTTTCTCCATTGTATGCTAATACATCCCCGTTTAACCATAGCTAACGCATGCCTTTTATCGATTAAAGTGCAAATAATTTCACCTCACAGTATAAAAAACACGCAATTTAATTGCGTGTTTTTAATTAATAATCATTCACGGTCACGTTTTTGCTTTTACCGGTAATTCATTCGTGCCGTTAGTCGATTAAAAAAGCGAGGGAAAAAGCGTTTAATTGTCGGCGCTAAACCGCTGATCCCTTCACCAACGACAACCTCATCCTTTTCCGCTTCTATGGCTTTGATCATTTTCGCAGCAGCTCTGCCAACATCCATCCCATTTTCAATCGATTCTTCGGGTTTATTTTGTGGTTTACCTTGTCCATCCAACGAATTATGCGCAATGGCTGTTTTGATTGACCCGGGACAGATTGTTAAACAATTGACATTTTTATCTGCCAGTTCAGCACGCAAACAATCCATAAACCCCACAACCGCATATTTTGAGCCCGAGTAACCGGTCCTGAATTTAGAGCCAACTTTACCCGCCACACTGCTTATCGATACAACCATGCCCATACCTTGTTTAACCATCTGCGGCACGACCACTTTCGTTAATGCAATAAGGCCAAAGTAGTTCACCTCCATTAACTGGCGATACACACTGAAATCGTTTTCTAAAAACAAACTGCGCTGCGACACCCCGCCGTTATTAATTAGCACATCAATACGCTTAATACGTTCAACAACCGCAGGCATCTCTTTAAGCAGCGTCTCAGGCTCTGCTAAATCGAGTGGTACAACATGATGCATTCCGCCTAAACGTGCATTTAGCGCTTTTAATTTATCTTCATTACGGGCAGATAAAACCAAGATTGCCCCTTTTGCAGCCAATTGTTCACACAGTGCTTCACCAATACCTGATGATGCCCCCGTAACCCAAACTATTTTATCTTTTAAATTCATGTGTGTTCCTTTTCTTATTGTTATTATTGCTGTTATTACGCTTTATGTGGACCTGCATGTTGCTCAATGTAATCAGCAACATCTTTATAAAAACCAAGTATGATTAAGGCTTCTACGACAACAAATAAGGGTCCAATAACGAGGCCAATAATGTCATCAACAAAGGCGGGTTTTTTACCTTCATAGTAATGACCCATAAATTGAAATAGCCAACCCACCACAAAGCAGCCCACACTCACAGCCAGCCACATTGATGTTGAAAGCACAACGACAGGCTGTGCAATAATGCTCAATAAAGCAAAGCACACAGCCATAATTAGCCCCATAGAAACACTGAGCATTAAGTAATACAGGCACGTAATCGCAATAACAATACTTGCCACTGTTAACGTAACGGGTTCAAGTATGATTGTTGCGCGTTGCAATAAACAAATAATGGCAAACACAATCAAGGGAATACCAATAAAATGTGTATAGATATTGCGTTTTGAACGGTGATAAAGGGCGTAATTGCTCAGCTGTTGTTTGAGAGTTTTCATTATTATTCCTGCCAAAACTGTGTTCAAAACTCAGATTAGCAGAAAATTTACCACTAAGAATGTCATCTAGCCGACATTTTAAAGTAACTACATTAAACTAGCGCATCGATGACCTTGCCTTTTTCGGCTTCGGGCTGCATACCCATGCGCTCGCGTCCTTTTTGATATTCTTCATCAAGCATGCCTTGCAACTCATTCATTTTTTCTTGCAGTGCTTTGGTATCTGCACCTTGTTGTTGCATTTGTTCCGCAAGCTTTTCTATTTGCGCTTTGATTTCATCGATTTTCTCTTTATCTACCCCTAAGCGCCGATAAACAAGAGCTTCGTTTGCTGTCTCTAAAAATGAACTTGGTTCGGGTTGTTTTCTTAATAGACTTTGTGCATCAGAAGACGTTTGAGGCATCAATTTTGATTCTGATACATCCAGTGCTCGCTCAAGTTTATTAGTGCCTGAGTAATGATAAGCTTTATATTGGTTATGAAAAGTAATAGCCACACGTAATCGTCCTTTAAACTTGTCTGAAAAGATGTAGCAATTTTAGTTCCAAGCTAACATTGAGCTAAGAGTTTATCTATATTTTCTATTTCAACTATCTGATACTTAAGACTAATAACTGACTCTGTTTGCAATGATTGTAATATTTGATTCACTGTTTGCCGTGTTAAATAAGTCATATCGGCAAGTTGTTGCTGAGAAAGTGGCAACCTAGTTTGCCCCGATGAGTGGCACAACATATACAGTCGCTTACTGACTTTTTGCTTTGCCGTAAGTAACGCATGATCTTCTAAAGAATCAAACAAACTTCTCACTTTCTCGGTTAATAACACCCCAAAGTCATGCCAGTATATCGGGTGTTCGTTCAGCAATTGAGTGAGTGCTCGTTCAGACACATGTATAAGGCGCACTGAAGTATGGGCATACACATCGTGGGTTCGTTTGCCGCCATCAAAAAGCGCCACTTCACCAAACCACATGGCACTTGTTACAAAACTAAGCACCGCTTCTTTACCTTGTTTGTTTACGCCCGATACACGTAACACCCCACTTATTACACAATACAAACCCGTATTTTCATCACCGCGCAAAAATAAGGCATCACCTGCATTACACGTGATTAATTTAGCGTTTTTAAGTAAGTGTTGCTTAAACTCTTGGCTGCGATTTTTAAACCATTTATCGTGGTTAATTATCGAAAGGTCTTGTTCATTCAATTATTTATACTTACATTGTTATGAGTGCAATTACTTATAATAAGAGGATACAGGATGTTTAACAAACTACTTTCGACCAGCTTACTGCTCAGTGCTATGTCTGCTCCTGCATTTGCCAGTGATATAGAGACAGAACTTAAATCAGCCAATAAAAGTGTCAGTGAAAAGGTCATAAAATGGCGCCGCCATCTGCATCAATATCCAGAACTGAGCAATCGTGAATTTGAAACGGCCAAGTATGTTGCTAAACACCTTCGCTCATTAGGACTAGAAGTGCAAACAGGCGTAGCTCACACCGGTGTGGTGGCCAAATTAAAAGGCGGCAAAAAAGGGCCACTTATCGCGCTTCGTGCAGATATGGATGCCCTGCCGGTTAAAGAGCAAGTTGATTTACCTTTTGCATCAACACAAACAACTGAATATAAAGGTAATACCGTGGGTGTTATGCATGCCTGTGGCCACGATAATCATGTCGCAATCTTAATGGCTGCTGCTGAGTCTTTGGTAAAAATTAAAGATAATCTCGCTGGCGATATTCTATTTGTATTCCAACCTGCAGAAGAAGGTGCACCCGATGGCGAAGAAGGGGGTGCTGAACTAATGCTAAAAGAAGGCTTATTTAAAGAAAAACCCGAAGCCATCTTTGGTTTACATGTCACCAGCTCACTAAACACAGGGCAAATTGGTTTTCGTGAAGGACCGCTAATGGCCAGCGCCGATAAATTTACGATTACCGTAAAAGGTCGCCAAACTCATGGCTCGCGTCCTTGGAATGGGGTTGACCCCATTGTCGCGTCATCACAAATTATTATGGCAACGCAAACCATTGCATCACGCCAAGTTGATGTAACGAAAGCCCCTTCTGTTGTCTCCTTTGGTGCCATTAATGGGGGTGTACGTAATAATATAATCCCTGATCAAGTTGAAATGGTCGGTACAATTCGTACTTTTGATCAAGACATGCGTGCTGATATTAAAAAACGCTTAGCTAAAACCGCCGAGATGGTGGCTGAATCAGGTGGCGCAGAAGCGCATGTTCACATTGATCACGGTTACCCAGTCACCGTGAACGATGTTGAATTAACCAAGAAAATGACACCAACACTTGCAGGTGTGGTTGGCAAAGAAAACCTGATCACAACGCCATTAATAACAGGGGCAGAAGACTTTAGTTACTATGCCTTAGAAACACCAGGAATGTTCTTCTTTTTAGGAGTTACGCCAAAAGGTCAAGATGCCGTAACAGCGCCTAGTAACCATTCACCACACTTTTTTGCAGACGAGAAAGCATTACAACTGGGTGTCAACGCCATGACGCAATTAGTGGTTGATTACCTTAAATAGTTGATTACCTTAAATAGTTTATTACCTTAAATAATAATCTTGTGAAAAGAGCCGAACTAATCGGCTCTTTTTATTTAACCATGTAGATACAATCTGCCAAAGGCATTAGGGCTGGGTACTTGGATTCTTGAAAGCCTAATTTTTTATAAGCTGCAATGGCCAAGGTATTGTGGGTATATACGAACAACGACACTGTATTACAGTGCAATTGCTGTTTGCCTTGCTCGCTTAATAAATTAATCAGTATTTTTGCAAGCCCTTGCCCCCGCATATTCAAAGCCACGACCAAACGTCCTAAATGACAGCATCCTTCACGTAAGTAATATTGGCCAAAAGCCAACATCTGGCCCTCATCATTTACCAGCGCGTATGAGTTCAGTTCATCAAGATTTAAATCTTGTTTAAAGCTGTGTGCATCAAATGGGAAGTTAAAAAATGGCCCAGACCAAATACGCAGCTCCGCCTCTGTGTTAAACCAACCCATTAGCTTAGTTAAATGCTCATCAGTCACGCTAACTAGCTGCATGTTTTAACCTATCGAATAAACCCGATGCTCGGGTAACTGATTTATTCATTGCCATTAGTAACACGTTTTTATCTGCCACCAGCTCAAAGGTGTTTTTTGCACGAGTGATCCCCGTGTACACAAGCTGTCTGTTAATCCCTTGGTTTGCTTGATTTATTGGCGGTAAAATCATCGCTGTATACGCAAACTCAGAGCCCTGCGATTTATGAATAGTCATGGCATACACTTTATCGTGAGCGGGTAAACGAGCTGGCGAAAAAGCACGAATGTTTTCTTGCTCATCAATAAACATTGCTTTTAGTTGACCTTGCTCATCGTGCATTAAAATACCAATATCACCATTGAACAGTTTTAACTGATAATCGTTTTGGCTGATCATAATGGGCATGCCCAAGTAATGGCGCTGATATGGTGAAATAAGCCCTTGTTTTGACAGTGCTTTTTCAATTCGAAGATTAAGGCTGTTTACGCCATAATCGCCCTCTTTCACCGCTGCCAGTAATTGATAGTCAGAAAAAGCATTGTGCACTTTAGCCACCCCAGCACCTTCGCGTATCAGTGTTAAATACGCCTGATAATGCTGGGCTGCTAACTGAACAAAATGCTCAATCGGTTTGTTAATCACATTGTAATTAAGTTTAAGGTCGCTAAAGCCGCCCTCGTTCACCGTTTGCTCAACATACCCAAGTAACCCTTGGCTATTGGTATTAACAGCTTGCGCTAATTGACCTATGCCGCTTTTGCCGTCAAAACGGTAGCTTTGCTGTAAAAACGCAATACAGTCGCTTAACAAGTAACTGTCTTTACTGTGTGAAAGCACGGCGCGATTATTAAAACACACCCGATTGAGTTGCTCTGCCCGCGCTTGGCTGTAGGCGGGCATTTTTTCAAGTGTTAATCCTTGGCATAAATCGCTGAGAATACTGCCAGTATCAACTGAGGCTAACTGGTCTTTATCTCCCAGCAGAATTAACCGAGCATGACTTGGCAGCGCCTCAATTAATTTTGCCATTAACGATAAATCAACCATGGAGGCTTCATCAATGATCAACACATCTAAATGCAGTGGATTACGTTTGTTATGGCGAAATTTATTCGTGTGCGGAATCACGCCAAGTAAGCGGTGAATCGTTTGTGCCGTTTCAGGAATAAGCGGTGCGATGTCTTTTGGGATCATACTGAGTTTTTGCTTCGCTCCCAAAATTGACTCACTTAAACGAGCCGCGGCCTTACCCGTGGGTGCAACCAACTTAATTGTCAACGGTGCACTGGCATACAACGACTGCATAATAGCTAATAATTTGGTGACAGTTGTGGTTTTACCGGTGCCTGGCCCTCCGGTAATCACACTAAAGCCTTTGGTGGCGGCTATGGCACACGCTACTTTTTGCCAATTTAACGTTTTAATAGGATCTGCAGGGTCTTCACGGTGAGCTTCATCAGGGAAATACTCTGTCAAAAGCGCAGTTAACGCCGTTTCATCGATATTTAGTGGTTTTGCGGCCAAATGACTCAAACGTGACGCTAACACAGTTTCATACTGAGCTAATCGCGCAAAATATAACTTATTAGCAAACAGCAGCAGTGGCTTGTCATCACCCACACAAGCTGCAGCCATGAGCTGTGTTTCAGCTTGCTGCGCGTCATAGTTTTCTGAAAACGGCGAAATAATATCAGGTGCAGCAATGCTTGCGTCTGATACTGCCTGTTCTCTAATTGTAAACGGATTTTGCCAATTAATAGCGTTTAAATCTAAGCAACTATGCTGGCTTTGCTGAGCGACGGCAAGCAACAAAATAAGGTAGAACACCTCATTTTTCTGGGAGGTATCAGTGCCTATTAAAAGCTCTGCAAGTTTTACATCCACTAAGCGAATACGTTTCGTCTCTAACAAAAAGTCCAGTAAGGGCTGTGTTTTCTTTTCAACCTCAGTCCCCTCTAATGCCTGTACAGGCTCCTTTAACGGTTCTTTGTGTTTGCGAGGTTGCTCTGGTTCACGTTCATCAAAGCCAAATGTCATCTGACTCATAACATTGCTCCTCGTGCAAATAAACTATCCAGCTCAAGTACTTGCTGCTTTGTAAGCTGATTAAAGTAGACCCCTTGTCCATCACTCATGCCCCGTAAAAAGGTGTAATACACGCCGCCTAAATGGGTCTCTATGTCGTAATCTTTAACACGTTGTTGTAATAAGCGATGCAGTGCAACAGTGTAAATCAAATACTGTAAATGATATTGGTGACTGCTCATCGCTTGCTCAAGCTGATCATGTTGATAATCAGCTGCGCTGTTGCCTAAAAAGTTCGACTTATAATCAAGAATGTAATACTTATCCTGCCAACAAAAAATTAAATCGATGAAGCCTTTTAGTAAACCTTGCACATCAGTAAAGTCGAGTTTCCCCGGTAAACCAAAATGCTTTACCAAAATTTGATTTAACTTATCACTTGAAAGCGATAATAACGGTAAATTAAACTCCATTTCGACTAAACACACTTCAGGCGAAAGCGCCGATAAACAAAGCCCTTTATCGTTTAGTGGACACTTTAAAGCGGCATTGATCCAGCTTTCGGTCATTGCCTCCCAACTATCATCAATGTGATACTTGGCAAACAGTTTTGTTATTACCTTATCAAGAGCATGGTCGTCACGCTCGTTGTTAGGTCGTTTCAATGCATAGGGATCTGTAAAATCCAATTGCTCAAATATTTCGTGTAAACAACTGCCCGGCTTCGCACCTTTCGGGAAACTATAGGGGGTTAGTTGCACTGCTTGCTGCGCTAAAAATTCATCTTTTTCGTGATCTTCATCACTGCGCCCCAGTTCAATATGATCAGTCTGCTTTTTAAAGGTTAATGCACTAAAGCTGGTTGAACGCCAATCTCGTTCAATGTGGGTTTCGAGTGTGTTGACTTGATATGACTGCTCAGCATCTGTGCTTGTTAGGTCAAGCACAGTGACCTCATCGGGTTGCGTAAAAGCTTCAAGATGCATATGCGCCGACTGAGCACAAAAATCGCTTAATAACCTGTGCCACTCATCAGCCGATTTAATTTCTTCCCCTGCAAACAGTACATGACCAATACTGGTACTTTGTATACCAGGGCGATTACTGCGCCCTTGTGCAATGTTATACACACCGACTGAGCAAAAATGTACAGCACGGGTCAACGCCACATACAATAAACGCAAGTCTTCAGCTAAGCGTTCTTGCTCTGCTTTTTGTAAGGCCTCATCACTGTTAGCAAGGTCGTAAACCAGTTTTCCGTTATGATGATAAAGCGCTTCTTTGGTTTCACGGTAGCCACAAGCAAACGGCATAAACACTATCGGATATTCCAAGCCCTTTGAAGCATGCATCGTGACGATTTTTACTAAATTGGCATCGCTTTCAAGACGAACTTGCACCGCTTCACCCTCTTGTTGGCTGACCTTTTGCGCAAACCAGCGCAATAATCGGTGAGTGCCTTCTAGTTCAATTTGCTTTTGCTGCAAGATTTCACCTAAATGGCGAAAATCTGTCAGCCAACGTTCCACGTTATAACCAAGCCCCTGCCAGCGTGCAGCGAGTTGATTGTGGCTCAGTAAGCGCTCAAGCATCGCCATCGCACCTTGCTTATGCCAAATATGTGAAAGCTGAGCGAAAAAGTTTAAATGTTCTTGCCATTCGCTTTCGTTTTCATGTAGCGAATAAATACGGTTATAGCTTAAGCAAAACAAGGGGCCTGCCAGTACGCCGCGCAATAATGATTCATCGTACTGACCATGAAGCGCAGTTAAAAAGTTTAATAAATGATGACTAAGCTCTTGCTGAAACACGCTATCGCGAGATAAATACACGCTGGCAATGGCTGCCTCACTCAACGCCGACTTCATCAGTTGTGCTTCGTTTCTATCTCGCACTAATACACAAATATCGGCAGCGGTGACCGCTTTGCCAGCAATTGTGGCTTCACCTGAATGCGCCTGCTTAAGTAAGCGTGTGATTTTTTGCGTGTAGTGCTGGGCAAGCGCCTGCTGGGCAACCCCTTTGCTGGTTGGCTTATTATTAGCCTGAGCGTATTCATCAACAAACACTGAAAACTCAAATGCATTAGTGGTTTCGCCATTGATTAAAAACGCTTTGTTTTCAGGCTTCCCCTTTGCATGAACTGCTTGAAACGGAATCGCATCGTTATAAATAAAGCTATTAGCGTTTTTAGAAAAAATGCGATTTACACTCTCGACCACCCCTTCACTTGAGCGAAAGTTAGTGTCTAATGTGTATTGTTTTTGCGCAACAACCGCTTTTTTGGCACCGATATAGGTAAAAATATCTGCACCACGAAAACCATAAATAGCCTGCTTTGGGTCGCCTATCATAGCGAGTGTGGTATTTTTGGCGTTATAAATGCGGCTAAAAATACCGTATTGCACTGGGTCGGTATCTTGGAATTCGTCTATCATGGCAACAGGAAATAAGGCCGCTATTTTTTCGCTTAGCACATCTCCTTGGTCGCTACAAAGTGCCTGATGCAAGTTAGTTAGCAAATCATCAGGGGTGATAACCCCTTGCTCCTGCTTACGTTTTATAAGTGCATTCGCAACCCATTTTGTTGCATATTGCACTATCGCAATATTCAAACCGTTATTGATAAGGCTACTCAGTTTGGCCATTTCATCAAACTGTGCCGTCATTGCGTGATTAAGCAAACTGCCGTTTTTCTTATAATTCGCAGGGTCGCTTAAATTCTCTGTGCTCCAAACTTCAAACGAATACTTGCTGGTGCCAAATACAAAAAAGGTGTCGTCATTGTTTAGATATTCTTCAAGCGCTGCAAGGCTGTTTTTGCGGCCTGGCGTTTTAGAACCACTCAGATCAGACGCTTTTACAGCATTGATAAATTCACTGTCACGGCATGCCTTTTTAAAAGCAGGTACTTTTGCGACAAAGTTATCGCGTGCTTGCCATATTTCATCAAGGTTGTATTCAGGGGTAATAATCGCCCCTTGTTTGCTGAGCAAACTGACCACGTGCGGATACATCGACGCTGGCACCGGGAAAATATCAGTAATCGCTTCTGTGCGCGCTTTTGACTGTGGGTATACAAAGGCACGCCAAAAATCATTGAGTGTTTCTTGAATGAGCTCTCGCTCATCTAAAATAAATTCTAAGTTAAACGCTACACCCGACTCAAACGCGTGCTGTTTGAGCATGCGCTGACAAAAGCCATGAATAGTAAAAATCGCCGCTTCGTCCATTGATTTGGCCGCAGCGTCGAGTAAATCAAATGCCGCGTGTTTGTCATTAACTTCATTAATAATTTGACTAATTAATTCATCTTCAGGATTTTTGCCCAGCAGTGCATCTCTGGCATTGATTATGCGTGCGCGCACACGGTCTTTTATTTCTTGGGTAGCCGCCTCAGTGAAAGTAACAACCAATATTTGTTCAACACTGAGCGGGGTATTTAAAAGCGCAGTGCCATCTTCGTGCGTCGCTTTTTGTAAGCCCAATAAATAACGTAAATACAACCCCGTTATAGTGTACGTTTTACCTGTACCGGCACTGGCTTCAATCAGGCTTTGCCCACAAAGCTCCATGCTAATAGGATTAAGCGTTTGCATGGTCAGCCTCCTGCGCTAATTCAACCAGCGGCGATAAAAGCAGCTCACTCCAATGAATAAACTCGTCTTCGCAGTCTTTTAGATTCCGAATGGTTAGGCGAATATAGGGGTTTTCTCCTTCACCCACCCCGATATATTGCGGGGCAAATTTATTATTCGCTTTTGCCATGTCTTTATTTGTTTTAATGTACTCGTAGCCACTTACCGGAAAAAATGCCACTGGCCGTGTAAGTAATGCTTTATAGAGCATAAACCAATCGTTCAAATAACCACGTGCATCGTCTTGTGAAAGCGCTGAAAAACTAATTTGTTTATCTAAACCAAGTATTAAGGTTTCAACATGTTGACCCATGATCTGTGCAGCTAAATGCTGAATAAAGCCCTTAATCACGTCTTTGGCTTTAATGCTTGCGGTACGATAAAACACCTGTTTTTGCCCGTAAATGTGGTTAAGCCAGCCCTCTAAGGTGGTATTTTCAAGAGTGATTTTGACTTCAATTGGCAGCAACTCATCATCTTGAATATGGGCTTTCACCTGCCCTGCTAACGCATCAACACGGTGCTGCATACTTTCAAACACCAAATCGCCAACATGCGCTTGGGGCAACTCGCCGCGTTGCATGATTTGCGCTTTATTAAGTGGCGTTTCAAGAATACTGGCCTCTAAAATTTCATCTAAGTAGAAATAGCGACGCAGTGCATCAAGGCTAAATGGCTCTTCATCTTTCGCAATATCATTAAATTGCGGCAACCTTAAGCCCAAACTCTGCTGATAAAAGCTTTCGTGCGGCTGACACACACTGCGGATAAACTGGTTTAGCTCAACAATTTGCTCGGGTGATACACACAAGTCTTGCTGTGGCTCTGGCGTAATACTTTGAGCGGGTATCCACACCGGGTTATAGCTGTGTAATTGTGTTACCTTAGGCTGTTTAGTCTTGAGATAATAAGCAGGATTAAACGGTTGCAAGTGCTGATAATTAATCAGCGCCTCGGGCAGTGCTGCGTGACAGTCCTTTTCATCGTCAAACTTAAAGCTACGGGCGATGTATTCTAACAGCTCACTGACGAGTGTTGAGGGCATTCTTGGTTGGTTATCAAAACACGAGCGCCCAATATAACTGATATATAAGTTTTCACGGGCGCTTAAAATGGCTTCTAAAAACAGATACCGGTCATCTAGTTTACGCGAACGGTCGCCTTTTTGGCGTTTTGAATACGGCACTAAGTCAAAACCAATGGGCTGCACGGTACGAGGGTAATCGGCATCGTTCAGACCCAGCATACACACCACTTTAAAGGGCACGGCACGCATTGGCATCAGCGTACAAAAGTTCACTTGCCCAACTAAAAAGCGCTGTCCTACGCCTTTCTCTTGAATACCTTGCTTCACTAAATAGCTAACAATACGCTGTGAAACATCCCCTTGGTAATCACCGTTTTCGTAATGCTTAATGAACGTATCAAGCACTTTTTGCAGTACCAGTAAATCCCAGCTTTGCTCGCCCTCATCACTGTAAATTTCGCCAAGCAGGGCTTTTAAAATCGCGGCTTTTTCGTTTAATGGTGCATCATCGTGTAGTTTTTCTTTATAACGAGCCAATACATCAATAAATTCAATTAATTTATTAAGGGTATTTAACGCCATGCCTTCGACTTCATCGGCACTGTAAATTCCCGAAAATGGCAGGTGTTCATCACGTTGTGCCACCCCTAGCAGTAACCGGTTTAACCCATGCTGCCAGGTATTTAAATCAATAGCAGGAAGACCAAAACTGTCTTTATGCGCGGCATCTAAACCCCATTTAACACCCACTCGTTCAAGCCAAAAACCAATTTGCTCGTATTCATGAGCCTCTAAGTTAAACTTTTCGGCGATTTGTGTGACTTGCAGTAAATCAAGAATGTCAGACACACCAAACCGTGAGTAAGGTAAATCGGCCAAACTTGCAAAGGAACTCAGTACAGGCTTTTCTTGTTCAATGGCTAAATCGGCTAACGCATAAGGAATAAAACGACGACCTTCTGCACCACCAAAAACGGCCTCGATATACGGGCTGTAGGTGCCAACATCGGGCATCATCACAATAATATCTTTCGGCGTTAAGTGTGGGTTTTGGTTAAACAAATTTAGTAAGTAATCATGAAGCCGCTCTACTTCACGCAGTGGCGTGTGACAGTCACTGAGCACAATACTGGTATCGCCTGCTTTAATTGGCAGTTTACCTTCATCGTTAATAAACCATTCTTTATCGGGTGTAAGCGATTCGCCTTTAAACGCTAATTGATAAATTTCAGCGTGAATTTGCGATAATAAAGTGTCATCAAATTCATTCTCAAAACCATCTAACCACTGCGCGTCTAGCTGCAATAATTGTTCAAAGTAATCTCGGCCTAATTTCCCCCACGACGATAGCAGCGGATTGCCAATAAAAAAGTACTCATGGTCGGGATTTTTTGCGTGGTCTTCAAGCGCATCTAGGTGCGGACGTTTGGCATATTTTGCAGCAATTTTAGCAGCCGTTTTTTCATCTAAAGTGTCACCCCAATAGTGCTCGCTTGGGTTGAAGAAAAACAGAAACACCTGCGTTTTTTTCGCAATGGCTTGGAACACTTCAAGCTGACTACTGGCAATCGCCGAAATACCAAATAAGCTAATACGCTCGGGTAATAAGCTGCTATCCATCGTTTCAAGCGCAGCGAGTAATTGGTCTTGCATATTGGCACGATGATATTGGCTTTGGCCAAGTTGTTTACTGTGCGCCACCAGCCTACGCCAAAGGTCAGGCTGCCAAGGTGCTATGCCTATATCAACATCATCGAGTTGATCTGTGCCCTGCTCCCACGTGGCAATCCAATGTGGACGATACATTAGGTATTGGTCATACACATCGGCGATTTTTTCACATAATGCGAAGGTCTTTTGGCCATCAGTATCGCCATCTAAATACGTTTTTAGAGGTAAATACAACGGCTCGTCAATACAATCAGGCAGAATAGCAAACAGCTTCCACGCAAGGTTTGCTTTATTATAGGGAGATTCACTGGGCACATCGGGCAATAGTTGCTGATACAGCTGCCAAATAAAACTAGATGGCAGTGGAAAATCAACCTGTGCGGCAATGCCTAAATGTTCACTTAAGCCTATTTTTAGCCACTGCGACATACCGGGTGACTGCACAAGCACAATTTCTTTTTTGAATGGACTCGTTAACGGATTAACTTTAAGAAGAGCGTGAAACCGCGCTTGCAGTGCTTCCATGCGATTTGATTGAATTATATTCAGCACTTTACACTGTCCTTGCTTGAAACTAACTAATTGACACAGTGTAAGATATTTTAATTAGATGGGATAGAGAGAAATACCTGCAAACATGGCTCAATCCACGTTGCAGGCATCGATTATTGGTACGGGCTAATACTCGATAACGCAAACTCTGTGTGCAGTATCTCTTTACCATTTATACCTTTAAGCGCAATACGAATACGTGGATCCGTCGTTTGCCAATCTATTGATAAATCACCGTAATTAACTTCATGAGTGTAATCACCAACACGATATTTATTTGGGCTGACGTCTTTCCACTTTTCAGTAAGCCCGGAGCTGGTCATCTCATACAAAGGATAATCAAGCCCTTGCTGATACTTTGACAACTCACCCCAATGCGTATCACCACTGACTATTATCACGCCATTTACTTTGTGTTTTTTAATGAGCGCAAATAAACGTTCCCGATCAGCGGGATAATTAGCCCATGACTCCCAGCCTGTAAAATCGGCTAATAACTGTAAGCTCGAGGCGATGATTTTAATTTTTTCATCAGACTTAAGCTCATTTTCAAGCCATTGCCACTGAGTTTCACCTAGCATTGAGGCTTTTTTATCAGTCGATGGGCTATAAGGCCCTTGTTTGGCAGGTTTACGCTCAAGTTGGTACGTTGTGGCTGACACCTGATTTAACGGCGCCCGATTAAAGCGTAAATCAGGCATGATAACTTTTACTGTGCGCTCTCCTTCACCATAAGTGTATGAAGTGTAAATACCATCAGCGCGTGTTCTGCGTGCTGAATTTGCCGGTTCTTGCCAAAAGTCGAGCATGATTTGACGTGATTGCTGCTTTTGAGGGTAGTCGCTGCCGGCATCATTTTCACCGTAATCATGGTCATCCCACATTGCAATCACTGGGGTGTTAGCGCGTAAGGTTTTAAAGCCTGGTTTTTGCCCTAAACGCTGATATTTTTCAGCAAGCACAGCCATGTCTTCAGTATCACCATAAATATTGTCGCCTAAAAACATAAATAAATCGGCTTGCTCTTTGTTGATAGCATCAAAAATAGCAATGGGTTTGTCTTGATGGCCACATGAGCCAAACAAAATCTTACTTGGCGCTGCAATCGCACTCACCGTACCTAGCAGCAATAGGCCTGAGAAAACGCTATTAATTACAGTCATTTTAAAATTTCCTTGATTGGCGATGCCATTGCTGGATTAATTTGCGTACTCTGCTCTCCTAAAATAGTCAGGATAGTTGCCGCTACTTGCGCTTGTTTAAGCTCACTGACAGGTTTTATCAAGCCTTTCGCTTTAATGTCTGGGCCTATCGCTGCAAGCCAAATATGGTCAGAGCCAACAATACCGTTTGGAAAGCGTTGCTTTCCCTGCGCTGAATGCGCTAAAGCACGCTGTGAGCTATGGTGTTGCCAATCATCAGCATGGCTACCACGACCATGATCTGTCGTAATAATCAAAGTGGTGTTGTCTTTATAACCCGGTGTTTGTTGAATGGTTTGCCAAAGGTCTCGAATAAACGCATCACTTTGTTTAGCCGACTTTAAGTAAGCATCGTATTTACCGTTATGCGCAAAATCATCGGTTTCGCCTAAGCTAATCACTAATAAACGCGGCTGTTTATTGAGTAAATATTGCTTAGCAAATCGGTAAGTAAAACTGTCTAGGCGCACGTTATGCCACGGGCTTGGGATTTCGGTTTGCAGCTGATTAAGTAAAGTCACCTCTGCAGAGTTTACCGCATCAAACGATTCAAAGCCGGCATTAACAAATACCCCGCTTCGCTTTCGATTAACAATATAAGGAAACACATCCCAGCTACCAAATAAGGCTGTTTTGCCCTTAAATGTTGGTAATGTATTGAGCTGTTCTAAAATGGTTTTATTCGGGTTAGCAATTTTATCGTTACTATCGATGTTTTCATCAACGATTCCCGTTAGTATCTCACTGTAACCTGGGTATGAGAAGTACCATGGATTACTCACCGATATCAATGAGCCTTGGCTTCTGTCGCCAATTAACACTCCTTGTGTAGTAAGCGTTTGGCTAAAAAATGGCATGAGTGCCTTAGTTCGCTCGGCTTGATTTTCACGCCAAAAAAGTGCGGTTATCTCATCTTTATTTTCAACAAAATCACTGTTATTTATGAGCTCTTTGTCAGCTCCCGAAAACACTTCTTGCCAGCGTAAGCCATCCAGAGTCACTAATACGACATTGTCGGCCGATTTCGCCCATACACTGAATATTGATGCAACAAAAACAACTGTCGCTGTCATTAATTTTTTCATCATATTTCCTGCTAAAAAGCCCATCAATGATGGGCTGTTTTCAAGTTGGCGTATTATTTAAAACTGCGCTGTAAGTGTTAATGCAGCAGTACGTGGTGCACCGATAAAGTATGAAGAACCATTTCCAGTACCGCCTGATAAATAAGATTTATCAAACAAATTATTAACCACAAATGCAAGATCAAGTGACTTAAATACTCCAGAGTCGAGGCTTGTATTATAACCAATGTTTAAATCGACCAATGTGTATGCATCTACTTTATTACGCGCACGAGTTTGCTCATCGGTCCATGCACCTAAACGCTCACCTGTGTATTTAGCAGATAAACCAAAGCGGAAATCACCACTGTAATAATCTGCCGAGACAACAAATAAGTCCTGCGCCGAGTCAATCACCTCATCACCGGCTTTAAAGCTTGCAGATTTTGTTTCGAGTAATTCACCGTCACTGTTGTAAGCGCTTGGGTCGTTCGATTGATACTCAGAGTTATTGTACGTATATGAAGTATATAGATTCCATTTATCGGTTAGCATATAGCTTGCCGATAACTCTAAACCTGTTGATTCAATACCGCCGACATTAATATAAGAACCATTCGTACCAATGGTGTAGTCAATGCCATCGGTATCACTGCCTGGGGCAATAAAAGTAATGCGGTTATCAAATTCAATACTGTAAGCCGTTGCAGTTAAACGTAAACGCTCATCACTGTAACGTACACCTAGATCGATATTTTCTGCGGTTTCAGGTTCAATTTCAGTCAGGGTTGAGTCGTCACGCTCAAGCACGCCATCTTTGATTGCGGCAAAATTTTCACTGTAGCTAGTGAAAAGTTCCGTGCTTGTTGATAACTGATATAACAGACCACCACTGAATAGTATGTCTGAATCACTGTCAATTTTATCTGAGTATTCGTCATCAAAATGGTTATAACGCTGAAGCTCAACAAGATATTGTTTAGCACCTAAGTTAAGAGTGAAATCACCTAAGTTCATTGAATCTTGAACGTACCATTTGAAGGTGTCGGTTTCGAAAGTGTTTTTGTACTGTGTCCAGTATGGAGTCTGATCGAAATGATGATACACGCGTGCATCAATCACTTTGTGCCAATCACGAGATTCATCACGGTCTGTTTGTTCAAACCAAAAGCCCGCTTCAATATCATGTGCACCCAATGTAACTTGATACTCACCTGTCATACCTAAACGGTCTTTTTTATAATGAGTATGACGATATGACATCACAGGAATTGCATCATCTGAGTAGCATGCTGGGTTTAAACCTGGGCCCGATGCCCATGGCCATTCCAAATTAGCTGTACAATCTGCTGCGGGGGCAAGTGGATTACCTTCACTGTCGGTAAACCCATAACTACCTGCATTTTCGCCACCCATTGTTGTTGAGTTACCATCCGCATCAATCGGTGAGGTTAAATAAGGAGGGATCCAATCACCACGGCCTGAGTTTTTATGATAATAAGGTGACAAACTCAGGTTTGATGTCGCACTTAATGCATAATCAAACTTCACATAAGCTAGGGTGTTCTCACGTAACGTCCCCCAACCTTCGGCGAACATTTGGTCAAAATGTGGGATGCCTGTCCAGTTCCACGTTAAGCGATCCCATTCGGGATTTTGTTCAAACTCTGTAATGCTGATGCTATTGTAGTTCGTTTCGCTAACATCATCATACGAAACACGACCCGTTACCGTTAAGTCATTAATGTTCGATACAAACTTTGCTTCGATGTGTTGATTGTCTTTTCCACCATTACTGCCATCACCTATCCAGCGGCTTGTGTCAGTTTGTGAATAACTGATGTACGCTTGGGTGTTATTAAAAACAGTGCCTGTTTCATGCTTCACAAAATAACGACTGGCATTATAATCGCCTGTTGTGTAGGCAAACGTGGTGCTTTGCTCTGTGCTAGGCTGTTGACTGACAAAATTAAAAGTTCCGCCCAATGCCTCCAGTGAAGCTGACGCAATATCAGAAGTACCTTGTCCTACTTCGACTGTCGCTAAGTTTTCACTGTCTAAATAACGGTTCGCTTTCGCACCACCGCCATAGTTAGAGCCGCCATTTGGGATACCATCGATAGTCATACCTAATTGTTGTTGGTTACCATCAATACTAAAGCCACGCATAGAAATGGTCGTTGACCAATCGTCACCACCAAATGCATCGCCTTCGTTAATGCTAATACCTGGTAAGTTATCAATAACCCCTAACACGCTTGATACTGAACTTTGTTGTTCAAGCATCGCAGGTTCAATCACGTTATTAGCATAGCTGGTTGGCTTTGCAACAACGATGACCTCTTCAATTTCATTATTACTGTTTGCATTTGCCGATGTTGCTAAAAGCGCTGCGATCACAAGGCTTAGCTTTGTTTTTATATTCACTGTGCTCATTGTTTTTCCAAGGTTTCGTATTTAAAAGCGGGCACAGTATGCAAAGGTGATGTGACATTTAAGGTCAAAATTTTTGACACAACAATTAAACAATTAATGCAATCTGATGGCAGATTTAAGACTGAACTGTTTAACAAATAAGAAAGTATTAAAAAACGCTCAATTTGATCAACGGTTCATCAATTGATTGAGCGTTTTGTATTAGAGGTAGATTAGATAAGTTCTGCCAGCATTTCTTCGCTGTAAGGTGTTAATGCTTCACCATGGGTAACTTTACTAATGTAATCTGGGTTTGCGATAAAGGGGCGTCCAATCGCGATTAAGTCAAATTGGTTGTTATCAATTGCCTGATTAGCTGACTCAAACGTATAACTACCTACACCCACTAATGTACCTTTATATGCACTGCGTAAGTATTCAGATGTCGTTTTATTTTCAAGGCTTGCAAAACGCATGCTGTCATCAAAAATACCCGCATGAAGATAGGCAAGATTGCGACTTTCAAGCGCTGTTAATAAATAATCAAACACGGCCTTATCGCGGTTATCTTCACTCATATTAAAATACGCACCCGGAGATAAACGTAATGCTGTTTTATCTGCGCCAATGGCTGCGATTACAGCATCTACCACTTCTAAGGCGAAACGTGACATATTTTCTGGTGTTTGACCGTATTGGTCATCGCGTTGGTTGGCAGCGAAGTGTAAGAATTGATCAATTAAATACCCATTTGCACCATGGATTTCAACTCCGTCAAAGCCCGCTTCTATAGCGTTTTCAGCCGCTTTAGCGTAATCAGCAATTAAACCTTGAATGTCTTCAATGGTTGCTGCTTTTGGTGTCACGTAAGTTAATTCACGCATGCGTGGCACAGACCCTTCTACACCGATTGCCGAAGGAGCAAGTACATCACCACCAAAAAAATGTGGGTGAGCCACACGCCCTACATGCCAAAGCTGAGCAAACATTTTGCCGCCTTTCGCATGCACTGCATCGGTGACTTTTTTCCAGCCTTGAATCTGTTCGCTGGTAAATAGCCCTGGGGTATTTGGGTAACCCTGTGCATCAGGGCGAATAATTGTCGCTTCACTAATGATTAAACCGGCATCGGCACGGCGTGCATAGTAGTCAACCATTGCTTGAGTGGGGACTAAATCATCATCACTCATACAGCGCGTAAGCGGCGCCATTAATACACGGTTTTGCAGTTCAATTGTGTCGTTTAACCTAAAGGGAGTTAATAAATCAGTAGCCATAAATGTCTCAATTATTTTTGAATGTACATTCAAGATAGGGATTCTTGAATCATTATTCAAGGCTATTTTTGAATATTTGTTCAAGATTAAGTAGACTGCAAATAATGACCTCAAAAAGTTGACGTAATGAGAACCGCTGAATTTGATAATGACTATGTGTTAAGACAAGCCATGCTAGCCTTCATGGAGTTTGGGTATGCTAAAACCAGCATGCAAAAACTAACGCACGTTACTGGCCTTCACCCCGGTTCGCTGTACGGCGCCTTTGGCAATAAAAAAGCAATATTTTTAAGAGCAATAGAACAATATCAAAAAGATCGTAATCAACAGTTCACAGCGTTATTTCATAATAAACAGCCTATTTTAGAGACACTTAAAAATTATCTGTCCCTCATTGTTGATGAGTGTATCAAAGGCGAAGTAGCAAAAGTGTGCTTACTCACCAAGAGTATTTCAGAGGTAGAAGGCAACGATCCGCAAATTTGCAGCGTGCTACGTGGCAACTTAAATGCCTACGAAAATACACTTGCCGAACAAATTCAAAAAGCCCTTGATAACAACGAATTTAAAAGCAGTAAAACCGCGCAGCAATTGGCGCGCTTTTTAGTTATGGGTATTTATGGTATCCGTACTTATGCGCTCACTAATAGCGATCCGAAAGCGCTACAGCTGCTTGCCGATGATTTATATTGTGCCCTTCTTAATTAACTCACGGCACTCGCACTATTAATCATTCTGTGACATAAAACATCAATATACATTTCCATACAATCTAATGTATTATTTATATATTCATGAAATTATTGTTATATAAATTAGAACGACGTAAATGGAAACACACGCTAATAAGCACATATTAATTGTCGATGACGACATGGAGTTAGCAAGCTTAGTTGCTGAATTTCTGCAAACAAATGGTTTTTCAACACAAATTGAAACCAATGGTCGTAAAGCTGCGCAAAGAATTATAGAAGAACAACCTCTACTAGTGGTGCTTGATATTATGCTGCCCGATTTAGATGGCTTATCTGTGTGCAGATACGTACGCTATGGTCACCCTGATATTCAAGGCACGTACAGCGGCCCTATTATTATGCTCACAGCACTGGATAATGATATCGACGAAGTCGCAGGCCTTGAGACCGGTGCGGATGATTACCTTGCTAAACCTGTTCGTTCACGCGTTTTACTGGCACGCATTCGCGTTTTATTGCGCCGAGACGAGCATAAACACACTCAACCGTCAGCGCCTATCAGTACAGCTGTTGAAAATAACCAATCATCATTAATTAAATTTGATAACTTAGAAATTGATACCAAATATCAAACCGTTAAAAAGCACGGCCACGAAATTGATCTGACTACGGCTGAATTTGAGTTGCTGGCTTTATTAGCAAGCTCACCGGGTGTTATTCGTGATCGGGAATTTATTTCTACTCATTTTTCAAAACTTGGCTACGAAAGTACCAATAGAACAATTGACTTAAGAGTCTCAAGAATTCGTAAAAAATTAGGAGATGATGACACCCCTTCTACACGAATAAGAACGGTACATGGCAAAGGTTATTTGTTTGTTGGTGATAGGTAACTAGATGGTTCGCTTGCCAAAGGCTTTGCTCATTACGTATACCTTTGTCAGCCTGTTGATACTGCCGATTTGCAGTCATGCTCAGTCATCGCAAGCAATAACGAACGCCTCTTTAGAAGCCAAACTAATAGCCTCAGACGCGTCACAAAAAGCCGAAATCTTAACGCAACTTGTTGAGTATTATCGCGATAATGAACCCACTAAAAGTTTAGATTTTGCTAAGCAAGCACTCGAGCAATTAACCCGTTTTCCTAATCATAAACTGCGTGTTCAAGTGTTAAACAATATGGCTTGGGCTTACATTGCTATTGGTGATTATGATGCTGCACAGCACTGTACTGATGAAAGTAAATCCATTGCACAGGCCAACAATTATGAGCAAGGTCTATACACAGCCAAAACCATGCAGGGTATAATTTATTGGCGCGCAGCTGACTATCACTCGGCACTTAAACAATTTGAGCAGGCACTGGTACTGGCAAAAAATCAACCCAGTCAGCACGGTATAGCCAACACAACAAATTACATCGCAATTATTTATCAAATACTCGGTGAGCCGAAACAAGCGTTACGTTATTTTCAGCAAGCACTTGAAATACAAACTCAGCTTGGAGAAGAAAAATCAATCGCGGTCTCGTTAAACAATATTGCCAATGTTTATGGCACCAGCGGTAATTACAGCCTAGCCCTTGAGTACCAATTAAAATCACTAAAAATCAGAGAAAAACTAAATGACTTCCCTGGACTTGCACAAGTTTTAGGAAACATTGGTTTAACCTATTTTTTCTTAGAAAACGACGATTTAGCCCTCGAATATTTACAACGATCATTAGGCTACTACGAGTCAATAAAAGATAAATTAGGTGTCGCCGAAACCCTTACTAGCCTTGGCACTGTTCACCTACGAAAAAACCAGTATGAGGCAGCCTTACACCAGTTAAATTTAGCCATCGGGCTTGCAAACGAGCTAAATGATGACGTGATGTTAGCCCGAATCAAAATCGATATAGCCAGTGTGTATGTTGCGCTTAATGACCCTATCAATGCAGAGGCGTTTGCCAAACCAGCATTAACAAAAATAACCGATTTGCAGGTTAACCCCTTATTAGCAAATGCGCTGCTGGTTAATGCCAAAATAGCCAAGTTAAATAACACGATGGACTTTGCTATTAAGCTGGTAAAACAAGCATTAAAAATCGCTGAAAATGTCGATGATAAACGTTTAATGCGAGACTCTTATGAATTTATTTATGAGCTTCATAAGCAGCAAAATAATTTTTCTGATGCGCTATTGGCGTTAGAACACTTTAAACGTATTAATGATGGAATGTTTAATTCGCAGAGCGACCAGCGAATCTCCTTTTTAATGAGTCACTTTGAAGCCGAAAAACGTGAGCAACAAATTAAACTTTTAAAAACCGACCAACAATTAAAACAAAAAGAGCTCGAGCAACAGCATTTAATCCGCTACACATGGATTGCCGGCTTAACTGGACTTTTTATACTAACAATATTGCTTATAAACCGCTTACATCAGCGCAAAATTCATCACTCACTTAACCAAAGTATAAAATCACAACGAGAGCTAATTCAAGCTATTGCCCATGAGTTTCGCTCTCCACTTGCCAAGGTTCAATTAGCATTCGATATGCTTGAAGATCAAGGGTTGATAAGTGCAAATGCACCACTGAGTTTAAAAATAAATAACGGTCTATCAGAACTAGAAAAGCTCATTAAAGAAGCGCTCGACTTCATTCAATTAGAAAATAATCACGACCTAATTCAGCTTTCATCTGTTAAATTAGGTAACTTACTTTCTGAGGTGCTTGAAGCACATGTTGACCTCTACCCAGATATTGACTTTGAACTTTGTGAAAAAGGCCCTCAACCCTGTTTAATAAAAGCTGACAAACACCAGCTAACACGCGCTGTTTCAAATATAGTGCGAAATGCCGCCCGCTTTGCAACAAACAAAGTCAAAGTAACCTTAATAAACCATATCGACAGTTATGAAATAAGTATTGAAGACGACGGACCAGGAATACCTGTCAATGAGCGCTTACGAGTTTTAGAGCCCTTTGTGCGCTTAGATTTGAGTCGTTGCCGCGACTCTGGCGGGGTTGGCTTAGGACTCAGTTTAGCCAAAAAGATTATTGAGCTGCATAATGGCACACTCACTATTGCAGAATCATCAATAAATGGTGCGAAAATAGCATTAAGAGCCCCGTCAAAAACCACTAAAAAGTAACTAGCAAAAAGTCCTCCCTAGGTAGTATGTATTCTTACATTTATACCTCACCGCTCAACATATACACATTTACTCACAAAAATACAAAATAACTATAAAACTCTTAATCAATTTAAATTATTTTAAATCAACAACTTAAAAAACAAAAACATTAAACCCTTAGATAAATGTAAATATTTTGATAAATTTTCATTGCCATTTACACACACTTAGATATATAAATATATACATTCGTATACAAAACGAATTTATGTTTACTTATTACATCTAAGTAAGCCCGTGTTAAATGCCCTATTTATTTTGCTACCACAAAGGAGAGCAAATGATGACAACGAAAAATAAAACCGCGTCAAAACTAATTACCACTTTAGTAAGCGGTACTCTTTTGGCAAGCTTAAGCCCTGTAGCCCTTGCTGTTGTTCACGCAAACCATAAAGTCCCACTTAAAATAGCACCTAACTATGACCAGCAGTCAGTCATTGTAAAATTCAAACAAAAAGTCGCAAAAAAAGAACGCAATGACTTTGCTCGCAATTTTGGTGCTTCATTTAAAGATATCAATGGAGATGGTGTTGATGACCGTTTTAAAAATATTGCAAATGGTCGTTTAGCGGTATTAAAGCTAGGTAAAGGCCGTAATGTTAATACTGTGCTTGCCGGTTTAAAAAACCACCCTCTAGTTGAATATGCTGAACCTAACTACCTTGTACAGTCAACTGCTGTGCCAAATGACACAAGCTATGCGAACCTTTATGGCATGCAAAAAATCTCAGCTGAAGCGGCATGGGACTATACCATTGGTGACAGCTCGGTGATTGTCGGCGTTATTGATACCGGTTTTGATTTCTCTCACCCTGATCTGGCTGCTAATATTTGGCGTAACCCAAATGAAGTCCCTGGTAACGGTATTGATGACGATGGCAACGGTTATATTGATGATATACATGGTATATCTGCCATTCTTGATAACGGTAACCCATCAGATACAGGTCAACATGGTACCCATGTAGCGGGCACAATTGGCGCACAAGGTAATAATGGTACGGGTGTTGTAGGTGTAAACTGGCGCACGAGCATGGTGGGTTGTAGCTTTTTAGGCTCGCAAGGCGGTACCCTAGCTGACGGTGTGCAATGTATTGACTACATGATCAGCCTTAAAAATGCAGGCAATAATGTACGTGTTCTTAATAATAGCTGGGGCGGCGGTGGTTTTACCCAAACATTAAAAGACGCAATCGCAGCCGCTAATAATGCCGATATGCTGTTTGTTGCCGCAGCGGGTAATGACTCATCAGATATTGATGGCGGTGGCTTCTACCCTGCTGGTTACGATGTACCTAACGTAGTGGCTGTTGCATCAACCGATAACAACGATAACTTATCTGGGTTTTCTAACTGGGGTGATGAAAAAGTACATATTGCAGCGCCGGGGTCATTCGTTGTTTCTACAGTGCCTGGCAATGCTTACGATACTTTCAGCGGTACATCAATGGCGTCACCTCATGTAGCGGGTGCAGCAGCATTATTGCTTTCAGGAAACCCCGATCTAACCACCGCGCAACTGAAAAGTATTTTAATGAACACTGGCGATACGTTAAGTTCATTGGCAGGTAAAACAATCACAGAAAAACGTCTTAATGTATTTAATGCATTAGCTGATTCGGGTGGTACAGGCCCTTCATTCTTTATGGATGCAACCCCGATTACAGCAACGGTAAACCAAGGTATTAGCCAAGATTATACAATTGATCTAACAGCTGCCGGTGGTTTTACAGGTAATGCAACATTAAGTGTTTCAAGCTTACCGCAACTAAATGCTGAGGTTGTATTTAGCCAAAACCCAGTTGCTGCAGGTTCTGCAACGACAATGACAGTGATCACCTCATCGGAGACACAACCGGGTAGCTATGCATTAAATGTTGAGGCAACGAATGGCGATGTAACTAAAACACTGCCACTTACTTTACGTGTTTGGCCTGAAGGCTCAATTACGACAACATTTAGCAATTCAGATTCTCAGCTAATTGCTGATAACAGTCCATCAACACCTACTACCAGTATTATAAACGTGCCTCACGACATGATTATCACTGAAGTGGAAGCCGTGGTTGATATTTCTCATACAGCGATTGATGATTTAGTAATCTCACTTATCGCTCCTGATGGTCATAAAGTCGTATTACGTGATCGCGAAGGACAAAGTGGTGACCGTATGTTATCAAATTTTGTCACCTACGAGTACGAGCTTGATAATGCCTATGGAGACTGGACGCTTGAGGTTACAGACCATGCAAACCAAGATGCCGGTGTACTTAACAACTGGCAACTAAAACTCTCTGGAGCGCCAACGAACGAGACTGATTTCGCCCCTATCATCAAAGTAGCAACACCAGAAAATAATGCTGCATTTTTAAATGGTGAAACGATCAGCTTCATTGCGTCTGCAAATGACACTGAAGATGGCGATATCTCTTCAGCAATCAAGTGGGTATCGAATATCGATGGAGAAATTGGTACTGGCACGTCATTTAGCCAATCTGATTTATCATTAGGTGATCACGTTGTGTCTGTCTCAGTTACTGATTCAGCAGCACATACTACTGTAGAAACCATTGAGTTTTCAGTGACAGCTCCTAATACGTCAGTGAGTGGTTCTAACACAACTTCAAAACCGCTTCCTGAAATGGGTGGCCGTGTATTCACTGAGATTGAACTTCCCACGGCTGTTGCAATTGATAGCTTAGAGGTTAATGTCGATATCTCATTTGACTCAGTTCAATACTTAAATGTGTGGCTACAATCACCAAAAGGAACCTTAGTTAAACTGGTTACATGGCGTCAATTTTGGAATAAAGACCTTGTTCGTACCTTTAACCCAATAGAGTTCGCAGGCGAGTCAACAAAAGGCACATGGCGTTTATACGCTGAAGATACTTCAAGCTACACCATGAATGGCACACTAAACAACTGGAGCATTGCAGCTTCAAATGGTGACGCAATTGTGACTCCGCCAGCAGAAAACCAAGCCCCTGCTGTGACTATTAACGCACCAACAAGCGGTAGCAGCTTTATGCTTGGCGATAGCATTACTTTTGACGGAAGTGCATCAGATGCTGAAGATGGCAATGTCAGCGCAAGCCTAGCGTGGTACTCAAACTTTAATGGTAAAATTGGTTCTGGTCCACTGTTTAGCACCGACACATTATCAGCAGGTACGCATACAATCACCGTTGTTGCGCACGACTCTGCAGAGGCATTTGATCAAAAGCAAATTCAAGTCATTATTGAAGATGCACCAGAAAATATCGCCCCTACAGCTGACTTTAATGTAGTGGTTAACGACCTTAACATCACCCTGACAGACTTAAGTGGTGACAGCGATGGCTCTGTAACAGTATGGGCATGGGACTTTGGTGATGGAGTGCAATCAAACTTCGCTAATCCAACCCACACATACGTAAGTGCTGGCAGTTATGCAATCACCTTAACAGTGACAGATAACGACGGCGCAACACACACTATTACCAAGAATGTAACCGTGACTGAACCCGTTCCTGAACCAACGATTACTCTTTCAGGTAACGCGACAGCAAGTGGTGAGCGCATTGTTGCAGAACTTACGTGGTCTACCCCTGAAAAAATGAATATTGATGTGTATCGTGATGGTGCTTTATTAGTAACCAATGTACATAAATCAAGTTATACAGACCGTTTTAACTCAACAGCAAAAGAGTTTACGTACCAAGTTTGTGAAAGCGGCACTGATAATTGCTCATATCAACAAACCATTGTTCCAATGCCAAAACTAAAAGGCAAAGGTGGCAATAAGTAAGTTGTGATCCCCCGCAGAAGGCCCTTATGGGCCTTCTTTTCTAAATCTAAATAAAGGCAACCTGCTTGTTCAGCTCCACATTCACGGTTTATCACCTTCTTACATACCTAAGCTTAATAATGACTGCAAACTTAGCCTTAAGCAGCGAGCGCCATCAACTCCTAACTCGTGACTATGACGAAGAAAGCCTCTCTTCTTTCACGAAAAGCACACAACAAATTTTACAGAGTACTACACCAGAGCTCACTGTTAACGCCACACAAACAGTGGTCTTTAACTTCACAACCAACAAGCTAAAAAATGTTAAAAGCCCGCTAAACCTGTATGTCGCCACACCAATAGCGAATAGTTATCTTACAAAAAAGCAGATCAATTTAGGAGACCACTTTTCTCTTATTACACATACACATAAAACAACTGAGCCTGGAAAATATATATTTACAATCACAGCAAGTAACCATGACTTCATTGAACAGCTCAGTGTTAAATTAACTGTCCTGCCCCATAATCCCACCTTGTAGGTTAACTCATCCCGAAAATTTGCCCCTTCCTGACAACCCAACTCACAGCGTTATCAGCACGATTACTGTTGTAGAAAAAGTGCACGTGTACCCTGCTTATGTCACTGTTAATATTAATTCTTCGTGGATAAATGATTTATCTTTTGCATTGGTGCCACCTTCCAGTGAACGATTTCAGTTACTTAAATCTAAATCGATAAGTGCGAAATCAACACATACCGAACCAACAACTATCTAATTTATAAACAACGAATGCACCAATGGCTGGCCGCTTACGTTAATAGCCGTGAAGGCGCATTAACCACCATTCATTGCACAGAGATAATCGCTTTATTACTTGTCATATTAATTTATCACCTTATGATTAAGATAATGCTGTGTATAACTAAAAAGAGTGAGCTTGTCATGAATAATGCAACTGCAAAACGTGTTGAAACAGAATTAGACGAAATCCTTGCCCTTGGCACAAAAAAACGACTCGCTTATATGTTTGAAATGGTTCACGAATTTAAACAGATTTGGATCCTTAATGATGAGCACGGCTGTGTAATGCTTACCAATGAAGACGATGATTGCGTACCCGTTTGGCCTAGCCGTGAGTTTGCACAAAGTTGGGCAACCGGAGAGTGGCAAGATTGCGAGCCCAAAGCGATACCCGTCAAAGATTGGTTGAGCCGCTGGACGCCAGGTCTTGAACAAGATGACTTACTGATTGCCGTTTTTCCAACTGAACAAGATGACGGTACTATTTTATTCCCTGACGAATTTGACTCGCAACTAAGAGTGCCAAAAAGACGTTTTTAAATCATGCTTATAACTTAACAAAGGGAGCAATAGCTCCCTTTGTTATGCGGCATTTACCGATAGGCTATGATACCAATCCGTAAAATACCTAATCCTGCCAATTTAACAAAAATTATTGACTACTTTGCTAAATGCTCTAAATATAATTCTAATTTTTGTGATTCGTTTAATGTTTTTAACACCGCTTCTTGTTGTGCAAACCAGCTATCGGCAATACCGTCGTTATTTTTATCTTGAACAACAGCAACATCTTTAAATTGAGCTTCATACGCTTGCCAGCTAGGAATAACGTCAAGTTCATGATTAATTAACCCATCCCCTGTTACGGGATGCTTGTCATTGAGTTGGTCATAAACTAACTGATCAACGCTGTCTATGAACACGCCATTTGCATTTCTATTCGCTCCCGCTAACTGATTTTGTGCGATATCATAAAACACCTGCTTCGCATTCTTTGCTTTAAAATCAGACTCTTTCTCAACTATAATTTTTTTATCACTCAACCAAGGGCTGTTTGCTTGGCTGGCGATACGTTTCCCTTCTTTTTTATTTCTATAATTGACAGCTAACCAGTTTTTATCATCAAACTCTGGGTACCCTTCTAGAATATTTCCAGCGATATAAGCTTGGTTTTTGCTAATGAATGGAGAGAACCAAATATCCGCAAATTGAATGCGCTTGCTCGCTTTACCCGGTTTGTAATAATTCGCTATCAGGTTAAATCGCCCATTCTCAGAGCCATACACATTATTGTGTCCCCAATTAAAAATAATATTATTACTCACTTCGATAAATTCATCTGTGTAAGGGTAAGGAGATTTTAGTCTGTGTCCATTTATACGGGGAGTTCTACTTGCATGATTTGCTATTATATTATTAATAAAAGAGGCATTAGCTCCTCCCCAAATACCACCATAACCATGGTTTCCTTTAGGATGAATAGAGTCGTTTAAGCTATATGAAATAATAGAGTTTTGTAATGTGAAATTACGATTATTGTAAAAGCTACCCGTTTCATCAACAGACCAGCTTAATGAACAATGATCTATAATAACATTGTTAGAATTGCGCACAGTTAATGCGTCTTCTACCACCTTAAATGTCCCTAATCGAAAACGAATAAACCTAATAATCACATCCTCTGCATTTGAGACAGTAAATGGCGCACCTGAAATGGTAATGCCTCCCGCAGAGGTTTGCCCTGCTAGCGTAATTCGACCGTGGTTTACTTTTAATTCTTTTGACAGCTTAATCACCCCAGATACAGCAAATGTAATAACGCGAGGATGCTTTTGATTAATTGCGTAACGTAAGGTTCCGGGCTCATCTTTGTCTTCGAGGCTCGTTACAATATACAACTTACCCTCTGCGCCACCTCGAGAGAATTTACCAAACCCTTCGGCACCATCAAAGGCAATAGACCTAGGCGTTAACGACTGACCCATACTATTTGCACTAAATAGTGACACACTCAATGCACCAAACAGTAGCAATAGGACGTTTCGACGAAACCGGTATTGTTCACTTTTCATTCAAACCCACCTTTTTGTACCTTGTAGAAAAAAACCAGCCTTTATACTGATTAAAAAATTGACAGTTTAATTAATGCGGTGTTAACTTTATGTTACCCTCATTTGCCACCGGTGGCAAATGGGTTTTTAAAAAGAAAATAGAACACAATAAAAGCCTTTTAAAAAGGAACAACAATGAAAACGATAAAACTCAGCGGTATTGCAGCAGCACTTTTGGTTGCCCTGCCCGTCTATGCACAAGACGCACAGACAACCAAACCCGTACCGCAAACAGCGTCTAGTAGTAATGAAAAAACAGCGATAAAGAAAGCCCAAGATGAAGATGATGGCATGGAGATCATCGCTGTAACAGGCATTTATCAGGCTGATTTAAAAGCCCGAGCAATGGAACGTGAAAGCAAAGCATTTAGCTCTGTGATTGCTACAGATGATTTAGGTAACTTAGTTGACCAAAATGTCGCTGAGTCTCTACGTCGTGTTCCCGGTGTCACCTTAGAAAGAAGCGAAGGCGAAGGTAAATATGTAGCAGTACGTGGTCTTGGTCCCAAATTTGTGTCGGTAAATATGAATGGCGCGGAACTTTCTGGTGCAGGTGATGACCGAAAAGTCGGTCTTGATGGCATAACGGGTGACTCTCTTGGTGCAATTGAGGTGTTTAAAACGCTCACACCTGATATGAACTTAAACTCAATCGGTGGCGCAGTAAACGTAAAAGCTATTTCGGCTTATGACCGTGGTGACAATACACTGAAAATAAAACTTCAAGATTCTTACAATGAAATGAGAGAGGCACATTCACCGAAGTTTAGTATTGATGGTACACAGTTATTATTTGATGACAAAGTTGGTATTGGCTTTGCGGCCAGCTATGAAGACAGACAAACACAAGTCGATGAAGTACGTCATCACAGCTCTCGTGATATGAACTTTTTAAAAGGGGGTATTGGTCTCTCTGAAACAGAATTAGCAAATGCAGAAGAAATTTTAATCCCTGCACAGCTCGAAAACCGTCGCGAAATAGCGGATCGTAAACGTACCAATGCCACACTGAATGTCGAATTCAAACCAAATGAAGACAGCTTTTACTATATTCGTGGTAATTATTCAAAATACACCGACGACGATATCGCTCAACGTGAATTTTATAACTTTTATAATGGCGATCAAGAAGACGAAGTTATTTATGTTAACCCACAAACTAAGGAGTTTGCACTTTCAGATATTGATGTTTACAACCAGTATTTTATTCAAGAAGGTGAAACTGTAACCACCAACTATAGCTTTGGTGGTGAAAACTACTTTGCTGAGTCGTGGCGCGTAGATTATGAATATGCTTACTCTAAAACAGACGATGAATCAGTGGGTGATCGTCGTGTGCAATTCCGCGAACGAGAAAATATCGTTTATGGCAAGGCTGGCCGTGATTTTATTACTGCGAAAGTATTAACGCCTTCTGAAGCTGCGGCTCTTGGTGGTTTTGAGCTTGACCCAGACAATGATGTTTTTGCTGGTGAGGCCGACGGTGATTTAAGCGATCTTTCTAATATGCAATACGATAACCTATTCATGGAAGACAGCACCCGCACAGACGAAATCACAAGCTTTAAACTTAACTTTCAAAAGGAGTTTGATAGTCAGTTTTTAAATTCTATAAAGTTTGGAGGCACCTATAACGAACGTGAACACTATAGAGATAAAGATCGTTGGAGTTACACGATAAATGCTGATGATTGCGATGGTAACGAAACCTGTATCGCTGTTGCTAACTCTAATATTACCGATTATGACTATAGTGTGCCCGCTGGTGATTTATTCACCTACCCTTTAGTGTCCGCGCAGGATGTTGAGTACATGGTTGATTCAACAAAAATTACGCGCGAAAATGCCACCGGTGGCGAAATATCAATCGACAGCACTAAAGAAGACTATGTACTCACCGAGGACACGTATGCCGCTTATGTTATGGCAGAACTGCAGTTATCAGAAAAAGTAAGCGTAATAACGGGTGTGCGTTATGCGCATACCGAGTTTTCGTCGACTGGTTTTATGTCACTTGAAAATGACGATTGGTCATTTGGTGGTGAGCATACCATAGATATTGCAGTTCCGTTACCTGAATCATCAATAACTTACAGTGAATACTTCCCTAGTATGCATCTTCGTTATGAACCAAATGAAACGATGTTAGTTAGAACCTCTTTATGGACCAGCTACACTCGCCCTTCGTTTAAACAAGCACGAGGATATGCACGGTTTGATGATGATATCAGTTTATGCGACCCCACAACCAATACATGTTATAGCGAACCAGATGGGCAAAGTGCATTAGAATTACAAAACTATATTTTGGGGCCCGACAATGCACTTCAAGTTGGTAACCCAAATCTTGTCGCAATGACATCAGACAACTTTGACGCCTCATTTGGTTGGTATCCTTCCAAAGAATTATTCGTTGAAGTAGCTGTTTTCTATAAAAATATTGATAACTTCATTGTTGATGTCAGTGGTATTCAAATGGGGTTAGATGAGCTACCTCTTACATTACCTGTTGATCATGTTTCTGACTTCGCGATTCCACAAGACTTAGTCATAAATCAAGTTGATATCACCTTAAACGGTGATAAAGCAACCGTGTATGGTATGGAGCTCAGTTATAACCAGTTTTTTGAAAACGGCTTATTTTGGCAAAGTAATATGACCGTCGTCAGTAGTGAGTCAAAACTCGATGACACCATACGCTATGAAAAAATGCCGTTACCAGGCCAAGCAGATATTACCGCTAATATTGCGCTGGGTTGGGAGAATAAAACAGCGTCATTTAGGCTAATCAGTAATTATCGTTCCGATATTTTAGAACAAGTAGGCTCTTGCCCTATTTCAGCAGACAAAAATGATGCTAAAAAATGTAAAACATGGGCTGATATCTACCAAGATGACATATTAACCTTTGACATAAAAGCGACTTACGACTTCAACGAACACCTTTCATTCTACTTTGATGCAATCAATATCACCGACGAGTCAGACCTTCGTTATTTCACCGGTAATGATCAGTCCGGCGGCGAAATTTTGTATCAACGAGAAGATTATGGTCGGACATATCAACTAGGAATGAATTATAAGTTCTACTAATAATTCAACTACTTAAAACAACAATAATCACTGAACACACGCGTTTGTGTTGCTAAACGCGTTCATCCTTGGAGGGATGTATGAATAGCACAATTAAAATTCCATCTTGCTTATTGCTCGCAGCCGTACTTGCAGGCTGCGGCGAAGAAAGCTCTGTCAACGTAAAAGAGGCGCCACTCCCCCCTATTCAAGGGGTTTTTATAGATAGCCCTGTCGCCGGATTGACCTATAACAGCCCGTCTGTGACAAACGGTAAAACGGACAGTAATGGCCAATTTGATTATTTCCGTGGTGAAGCGATCACATTTTCTATTGGTGAGCTGACATTTCCAAGTGTCGCGGCCAGCAATGTTGTCACTCCACTGAGCGTATTCTCTACAGACACCGTATTTCATCCTGCTGTAATCAATAGTTTGCGTTTATTGCAGTCGTTAGATGTGGATGGTGACACCAGTAACGGTATTACCATTAGTGACGCAGCAGCACAGGCTGCCGTAATGGAATTAGCCCAAGGACAAACACCTGCAGAATTCTTTGCCAGTGACGATTTTGACGAAAAGGTAAATCAATGGCTTGCTAACGCTGGGGGAGCAAATACCAGCTTAGTGAGTGCTGATACTGCCATTATGCATTTTGTAGATTTTATTTTTGAGCAGTATAACAGTACACAGCCTCTCGCCTTCACTCCTGCCGACTTCACGGGGACAATTTATAACCCCGTTGTAAAAGGGGCAAAAGCGAGTATTGAAATGTGGCAGTTTACACCCACTGAAGAAGGAGCAAGCACGGGGTCATTCACTAAGCTAGTCGATGGGAATGAAACGCTCGTTGGCAGCTATGAGTTTCAGTTTGGTAATCGCGTTTTAGTATTAACAACCAGTGAAGGTGATACACCGACTAAGCATTATTTAATTTCTCGCTCGCACAACACTGTCAATAATACCTTTAGTGTGTGCTCTACAAATGATGCAGCACAGCTTGCAACGTTAGTACTTAGCTGTGATAACAACGATGATGCATACAACAATATTTTAGCATTTGATGAACAGCAAGCCCAAAATGAGTTGGTAAAGCTTAGTGAACTTGCTGAACAAACCGGTCTTGCGTTAAACGAGGAATTCGATACCGACACTGATACATTCTTCTCATCCAGTTATAAAAGCCTCTCTGATGAGCAAGGAAGTGGGCCTCTTTATTTTAAATCTGGCGGCAGTGCCATTATCAATGAATTGGGTCAGCTTGTTTTGGAAGGTGACCGTTTCACAATCGGTAATACCCTACCAGGTAAAGAATCATCGCCAAGCGATACAACGGGTGTGGGAATATACAATTTAAGCGAAGGCTTCACTATTAGCTTTGACGTCATTAGCCATAATGGTGCAGGCTCTCTTTCTTTATACGTTGATAACAATACAACAAGCCAAAGTAACTCTGTGCATGCTGATGCATCAAAGTTTTATGGAAAATCGATTGATGAAACCAACCTGCCTGTCGGACAACGCTTCTCTTATACTTATATACTTGGGCAAGATGTTAATACAGGAACTGAATTAACGCACCCAGATGCACGCGGTATCCTGAGCGCAGATATTAAAAACTCTTACTTTCAAATCAGAACCGATTCAGCCGCCTTATTAGTCATAGATAATCTAAAAATAGAAACAGTTGCGACAGATGTGCCAGAAGTTGAGCCACCTGTTGAACCGCCAATTGATCCACCTGCGACAGGTGAGATCCCCACTGTTGAACTGCCTTACACAAACGATTTTACGACTGTTACTGGTGATATTTTTTCTGTCGACTATCAAAAAATAGTTGATAGTCAAGGTAATGAAGTTCCGATGTTTTCAAAAACTGGAGGATCCGTCACCGTCGTCGAAAACGGTTTAGAACTGGACGGGGGCCGATTCACTTTGGGTAATACCACTGCGGGCGTGGAAACCAGCGAAAATGATACAAACTCAACGGGGGTATTTGATTTATCAAGGCCTTACCAAGTCGTCATGGATATTGTCAGTGCCAGCGATCCTGAAGGTGACAACAAGTTCCAAATCTATGTCGACAACAATACATCAAGTAGCTCTAAATCGATGCACGGTGGTGAATCTCGATTCTTCAACGAGTTAATCAATGACTTAGTTGTTGGCGAAACCTTAGTCGTACCCGGAAAACTCGCTACCAAGAACTCTTTTTTACAATTGCGTACCGAGACAGGCGGTAAAGTAGTGATTAATAATTTACGCATTGAGTACGTTGAAGACCCAAGTATCTTTAAGTGTTCATATGCACCTGAACTGTATTTTTGTGATGATTTTGAAAGTGGTGATTTGAGCAACTGGAAAATTTTAGCAACGCCTACTAACGTAGACGGTGCCATGGGTGAATTCGATATTTTAAATATCAACGGTAATAACATGATGCGATACACCGCAGGCAACGCAGGCGGTGAACTTATTTTAGCCACAGACGAAGCAATGCAAAATATCCCACAAACAGGTAATTATTTTGTAGAAGCGAAAATTCGTCCTCGTCAAAACAGTACAACAGCAAACAAACAGTTGTACATGATGGCCCGTTATCAAGATACAGGAAACTGGTATGGTGGCGGTTTAAATGTGCAAAACTCATCTAGTAGCACGCGAGTAGAAGTTGCTGTCAGCACCGAGGGCTCTATTGCACGCCCTGTTCAGGCAAGTACACCTATTTTACTCGGCGAAAAAGGGGGCACAGAAGACGGTGTTTGGTACACCACCCGTTTTGAATTAATCAATGATCAATTAACCATTTACTTAAATGGTGAAAACTTAGGCTCAGTGAGTGATACAAATTACAGCGCACGTGGGCTAATAGGTTTATTTACTAATAACCGTTCATTTGAATTGGATGACTTAAAAGTTGGCGATCCGACTATCAAACCCATTCAACTCACACTGGATTACAAGGACCCTAACTGGGACACCTCAACGACAGCTGAACCATTAACAATTAATGTCACCGCCATTAAAAATGATGGGGTAACAATTGATGAATTCACAGTCACTTCAACTGATGACAAAATTGTCAGTGTCGATATCAATGGGAGTGTAATTACTCTCACCCCAATGGCGGCCGGTAATGCCACGATTACGTTCGTCTCTGGTTCTGATAGTACCATAACCCGAACAATAGAGGTGAGTGTGGCTGAAGGTTTTGTCATGCCAACAACTGACTATGGCGACTTAACTGGAAAGTTATTTCCTGAAAAAAACAGTGCCAATCAATTTATTGATACGCAATTTAGCCTTACATTTGATAATGAACCAAGTTTAGGCGCTTTAGGTGAAGTACGTATTTATAAAGTCAGCGATAACATTTTAGTCGATACCCTTACCGTTGGTAAAAACATTGACCACATTGGTTTTGCTGGACAAGCTAAAGTTCGCTCTGTTTACTACTATCCACTGCAGCTAAATGGGAACACACTCACCATTAAACCACGCAATAATACCCTTGAGTATGGACATACATACCGTGTTGTAATTGGTGATGATGTCGTGGTTGGTGCAATGTTAAATGGTCAAGAATTTAGTGGCCTAGGTGATAACAGTCAATGGGACTTTGTCACTAAAGTAAGCATGCCTGCAGGTAATCAGCTGCTCGTTGATGATGAAGGTGCGGCAGACTTTAGAACTGTGCAAGGTGCACTTAATTTTGCTATGCAGTACTTGGGCAAAGATGAGCACACCACTGTCTCCATAAAAGACGGCATCTATAACGAACTGTTATTTTTACGCGATAAAAACAACCTCACTATTCAAGGTGAAAGCCAAGAAAACACCGTTATTCAATATGAGAATTACGAGTCTATGAATGGCGGCACGGGTGGCAGTGCACCTATTAGCACAGGAACACCTAACGGAGGTAGAAGTGTGTTTTTAGTAGAAGGTGTCGACATGCTGACCCTTAATAATCTCACCCTTAAAAATACGCATATTCGTAATAAAGTGGATTCAAACCAAGCAGAAACTATTTATTTCAATAGCCCGTACCGCCTAGTTGCGAACAATGCCCGCTTTAAAAGTGAACAAGATACCCTCCTGTTAAAAGGATACTCATGGTTCTACAACACGCTTGTTGCAGGGAATGTTGATTTTATTTGGGGTTACCCAACAACGGCGTTATTCGAGAGTTCAGAGATCCGTACAATCGGTGATTCAAAAGACGGTGATCCTTTAACTGACTCAGCGGGTGGCTATGTTTTACAAGCGCGTGTACCTGTAGAAACAGACCCTGGTTTTATTTTCTTGAATAGTCGATTCACACACGGTCCTGGCCCCATTGGCAATGATGTTTTAGATAACTCAACATACATTGCAAGAAGTGGAGGCAGCGATACATACTTTGATAATATAACCTTAATAAACAATAGGTTTGATACACATATCGCTAAAATTGGCTGGGCTGTTCAAGGTGTAAATAATCAACCTGCTCCTAACCCTAGCGTTGCCACAGCAATCAGTGGTTGGCGCGAATATGGCAGTATGGATTTAGACGGTAATCCACTTGATTTATCTGAACGCGAAGGTGGCTATATTCTTTCAGATTCAGAAGTCAGCGAGCTACTAGACCGCGAAAACATTTTTGCAGATTATAACGACGGTCAAGGATGGAGTCCAAAACCACTTGCTATTCCTCAACTACCGAATGAGCCTGTCAGCATTGCGCCAATCAATCCTAGTCGAGGGTTTGCAGGGTATAACTATAATATCACCGGTGGTGAAGGCGGTACTGTTGTTACTGTTGATAATGGGGCTTCATTAAAAGCAGCCCTAGCACAAGCGAAGTCTTCAGCATCCGCTATTACTATCTATGTTGATGGTGTAATCACAGATGCTAACAGTGGCGGTGATAATAAATCTATTGAAATTAAAGATATGAATAATGTCTCAATTATCGGTGTGGCTGATAGAGGTGAGTTTAGTGGGATTGGCATTGCTATTCGCCGCGCTAACAACATTATCATCCAAAACTTAAAAATTCATGAAGTACTCACTGGTGGTAAAGACGGAATTTCAATTGAAGGTGATGAAAACGAAACAACAGCAAACATTTGGATTGACCATAATGAGTTGTATTCTTCGCTCTCCGTGGATCAAGACTATTATGATGGCTTAATTGATTCTAAGTCGGGTGCTGAGAACATTACCATTTCTTACAACTATATACATGATAGTTGGAAAACTTCATTACATGGCCATAGTGACAATGACGACAGCAGTAATAAAAACCGTCATATCACCTTCCATCACAACCGCTTTGAAAATATTGTCTCTCGGGTCCCTTTATTTAGGTTCGGTAATGGTCATATTTTCAATAACTATTATAACAATATCACTTCAAGTGCAATTAATTCACGCATGGGAGCTGAGCTACACATAGAGAATAATTACTTTGAAAATACCAAGAACCCTGTGGTTTCTTTTTATTCAGCACAGATTGGTTATTGGAACACATCAGGTAATTATCTAGGCGAAGGCATTACATGGAGTGATGCGGCAGATGGGGATGTACGAGCAGAAGTGACTGAAAACGGCATGACGCCAACCAGCTCATATAAAGCACCTTATGAATATACGCTTACGCCTGTAATGGATGTTAAAGCACATGTACTTGCTCATGCAGGTGTTGGTAAGCTGGATCAAAGTGATTTAGACATTCCTGATATTCAGTCTCCAACGGAGCCTCCTATTCAAGAACCACTTGGATTGCCTTTTACTGAAAACTTCTCTGCTGCTAATACTGATGAGTTTTTTAGTAACAGCTATCGTGATATTTCAGGATCTGCGGGTAACGAACAAGCGCTGTTCTACCGTGTAACAGGTAATGTTGACGTCGCAGGCGGACAGTTAACAATGACTGGCGCTAGAATTAGCATTGCTAACACAACCCCAAGTACCAGTACGACAGGAAATGACACCGAAACAACAGGCTTGCTTGATTTATCAAACAACTACCAAGTAACGTTCAAAGTTGCAGCGGTAGCTGGAAACACAGCCAAAAACTTTCAAATTTATGTCGATAACAATACTTCGGGTAGTAGCAATTCAATTCATGGCACTGCGTCTAAGTTTTATTCTGTGCCGCTGTCTGACTTAACAGCAGGCCAAACTTATACTGTGGATGGACTCGTTGCAACCAGCACTTCATTCATCACCATAAGAACGGAAAGTGAAGCGACTATCACATTGGATGAAATAAGCATTCAATAGTGCATTTCGCATTACGCTATAAACCTCGCAATTGCGGGGTTTATTTTTTTATAAAGGTCATTTGGTCACATGGACGCCATGTTAACAACATTAGGCGCTACATGAGTTTAAGCGCCACTAATAAAGCCGATATTAAAGGTAAAAATCGGCTTGTGTTTTTATCTCGCCATTAGTATTGGAAAGGGAGTTTTAGCTAGCATGTAATTAGTCATACCGCCAAAAACTTGCTCATGGATACGTCTGTGCGTAAAAGCCCCCATTACCACTAAATCAGCATTATGCATCTGCGCTACTGACATAAAAGCTTTAACGGTCGATTGCCTACCATTATTAAAGATTACAAATTCACTTTTAATATCGTGCTGGGCTAAATACCTTACAACCTCATAGCCATTTGGCATTTTATCAGCGCTACTCGAACTGGTGCAAATAACCACTTTGGTTGCCTGTTTCAATAAAGCTAAGCTGTAAGTAAGAGCGCGCGATACCTCTGTACTGGCGTTCCAAGCAATCACGACCGTTTTTATATCAAAGTGGGTCAATTGTCGTGGTACTAGTAATATAGGTTTACCACTTCGCATAACTGATGCCTCAAAGGTCGAAGTTGATTTACCACTTTTAGACTGAGGAATAATAATAAGATCAGCAACTTTACCTTGCTCTGCAATTATTTCGCTGCGCAGCCCTAAATTGATATGCAATGATGCGCTTGGATGCATAGGCTGCTCTGTACTGTCGTCGGTGAATTTAACCTGCTGTTCTGCACATAAATTAACAAACTCAGCTTTTAAATTTGTCGATTCGGTTGTTGCAAAGCGCCCAGCTACAGAGTCTAATTCTTTTAGCAATTTAGTGGGTAAGCCTAGCTGCCCAGTTGGTAAAAAACGTTTTGGGTCTAGGTGCGTATGGTAAACATCAATGTGCGCATTAAAATACTTAGCAATGGCCAAGCCCCCTTTTAAGCGCTCTGTTACATGCCCACTTGTAGAAAGCGGCATTAAAATAAGCTTAGGTGAAATCATAAATTTATCCTTCTTAAGCCAGTACCTTTTAGCACGGATGCAAATTGTGCTAAACGTATGTTGTTACGCCTAGCACAGTGACATTTACAACTGCGTAAAACTTACCACTTCTTGTAGGTAACCACTTGGTAAATCTAATACCATAAAGTGCGATAGAGTGAGTAAAAATGCTAACGCACATCCCGTTAGCGTTAATGTTCTAACAACCGAAATACGTGCTTTTACAAGCAAAAATATAATAAAAAACAGACTAATAGAAATCACATAGCCCACTAAAAAGCACCCAACTACTAAACCGAACAGCCAAAATACATAATGCCAAAGGCCGGTCACACTTGAGTCATTAACATACCCTGCTGACACCTCATTGTCGTAATTGACAGCATTATCGGCTTTATTAATTAGTAGCTTAATCAGCACAACAACAGAGAGTATTAGCATGAAGGAGCACACCACAGCAGGAAATACCCCACCTAAAAATGTACGTTGAAACGAGTCATATAAACCGTATGCAAACACCAGACAAATCAAACCAGAAAACGCGATTTGTGGCTTTAGATTAGTTGGTTTTACCTCGGTATTTACATTATTTTTATTCGCTTTTTCCTTTTTTTCAGCCTTGATTGAGTGGCGAGCCGCAAAAAAGATAGACAGTACTGTCAGAGCGCCAATAATAATAACGCCTGGTTTTAATAAAAACTGAATACCGTCAAACTGAATAGCTTGATAAAGGTAGGTTTCCATTCCGCTTGCTAGAACAAAACCAATTAAAAATGCAGGGCGTGGCCAACCAAAGCGCTTCATAAATACACCTAAAATACCAATGCCAACCAGTGCAACTAAATCGCCTAAATCACGGGTCGCCTGAAACGCAGCAAAGAAGATCACCATGACCATAAATGGCGCCATTAGCGTGTAAGGAATGGTAGTTACTTTTGCCACCCACTTAGAAATAAGTAAGCACGCGCCCGCACCAATAACGTTGGCTAGTGCAAGAGACCATACAATGGTGTATGTAACATCAAGATCGGTGGTGATCATCGCAGGGCCTGGCTCTAAACCAATTAATACCATACCACCTAAAAATACAGCCATGCTACCAGAGCCCGGAATACCAAATAATAAGGTTGGGATTAATCCCCCCCCTTCTTTAGCGTTATTAGATGACTCAGGGGCAATAACACCGCGAATATCACCTCGACCAAAGTTTTCAGTGTCTTTTGAGGTTTGCACAGCATGGCCATAAGAGATCCAATCAACTACACTGCCACCTAGGCCAGGAAGCGCGCCTACCACACAGCCAATAGCAGCACAACGCGTGGCGAGCCATTTATTTTTGATCACATCTTTTACGCCTTCTAACCAACCTTTACCCAGTTCTGAAGCTTCTGAAATAGAACGGTTTTGGCGCAGTAAATCAATGATTTCTGGTAGAGCAAATATGCCTAAACCTACAACAACTAACGGAATACCATCCATAAGATAACCGTTATTAAATATCATGCGGTATTCACCTGTTGCAGGTGCGCCTCCAATTGAGCCTAAACATAAACCCAAACCACATGCGCTTAAGCCTTTTACTAGGCTATTTCCAGCCAATACCCCAACCATACTTAAACCTAACAAAGTAAGCATAAATAATTCAGCCGAGCCAAATGCTAAAATGACAGGTCGTGCAATCAGTACAAACAGTGTTAAAACAATAGCGCCAAATAGGCCACCAAATAACGATGAGGCAAACGCTGCTGAAAGCGCACGGGCAGCTTGGCCCTTTTTAGAAAGCGGGAAGCCATCAAGTACAGTAGCTTGTGAGCCACTGGAGCCTGGGATGCCCATTAAGACAGACGTAAAAGTGTCAGAAGTGGGAATAACCGCGACTAGGCCAATAAGCATAGCGAGCGCTGATATTGGGTCCATACCATATAAAAATGGCAGTAATAACGATAAACCCGCTATGCCACCTAAACCCGGAAAAATACCAATCAGCAAACCTAAAAAAACGCCGCCGCATAAATACATTAAGTGTGTAGGGGTAAGAATAGTTTGTAGCGCAATTAAAAATGCATCTAACATACCGCTCTCCTTAGATTAAAAAGTGGTTCACTAAATGCGAGCCACTGTATACAAAAAATCAACATGGCTTTTAAAAACGCGCGTTGTAATTTTCAGTGAGGTAATTTCTTACCCATTGTTTGTCTGCTTCGGAAATTGTTAGTGCTGAGCTCAATGTTTTTACTGCAACTTCGTTTACAAGTTGTGGGTATTGACCAAGGACTAATTCAGATTCTTCTTTAAAGTTGTCTTCATCAATTACGCGCTGCGCTGCATTGCGCCACGCTGCAATAACATCATCAGGGGTGCCTTCAGGTAAAAATAAGCCTTTTTGTGCTGCAAACCCCGCTATAAAAAAGGTTTTCCATACATTGTATTCAACGCCTGTTGGCTTTTTACCGTGGATTATTTCGTATACTTCACCTACGTGTGGTAAGTTCGGAAAGGTTGGGTCACGTACAATTTTGCCCTCTTTATTTAGTACGCCAAACGACATAAGCGGAATTGCCTTTCCTTCATCAACCAGTGGCTGTACTTTTTTTAAGTATGCTGAAGTTGTTTGAAAGTCGATATCAACCTCGCCACGTTCAAACGATAAACGCGCGCTACCACGGCCTTTCATACCAAAAATGGCGTGAATGTCTAAATCAAGCATATCAAAGGCTAATAACCCTACTAAGTCCATTGAAGCAGCACGTTGACTTCCAAATTTGAGTTTTTGACCGTGTAACTCTGCAAGCTGTGATGCGTTTTTGATGCCTAGCTCTGGGCGCACATATACCACTGCGCCCGTCGGTGTGGCCATAATGACGTTCCAACGCTTTACGTCGTATCTAACGCGTGAGTCGCCAAGTAAGTAAGGGATTTGTGTTGAGGCTGAAGTACTAAATACATTTAAACCATCTGCTTTAGCGCGACGTTCAAAACGGTTAGCGCCTTTAGTAGAGCCACCACCAGGGATGTTTTTAACCACAACCACTGGCTTACCATTCAAGTGCTGAGAAAAACGTGGACCAAAAAAACGCGCCCATGTATCAGAGCCGCCACCCTCTTTAAATGGCACAACCCACTCTACTCGCTCACCATCAAAACTAACTTCGTCGTTATTATTCGCATTAGCTGTGCCGATACACGTGCTTGCTGCTAACACAACAAGCATTGCTTTTAGACGATTAGGTGCAAAAGAACTTAATTTAATCTTCATAATTTGACCTCTGTTATTCGCTGCAATTATTTAAATAGCTCCTCATAACGCCATAACACTTTCTACACAGATGAAAGTATTTCGTTAAAAGAAGTTAACAACAGTTAGACTAATAGCCGAAACTGTCATCTACCTGTCATAGATACTAAACTATCCATTAATTTAAAATTTCTTATAAGCCATTGTAATTAAAGAGGTATATTTAGATTTATTTTGATAAAAACATAAAAAATGCGATAACAGAAAATCTGCTATCGCATTTTTAGGTTGGCATACTAAGTCTTAAGTTAAGCCATCTGGCTTTCAACCCATACTTTTGCTGGTATGTGTACTTCACCTTTAAATAACATTCTGGCTGTGCGCATCAAGCCGGCTGATTTAATATTTAGGGTATTGTTTTCAACGCTTCCCTCAAGCAGCAAATCAATTTTTCCGCTGGGGTGTTCAACTACTATATTTTGCTGCTGCGAGCTATGTGGGGTAATTAGGTCGTAAGCCACACTGCCTGGCAACATGCAACTAGCACTCACGCAGATAGCCCCTGTAACGGAGTGACTGCTATGGCAATTTTGCGGTACAAAATAGCGCGATGTAATCGTCCCCCCAAATTGCGGCACCGACAGTAAACCCACTTTTGGAATTACTTTTCCGGTCGCATCGCCAAGGCCCATTTTTAATGAGGCTTGTAAACGGATACTTTCAATCTTTTGAAGCAACTCTGTATTTGCATCAAGCTCTTGTTTAGTTTCGGAGCCTTTTACTCCTAGTGACGTTGCTGGTATTAGTACCATTGGCATAGCAGCATCAACACAACTAACCTCTACGCCATCAAACGTGTCGCGTACAGAGCCTGTGGGGAGTAATTGCCCCGTTTTAGTACCACACACATCAAAGAACTTAAGTAAAATAGGAGCACCTGAACCCGGCACGCCATCAATAGTTGCATCGCCTTCGTACTCTACAAAGCCATTAGGCGTTTGCACAACAACTTCAATCAGAGTATTAGTATTTACATTTTTAACTCTAACTGTTGTTTCACCATCGTTTGCAGTAACCAATCCGTATTCAATTGCCAGTGGAGCAGCGCCTGATAAAATATTGCCGCATGAAGGTGTTATATCCACTTCATTTTGCTCGATTGCTACTTGCGCAAATAAGTAATCGATATCTGCATCGGGGTCAGTTGAACGTGAAATAATGGCCGCCTTACTGGTCAGAGAGTTACCGCCCCCAACGCCATTTACTTGCAGAGGATCGCCTGAGCCCATTGCGGCAGTTAAAATTTCTTTGCGTTTATCCCACTCTCTCGGTAAATCGTTGGCTAAAAAATAAGTACCGCGAGACGTTCCGCCACGCATAATGACACAAGGTATTTTTTTTTGAATAGTCATATGAATCCAGCTTCTAAATCTATTTAAAAAGCAGTAATGGGTTAGTTATTACTTAAAATAACAACGCACTCATGCACGTGTTCATGCTTACTTTGCAAAGCTTGAGGAGCAAAATTAGTATTATTTTGTGCACTAGCAGCTGTGGCTGTTTGGTGGTTATTTACACGAAAGTGAATGGCTCTCGGCGTAGGTTTTAATTGAGGTTTAACATGTGTTGAGTTCATTATTTCGCCCTTTCATTGCAATTAAAAACAAGTAACGTCGTTACAAAAACGTTGCCTTTTTTTAAGAATAAGCAGCCAAACTGTCACTAACCTGTCATGAAATAAAAATTGATTAAAAAATAACTCTAAAAATAAAAAACACGCAGCATAGCCATGCTGCGTGCAAAAGCCTGTCGATGGGCGTTTAAAACTTAATTGTGTAATCTACATATACACGGTGATCTGCTCTATCTCCTTTTACACCATCAACACTGCCGGTTTTATTCGTGTTGTAATCTGCAAATAGCCAACGTAGGCTTAATCCTTTTATAGCAGCTACGTTGTAGCGTGTATCAATAGCCCAATATTTTTCATCGGCTGTGCCACCAACTTTACCCAGTGCAGAGTTTTCTGCGCCACTGCCTTTGGTGTAATAGAACTTTGTGGTTAAGCCCGGTGCTATTGCTTTTAAGTCAATACCTAAGCGAGCCTGCCACGTTGCTTCATTTTGGTTTGTTAAATCTGCGCCAATTAATGAGCGGGTTGGAAATGGGTTAGTCCCGTGATCGCCGCTAAAGCTGTCTTCTATCCACGCATCATTCACTTTGGTAAATGCAGCGCCTAGTGTCCAAATATCTTTTTTCCAATTGGCATCAAGGTAATAGGCAAAACCATCGTTTTCACTTTTAGTAATACCAGGGATCGCACCGGGTGCATCTTCATCGTCTAAGTCGCCGCCTTCTGCGCTGGTTACAAATAAATCACCATCATCTTGCGAGGTAAATATTCCACTTGTAAGGGTTAACTTACTTTGCTCAAACTTAATAGCGTAACTACCTTTAAGCCCTAGCTTTGATAAATAGTTATGAGAGTTTAAATATTCAGCGTCAATTGTCAGCGCATCATTGTTGTAGCTTGCCCCTACCCCCCAAATAACGCTAATTGCGCCTTTATCTGATTGGTCGGTAGAAAAGTCTTCCCACTTATCGTCGTGACGGCGGCTCCATTTATCGTAGGCGTAGCCATATACTTTGGTCTTGCCAAATTTGTAGTTACCAAAAAAACCTCTAAACGTATTTGGAATTGCACGGCTGCCAGAGCTTTTTAACAGCATGCTTTTAGTCTTTTGCCCACCTATTTTTACATACCCATTGCCGCCAAGTTTTACATTGATAAAATATTGACCAAATTTAGAAAAGCTATCATCTACGCCGCCTTTTTCATCACCTGCAGGTAAAATATTATTTTGTGCGCTTCCGGTTGAATTGTAATTAAGTACGGTATAAGTGGAGGCTCCCATGCTAATTAACTCATTAAAATAACCCGATTGATAATTAAGCTCTATGCCTTGTGCAAACGTTGAGTCATCACTGGCGTCATTATCGTAATTGCGATCAAAGTAGATTGACCTGAGTTTAATATTGAATTCGTCTTGCTCTGTAAGTCCTTGGAAAGAAGCATACGAGGGAATAGAGATACAAGTTAATAATGTGCCTGTTACTGCAAATATTTTAGAGAACTGTTGAACCATAGTTGTCTCCGCTACCTTGTTTAAAAAAATTTATCATTGTGTAGTGTGTATCAGTTTATTCATGTTAAATTTACACGGGAAAACTGTCACAAACCTGTCACAAGATAATTACACTCCAGGCAGTTATTTTTTTTGGCACTTAAGTTAAAACTATAGTTTATCTAGTTTTAAACTAAGCTATTTGAGTATTGTAAACTTTGCAGTAATTGTTTAGTGTCTTGCTCAACTTAAAATTATGTTTTTTAAATTGCGACTTTACAGGTGCGCTAATGAGAATTTTAGCAGTAGAAGACGACGAAGTGTTAGGAGAAGCAATTTGCCAACGCTTTACCAAATTGGGCCAAGGTATAGATCTTGTAACTAGTGGTGATGTGGCTAATTCATTGTTAAAACGCCATGAGTATGACCTTATTTTACTTGATTTAAACTTACCCAATTTAAACGGCGAGCAAATATTAAAAAAACTCAGAGCCCGCTCGTCAAATACACCAGTATTAATTTTAACAGCGCGCGCACAAGTTGAGCATCGTATAGAGTTACTTGACTTAGGCGCTGACGATTACCTCACCAAACCCTTTGACTTTGGTGAATTAGAAGCTCGTTGCCGGGCACTCCTAAGGCGTAACCAAGGCCTAGGACAAGATGTTATTAGTTATGGTAATCTCGATTTTGACCGAAAATCATGCACCGTAAACATTGACAAAGAACTTATTGATTTAAAACAACGAGAATTTAGATTACTCGAGATATTTTTGACCCATCAAGGCAAAGTGCTTAATAAAGATGAATTACTCGATCATTTATATTCGTTTGACGACTCACCTAGCCCCAATGCAATAGAAACCTACGTAGCAAGGCTTCGTAAAAAGCTGTTAAATAGCAGTGTTGATATAAAAACCCTGCGTGGTTTAGGTTACCTGCTAGCTGAGCCAAATGAGTAGTAAAACTCTCTCCTCCATTCGCCGGCAACTGCTCACAATAACCATAACCCTTATGGTTATAATTACACTTATTACCTATTTTATGGCTAATAACTACAGTAAAAATGCAGCAAAAATATCATATGATCGACTCCTTGCCAGCGCCGCTTTACAAATTTTTGAAAACACCCACATTGATTACCATGAAATAATAGTTGATTTACCCAGTGCGACATTTGAAACTCTTTCTATGGCCTCCAATGACAGACTAGTGTACCAAGTTACACAAAATCAGGGCCAGCACTTAACAGGCTACGAAGGCTTATACCAGCATATTTTAAAAAAGGCAGCCGACCGCTGGCAGCGTGTTGAATATGATCCACGGGATAATCTGCTCATACAATTTTGGGAAGGAGATTACAAAGGCGAAAACTACCGGTTTATTTTACTCTCCGATAAGCTTTATGCGGTGGGCGAATCGTTCGATGTAAATATTTTAATTGGCCAAACCACGCAAGCTCGCGATCAACTTGCCTATGAAATGAATTTAAATGTAATCCAAATGGTTGTTCTAACTTTTGTAATAGCAATTGTGCTTATATTACTGGGTGTGAATCAAATTTTGCGGCCTATCTATAGCATAAATAAAAAAATACGTAAGCGCTCCCCTACTGACTTACGCCCTATTGATATGTCAGTCCCCAAAGAAATGGCCGATTTAGTTTCAACAATTAACCACTTTATTTCCCAATTAGAAGTGTCGCTTAATCATTTAAAACGCTTCACAGGTGAAGTTGCTCATCAAATAAGAACGCCCCTTGCCGGCCTTAAAAGCCAAGCCCAAAATGCCATTGAAGAGACTGATGAAAAAATAAGAAAAGAGCAATTAAATCGAGTTTTATATTCTACCGATTTACTCGACAGCACAGTAACACAATTATTAAACCAAGCAACGCTTGCGCACCGCTTTCATAGCCAACCATTGATAACGCTCTCTTTGCCTGAACTTGTAAAATCGGTGTGTAAGGATGTTGCGGTATCTGCGATTCAGCGTGACGTGATCATCACATACCAAGGTGATGATAACTTAATGATCAACGGCGACTCGTTCGCTCTAAGCCAAATGCTACGTAATATTTTAGAAAACGCGATTAAATTTAGCCCGCCAAATAAAGAAATCAATGTTTCTACCGAGCTTCATAGTACAGATAGTGGTTACATAGCCCGTTTATGCGTAGCTGATCAAGGCGTTGGCGTACCCGATTCGCAAAAGCAGCATGTATTTGAACGCTTTTACAAAAGTAAAGGCGACCCTCGTGCCGGCAGTGGTTTAGGGTTAAGCATTGCAAAAGAAGTAGCAGAACATCATAACGCAGTTATTAAGTTGCTCGATAACACCCCATCGGGTCTTATTTTTGAAATAAACTTTCCGTTTATGCTGACTGAGGACGAACATTGAAATTTTTAACACTCATTAATATTGCCGTTTTTTTTGTTTTCTTTGTTAACTCACCATGTGTTGCAGCAAATACCCCGTTAGTGTTTCCTGCACAAAGCGAAAACAAATCTGTCCTTAAAATATATGGTGGGGCCGATAAAATGGAAATTGCCTCTTTTTTATCAGCCTTTCAAAAAAGATACCCATTTGTACAAATTGATTACTATGAGCTCAGTACCTACGAAGTGTATAGCGAACTTTTAGCTAATGTTGAAAACCCGCCAGATGTACTCTTAAGTTCAGCAATGAATTTGCAAGTAAAGTTAGTTAATGACGGATATGCTCAACCTTACAGCTCGGAACAAACCAGTAAACTCCCGGCATGGGCTAAATGGCGTAATGAAGTATTTGGCTTTACCTACGAAACAGCTGTAATTGCATTTAATAAAGAGTTTTTAGGATCCGAGGCCGCGCCTAGCAGCCGAAACGAATTATTGGAGCTTATCCGCCGGCGCACTGAGCAAATTAAAGGCCGTATTGGCATTTACGATATTACCCAAGTTGGAATAGGGTATTTATTGTGGGCACATGATCGCGAGCAAAGCTCCAGCTATGGCCGAATGCTTGAATCGTTTGGCTATCACAATACACGTGTATTTAGGCGAAGTGCCGAAATACTGAAAGCACTTTCTACAGGCGAGCTCAGTGTTGGCTATAACATACTAAGCTCCTATGCGCGCACATGGGCTGCACAACACCCCAATATTATTGTGGTGCAGCCTAAAGACTACACCTCAGTTATTATGCGCAGCGCTATTATTCCTAAACACGCAAAAAATGTAATTGGCGCACAACGATTTATTGACTATTTAGTATCTGAACAAGGTCAAACTGACATGGCTAATTTAACTAATTTTGAGCCAATAAATAATGAAGTCAGGCTTAAACAAAAACACTTACTTGATATATCGGAAGGTCAACTTCGCCCCGTCCCCCTTGGCATAGAAATATTGGTGATAGACGATCAGATGAAGCGCCAAATAATAATTCAAGAATGGGAAAACGCGTTATTTGAATACCAATAAGTTCGGTAATTCATACCGAAAAGCTTAATCAATACCATTCTGCTTAATTAAGTGGTCTATTTTGAGGCAATAAAACCTCGTTGATAATAATATAAAAATTCGCTCTTTAGTTGTTCTCAGCAAACTCCTCCTGCACCCTATATTCGTAAATAAGAGATTTTTAACCCAGATAGCAACCGTTTTGAGCCATGAAAATTATTAATAACTATTATGAGTTAGTATAAATAGAGAGCCTAACACTCTCTTTTTATGCGATTTGTTGTAACCGCAGTGCTGAAATATCTTTTATTGGTGACTTGCCAAAAAAGCGTGTGTACTCACGACTAAACTGCGATGGGCTTTCGTAGCCAACTTTTAAAGCTGCAGAACCTACATCAATTCGCTCATTTAGCATTAATTGTCTTGCCGCCTGTAGCCGAAGATTTTTTACATATTGCAACGGGCTCATCTTTACCACATCACGAAAATGCAGCCTAAATGTCGATGGACTCATGTGTGCATCACGGGCCAAATCATCGATTGAAAATTGACTGGTAAAGTTTTCTTTTAACCAACATAAGGTCTTGGCGATTTTTTGATGGGCAGAGCCAGACATCACAATCTGTCTTAAAAAAGGGCTATGTGGGCTATTTAGCAAGCGCAATATAATTTCTTTTTTAATAAGTGGCGCAAGATTGGCTTTTAAATGCGGCTCATTGTCGAGTTGAATTAGCCGATGTAAAGCATCAAGTAAACCTTTATCAGTATCAACAACCGACATAGCCTGGTGCTTAGGGAACTTGTCTTTCCCTGCGAACGCCATTTCAGCAACAATATGGCTGATTTCATGGGCATCTAAACGTAGATATAAGCCATAAAATGGCTGCTCTTTACTGGCACGAGTAATATGCGACTCAACAGGCACATCAACTGATGTCACTAATGATTGGCCGTCAGTGTAATCATAACTATGCTCACCCAACACAACTCGCTTCGCACCTTGCAAGCTAATACCAAGTCCTAATTCGTAAACACAGGCCATCGGCAATGAAACTTCGCTTCGTCTGAACACCAATAACTCTGGGATAGCTGTTTCAAAACTACCATCTGCAATCGCTATCTCTTTCACTGCTTCTATTAATGCCTGACGCATTTAGATTACCTCTAATAAATACTCAATTAAGTGTATCACTGTAATTCATGGTTAGGACCATTTAAGGTAACAGTTCGTTGTTTTAGGCAAAAATTAAATCATTTATGGCAAGCAGAAATCGCTATTATCAACCATAATCTATTTTCAATTTTTCGATTGCATGCTCTTTGCAATCAGACACTGCTACAAAACCTCAATATATTCAATACCTAAAATCAAAAGAGAAATTATGAACCCAAATAACACGGATTTATTTGTGTTTGTCGCGATCGCTGCTTTGGTCACCGTTCATGACAAGCCCTTGTTAAAACGAGCATGTCAGCACGCATTGAATGATGGCGTATCAATGCAAGAGTTGTGTGATATTTTAACGAATATTAGTGTGTATTCAGGAGTGCCAAAATCATTGATGGCGCTTGAGATTTTAAAGTCGCTTGATGATATTCAAGGTTTAAATGCGTTGCTTATCAAACGTACAGAAAAGCAACTAAAAACAGCACTCACATTTGGCCAGCTGCCTTTTGGCATAGCGCAGCAAAACAACACCGTGTTTGAATTTGTTGCTTTAGGCGCCCTATTCGCCTTAGACGATGCCAGCAGCTTAGTGAGCGAGCAACTTAAACGCTGTGTATTACTTGGCTATAGCCGTGAGCAACTTGAATTATTAGTGATAGAGCTTGCCAGAAAGGTCAGTAGCCATATAGCCATGCGCGCTAAATGTAATCTCGAAAAGCACTTTGCAATGGTAGATTAAACAAAGCCAGCCAAAACCTTCAAAAAACTATATTGTAGGGCATTGAATTTACTTAATTAACCAACCTTAAGTAATGAAAAATATAAATCAACCTAAGATGAAAAACCTATAATTTTGTCTATATTTAAGAAGATATAACTTAAATAGCGAATTGTATTAATGAAACCAACGACTTTGGGAAAGCTCGAATCTTTTATAAATAAAGGGTTCACATTGGTTGAGCTTATGGTGGCTATATCAATAGTCGGGATCTTATCCTTAATCGCCTTACCTAATTACCAAGGCTATGTGAATGAATCTAAAGCAGCGACCTTATTATACAGAATCCACTCAATAGGCCTTGCATATCAAGATGTTATTGCAACTTCACCTGATGCAATGGCAAAGCCAAATGAGCTTTCAAGTTCCAGTTTCGGTCATGCGCCAAGTTATTTACCTGGACTTGCCAATCAATTTTCAGAAGAGTTTGACATTGAATTTTCAGCTCAATTAGTTAATCACTCTGGTTATTTTAATTTTACCGGCCATGAGGCTTTTCCCGTTTTATTTTTAAAAGCAAATAGTCAAAACGGCTTAAATATACTTAATGCCTTGGATCACATAACTGAATTAAAACATTCTTTTGTGACTCCTAATATGATGATTATTGCGTTAGCAATACCGTATGAGACACACCAAACGAATAAAGAACCTTTAGTAGCAAATACAAACCTTCCCAAAACCAATCAACCACCTAAATTAGCTAATGCGGGGACTACTCAGCAACCTAAAGCGAGTAATACAGGTAACGCTCAACTTCCTGACACTAGTAGTACAGGGAATACACCACCTCCGGATAGAAATAGTGGAGACAGCAACACGGGTAGTCAAATGAGCACAAGTACGAGAACTGGAACAAACGGTGATTCAGAATCGGGGAGTCAAAGTAATGCTGGTTCTAACTTAAATTGGCCTCCTGGCTGGGTAAAACATCCAGATCAACATTTAGGCCAGCAGCACGGTCATCATGAATAAATAACTAGGAAGATGAACATGATTTCAACCAATAAGCGATGGCAAGAAAGTATCGCGCAAGCGATGGATGAAACGCAAAATAATCAACGAAATAAGAATCGAGCTTCTATTGTTTTACCAAGTTGGCTTCCTTACGCAACATATATAGCTTTCGGGTTTTTGCTAGCAAAAGCACTACTCATCGGCCATGAAACTCACCCAGTAGGTTATGATAGAGATTATCAAACAGGTAGTTCAGTGGCGTTATTAATGATCGCAGAAGATGTCGAGCACTACCGCACAACTTATGGAGAGCTACCAGATGAGTTGCCAAGCCCTATTGCATCAGTCATGAATGTTACTTATGAAAAAATAACGAGTGAGCATTTTCGTTTAACCATTCCACATGGCAATTCAACAATCACATTTGATGCCAAAGACGATAAAATATATATGGAATGAATATGGCTGAAAACAATGAAGTTCATAGAAGTAATGCCACTTTTAATTGGCTAAAACGATTTTGTATTGAGAAAACAACAAACACCAATATTAACATTGAGAGCATGTTTAACGGTGAGTCTGCCATTTCAGCGTGGAAAAGTGCAGAAGCTATTTTACACGTTGACACAAAAACATTAACTCAAATGATTGCAAAAAGTTATCAGTTAGAAGTTGCAAAACCTCCTACTAATATACCGGAAGAATTGCTTCATTATGTTTCTCTAAAAGTCGCTAGAGAATACGGCATTTTTCCCATAGGCTATAGTGATGGCCTACTAACAGTGGCATCATCTCACCCATTTGACACTGATATGGAAGCAATGGTTGGATTTTTAACTACCCTTCACGTTAATTCTATATTGGCATCTCCTGAACTCATAGCACAATGGACTGAACTCTTTTATCAGGAGCAAATGCTATCTGAAAATGACATCATTATAAAATCACAGCAGCTAAACACATTAACTAAGCGAAATGAGCCCGACTCTTCAAACTCAGCCATAGTTAAAATTGTATCTGAAATGCTTTTAGAAGCATTTATATTTAAAGCCAGTGATATTCACATTGAACCCTTTCAGAATGGTGGCATAGTTCGTTATCGAATAGATGGCATGCTGCGGATTATCTCAGAATTACCTGCGCAAATTTTTATACCAATAATACAAAGGATCAAAGCACTCGCTCGTCTCAATCTAGCTAAAAAAATGATTCCTCAAGATGGCAGTGTCAGTTTAGAGCTCAAAGGTCAAGATGTTGATTTACGCGTATCGACATTACCCGTTAAAGGAGGCGAAAAAGTAGTAATCCGCCTACTTGTTAAGTCTGTTGTGAACAAGTTAGATGATATTGGTTTACAACAACAAGAGCTCGACGCATTTAAAAACTTACTGCAAAGTAGTGAAGGCATATTTGTGATTACAGGCCCTACTGGTTCAGGAAAAACAAGCACACTTTATGCTGCACTAAAAGAGTTAAACACACCCGAAAAATGCCTTGTCACTGTTGAAGATCCCATAGAATATGAAATTGAAGGTATCGCCCAAGTTAATATTAACCCCCATCAAAACCTCACCTTCTCCAGCGCACTCAGAAGCATTTTAAGGCAAGACCCGGATGTAATATTGATGGGTGAAGTGCGCGATGAAGAAACGGCAGAAATAACCTTTCGTGCTGCAATAACAGGGCACTTTGTAATGACCACCTTACACACAAGTGATGCAATCACCACCATTTCAAGGTTGGTAGGCTTAGGCGTGTCAAGGCCAATCATAGCGGATTCTTTAAAAGGTGTTGCAGCACAGCGATTAATTAGAAAACTATGCCCTAGTTGTAGTCTAAATGGTCCGTTAGCATCGGATACACATGGCAAACGCTTTCAAAGTATCTTTCCAAATATAAACATTATGTCGCCATCTGGTTGCGATGAGTGCGATCATACTGGCTATAAAGGACGTGTTCCTCTGTTCGAAATAATCACTATTGATTACCAACTAGCCGATGCAATTAGAGCGGGAGAAAGTGCCAGTAGGTTAAGAGAAATTGCAGCACAAAGCGGTGCGAGATCTCTGTACAAAGTAGCTTTAGAAACAGTGTCAAAAGGTCTCACTTCGGCAGAAGAAATAAACAGAGTATTAGGGCAATCTTTTTGGAAAGAGTGCATAAAAAATATCACTCAACCTCAGCACTCGGGTAATAAAAATAATTAGAGCGCGGCTAAAATGATTTAAAAATTATAAAAGTTAGACAATATATGAAGAAATGGCGGTGACGGAGAGATTCGAACTCTCGATACGTTGCCGTATACACACTTTCCAGGCGTGCTCCTTCAGCCACTCGGACACGTCACCTAAAGCGTTAACTGATTAACGCGGCGTTATAGTATGAAAACAACCCTACATACGCAAGGGGTTTTTAAAATAGCGAACTTAAGTGGCTAGTAAACAAACAAAAAAGGCAAGGTATGTACACCTTGCCTTTCATTTCTATCGCAACAATTCTTAGCGTTGTAGTGTCGCAGAGAACTCTAACATGCGATTAAGCGATTTTAACGCGCCTTCGCGTAAGTCCATATCAACAAACACTTCTTTGCCTTGTGGGTCTGTTAGGGCTTCTTCAATCGCTTTTAAGCCGTTCATAGCCATCCACGGGCAATGTGCACAGCTTTTACATGTTGCGCCTTCACCGGCTGTAGGTGCTTCAAAGAATTCTTTCTCTGGGCATAACTGCTGCATTTTATAAAAAATACCGCGGTCTGTCGCCACGATGAACTTTTTGTTGTCCATGGTTTGCGCAGCTTTAATTAGTTGGCTTGTTGAACCAACAGCATCAGCAAGGGCAACAATCTCAGCAGGAGACTCTGGGTGTACTAACACCGCTGCATCTGGGTGTAGGGCTTTCATGTCCTTTAACGCTTTGGTTTTAAACTCGTCATGAACGATACACGCGCCATTCCACATAATCATATCGGCACCGGTATTCTTTTGAATATAAGAACCTAGGTGCTTGTCTGGACCCCAAATGATTTTTTCGCCTTGCTCATCTAAGTGCTCAACGATTTCAAGCGCACATGATGAGGTAACTATCCAATCGGCGCGTGCTTTTACCGCCGTAGAGGTGTTAGCGTACACCACTACTTTACGATCTGGGTGTTGATCACAAAACGCAGAAAACTCTTCAATTGGGCACCCTACGTCTAATGAACAGGTCGCAGCCAAAGTTGGCATTACAACTGTTTTGTTTGGCGTTAAGATTTTTGCTGTTTCGCCCATAAAACGCACGCCGGCGACCACAATAATATCCGCATCGTGTTTAGCACCAAAACGTGCCATCTCTAACGAGTCGGCCACACAGCCGCCTGTTTCTTCAGCAAGTGCTTGAATTTCAGGATCCGTATAGTAATGGGCAACAAGAACTGCATTCTTGTCTATTAGTAATTGTTTAATACGTGCTTTGTACTCAGCTTGCTCATCTTTTGATAACGGCGCTGGCTTTGGAGGAAAGATATAATCCTCAGGCATAATTTGTTCAGCTAGACTCATTTCTCGACCACTTAGTCCACAGTGCATTCATGGCGCGAATTATACGAGAATATAACGCTAAAGAACAGTATTGCTGAGTGCTGTTAAAGATAATTAAGGGATAACTTAGATGAAAAAGATAAATGAAGCGTGGTGGGTCATGATGGACTTGAACCATCGACCAATGGATTAAAAGTCCACTGCTCTACCAACTGAGCTAATGACCCGCTCTGATATGTGATGCGTAAATCCGCCGATATACATGACCATTCAAAAAGAATGGTGGGTCATGATGGACTTGAACCATCGACCAATGGATTAAAAGTCCACTGCTCTACCAACTGAGCTAATGACCCGCTCTATTGCTTATTAAAAGCTGCGTAAATCCGCCGATATGTAACTGTACCATTCAAAGAATGGTGGGTCATGATGGACTTGAACCATCGACCAATGGATTAAAAGTCCACTGCTCTACCAACTGAGCTAATGACCCGCTCTGTTACGTTATTAAAGCTGCGTAAATCCGCCGATATCTAAAAGTATACCATTAAAAATAATGGTGGGTCATGATGGACTTGAACCATCGACCAATGGATTAAAAGTCCACTGCTCTACCAACTGAGCTAATGACCCGCTCTTTTAGCCGCATTTTGGCTGTTGTTACCAATCGCCTGCTGCGGGCGCTTATAATACTTATTTAAATGCTGAGTGCAACAGAAAATATCTCTTTTTTTAAGTTTTTATGTCTAGTTGCCTAATTTTAGACCGCTTAAGTCAAAAAGCAGTCTAATCAGGTCAAATCTACAGTTGCGACAGACGTTCTGTGGCTAATTTAGCAGCGGTTGTACTTGGGTACTGATTAATTAAATCATTAAAGGTTTTAAGGGCTTGTTCGCCTAAACCTTGATCAACAAGTAAGTTGCCTAACTTCAACATAGCATCAGGGCGTTTATTCGAATTCGGAAATTCATTCACAACCACTTTAAAGTGTTTAGTTGCAGCAGCGGGATCGTTTTGAATTGTTAAAAGCTGCCCTAACCAATAATGCGCGTTTGACGCATACACTGAATTTGGATAAGTCGTTAAGAATGTTTGGAACTCAGGTATTGCTTGCTCATAACGCTTATCTTTCATAATTAGCGCCACAGCACGCTCATAGGCTTCATTTTCAGATAAGTCTGAGCTGATAGTCTGTGATGCATTTATATCTGTGTAAGTGTTCGTTGGCTGAGTTGCTGCCGCAGGCTGAGAATAGGCCTGACTAACGCGATTCTCAATTTCTTGATAAAGCTCACGTTGACGTTGGAGCACTTTTTCAAGCTTATAGCTTTGCTCTTCAGTAATGCCACGAACCTGACTCACTTCGTCTTGTAATATATTCAACTGCTGCTGAAGCTCAGCTTGCAATAAATTACGTGACTTCATCATGTTTTCTAATGCGATTAAACGCTTCTCTATGCTCGATTGCGAGCTTGCAGCTTCTGAAACAGGAGCGGGAGCAGCCCATAACTGGGTGCTCCCGCTTAAGATCATTGCTGCCAAAATAATTTTCGGCTTCATAATGTCTCTTTCTTAGTAAACTAATACTGCGCGACGGTTTTTAGCGAACGCTTCTTCAGTGCGAGATTTAACCATTGGCTTCTCTTCACCATAGCTCACTACCGACATTTGGCTAGCAGAAACACCTAAGCTTTGTAGATATTTTTCTACTGCTTGACCACGGTGCTCACCTAATGCGATGTTGTATTCAGGCGTACCGCGCTCATCTGCGTGACCTTCGATTAGTACTTTAACTGAAGGGTTTTGTACTAAGAACTCAGCGTGTGCTTGTAGAAGCTCAGCGTATTTGCTTTGGATTTTAGCGTTATCAAAACCAAAGTAAATGATTTGTTCTTGACGTAACGCTTCGTATTTTTCACGAAGTGCTTCTTCAGCTTGTTGCTCTGGAGTAAGCGTTGCAACTTCAACTGTATCATTGTTGTTTGCTTGCTCAACCGCACCTTGGTTTGTTTGGTTTGCAGCACCTTCGTCAACACCTGAAGAAGAGCTACATGCTGCTAAAGTCATCACTGGCACAGCAATTAGCAGGCCTTTTAAAGTTTTATTAAGTTGCATTGAATTGATTCCTATATTGAGTAAACCAGTAAAATTACTGTAAATAAGGCGACCAAGCCGGTGCCTTAACTTGTCCGTCTAGCACAGGTAAGCGTGCTTTAAAGCGACCATCCATAGAAACTAACGCTAACACCTGTTTATTATTATGAAGCGTGCTGTAGATAATCATCGAGCCATTGGGTGCAATACTCGGCGATTCATCTAGGCGTGTTCTCGTTAATACTTGGAACGCACCTGTAGCTAGCTCTTTCTTAGCAAGATGGTATTGACCGTTTGTACGGTTCACCATCACTAATTCTTTTCCATCCGGTGAAACCGAACCTGCTAAGTTCATGTCACCATCAAAGGTCATTCGTTTTGACCTACCTGTTTGCAAATTTAACTTATAAATCTGAGCATTACCACCCCTTTCAGAGGTAAACACGATATCTTGACCATTTGGAAACCATGATGGTTCAGTATCTATACTGCGGTGATTTGTAAGTCGAGTTTCTTTGCGTGTTGCAAGGTCTAATAAGTACACTTCTGTTGCGCCATTACGGTCTTTTGATAGCACTAACAGTAGTTTTTTACCATCAGGAGAAAACTGAGGCGCACCATTAATACCAGGGTGACTGGTAATTAGTTCGCGTTTTCCTGTATATAAGTCTTGAATGTAAATTTGGCTTTGGCGATTTTCAAACGTTACATACGCTAACTTAGTCCCATCTGGCGACCACGCTGGTGACATAAGCGGCTCTTTAGAGCGAAGCAACACTTGCTCATTAAAGCCATCATAATCAGCAACCACCAATTGATAAGGTTTAGCGTCATTTTCACGCACAATGACATAGGCAATTTTTGTTAAAAATGCGCCTTTTTCACCCGTAAGAGCTTCGTAAACCACGTCGCTGATACGGTGTGCGTATCGACGAAAACCATTTTCACCAATAACACTTTCACGTGCATCTAAAATATGATCTTGGCTTTTAACCAATTTACCGTTGCTCATTAATTGTGTTTCGCCGCCCGTAATTTGGCCACGAATCACATCAATAAGTTCATATTTAACACGGTAACGGCCATTAGGTTGTTGCTCTACCTCACCCACTAACACAGCCTCGACACCTTTATTAACCCATGCGCCGTAATCAACATCTGAATCTTTAGCAGGAAGCTGAGGCATGGTATTAACGTCGATCGGCTTAAATTTTCCGCTGCGCATTAAATCGGCAGCAATCACTGAACTTAACTTTTCAGGGATAGGACCCACACCTTGATATTTAAAAGGCACAACCGCAATTGGGCGCGCACCATCGATACCATCGGTGATCACGATTTCTAATGCAGCACTGGCAATGCCATGAAAGCCCAGTAATACAATAAAACATGCTGTTTTTATCTGGTTAAACATATCATTCCTTTAAAATTGAGGCGCTATTGTTAAATTAATATTTTTTAATTGCTCAAATACTTCACGATCTGGTGAAACAGGTAGCGTGTCGGCCATACGCACTGCGCGCATCGCAGCTTCGCACACTAACGTATCTCCACCCAATGATTTAACTTGGGTCACCAAACCATTAAAGCCAAGGCGAATATTAAGGCGACATTCTTTGCCTTTCATCTTCTCATCTTTTAAGAAGTTTTGCTGAATACGCGCCATAATTAACGCTTTATATTTCTCAACTTCGCCAACAACCTGCTGCTGACGCACTTTATCACGTGCAGCCTGTTCTGCAGCCAGTTGCTCTTGGAGCATTTGCTCTTGCAATGCCTGCTGACGCTTACGCTCTGCTTCAGCCTCTTTGCGTTTACGTTCAGCTTCAGCTTCGGCAGCTTTACGCTTGCGCTCTTCTTCCGCTTTTTTCAATGCTTCTTCTTCGGCTTTACGCTTCTGTGCCGCGGCTTTTGCTGCTGCTTCGGCTTCTTGCTTTTGCTTTTCAGCTTGCTGCGCTTTAGCACGTTCTTTCTCTTGAATTTCACGCGCTTTCTTTGCTTGAGCTTCAGCTTCGGCTTTTTCTTTCTCTTTCGCACGACGCTGCTGTTCTAATTTTTTCAGACGGCGGTCTTCAGCTTCACGTTGCTTACGCGCGTCATTAGCACGACGCTCTAAATCACGAATACGTTTTGCTTCTGCTTGCTTTTTAGCTTCTTCTTGCTTTTTTAGCTCGGCAATCTTTTGCTCAACCTTCTGCTGATCAACCGTGACAGCTGACACCGCTTTTTCAGGCTCAGGTAATGCAGGGTTTAAAGTCACCTCCATTACTTTTGGTGCTGGCATATGAAAATTGGCTGTCGCCACTAATAAACCTGCAATTGCCAAGTGCAAAAGAACTGATTTTATTACTGATGCACCCATAACTAGCCTTTATTCCCCTCAAACGATTCGGTCATAAGGCCAACTGAAGGCACCCCTGCATTTTTAAGAAAATCCATTAACAACAATACTTCTTGATAAGATACACGACCTGAACCTTTGATCATAACCGGAGTATCGGGATTTTTTTGCAACTGTAATTTAATCACAGCAGCGACGTCTAATGCTTCCATCGGTGCTTCTGGGTCAGTGCCGATACTGACATAATACTTACCTTCAGCGTCAATTGACGCAATGATAGGCGGTGTATCTTTTGTATCGACAAGATCAGATTCTTCCATTTTTGGCAAATCTACTTTCACCCCATGAGTAATTAATGGGGCTGTTGCCATAAATATAATAAGTAGTACCAACATAACGTCAATGTAAGGTACTACGTTTATCTCCCCTACTGGGCGACGTTTTTTACGCTGATACATTCGCTTTTGCCTCTATTTGCGTAGCTGCTTGGCGGTGTAAAATATTGGCGAACTCTTCCATGAAGTTAATATAATTACCTTCCAGCTTTTCTACTTTATTTGCAAAACGGTTGTAAGCAATAACGGCTGGAATTGCCGCAAATAAGCCCATTGCAGTTGCAATAAGTGCTTCGGCAATGCCCGGTGCAACCATTTGTAATGTAGCTTGTTTCACTTCACCTAGTGCGATAAATGCATTCATGATACCCCATACAGTACCAAATAAGCCGATATAAGGACTAATAGAACCAACGGTCGCCAAAAACGATAAACTAGATTCTAATTTTTCAACTTCACGCGACAAAGCAACACGCATTGAACGATGCGTGCCTTCCATAACGATACTGGCACTTTGGAACGTATTTTTTTTGTGGCGTGCAAATTCTTTAAAACCGGCAACAAAAAGAGCTTCAACGCCCGAAGCTCCGCCTGGGCGGGCAGACACTTCATTATATAATTTACTAAGATCAACACCTGACCAGAACTTTTGCTCAAAACGCTTTGCGCCATTTAATGCATCAGAAATCGCTTTTTTACGTTGAAAAATAATTGCCCATGACATGACCGACATACCCACTAATGCCAACATCACTAATTGGACAAGTACACTGGCTTCTAGAATAAGATCTAAAAAGTTAAGCCCTGATCCCACGTTAAACTCCTAAAATAGATTTCTATATAATTTGTTATATTTTTTACACTTGCATTTATTGACCACAAACTTGGCCAAAAGTTACATCTAGTGTATCTAGTCAATAATGAACTGACAACGCTCTTGCTGTGAAATAGCGGCAAATAACGGTGAAAAGCACTCAGCTTAGCTATTTTTTGCTCACAATCCTTTAAAAACTTATTTTTGCTATGTTTTCACTGCAAAAATGAGTACCACCATTAGGCAACTAAAAATATAGCAAAACCTCATAAAACACGGCGTTTATTCATATTTTACGCATAAACACCCAAAACATGTTTTGCAAATCTACTACAGAATACTTAAACTAATCCTGAACAATGTTTGTTGATATTATAAAAATCATTTTATTCATAAACTTAAAGTGAAAACACTCAATAAGTGAACAAAAAGAAAACAAACCAACAAATCACTCACATTAGTTTTTTTTATCTGAAAATTAAATTTTTCTAGTTTGAAGAAAAATCCACCATTGCGTATCATTTCCCCATACCGAGCTGCAACCTTTGAAAGTTTTTTCATTAAGCTCCGTTTTTTGCAATATGAAGTTTCGTATTGCACTTGGTTGACTTAAACAGGATAAAACCTCTTTAAGAAAACCGTAGTTCCCTGGATTACTTCCTTCAACTTGTTGTTTGCCCGCATGCTTATGCGGGCTTTTTTTTGCCTGCACAAACGTCAATGAGAATACCTACAGATAACTTAACAGCATGTGAATTACAGATGTTAAAATGAGACCATCAATCGTGGTTTGTGGTTTGTGGTTTGTGGTTTGTGGTTTGTGGTTTGTGGTTTGTGGTTTGTGGTTTGTGGTTTGTGGTTTGTGGTTTGTGGTTTGTGGTTTGTGCAAAATAAATCCACATTAACCTTAGGCAAGCTTTTTTATATTTAATCGCTACAGTAACCCCCGCTCGGTCTACCTTCTAGTATCTACCTTCTAGTATCTACCTTCTAGTATCTACCTTCTAATATCTACCTTCTAGTATCTACTTTCTTTCTAATATCTAACGTCTAAAAACTAAAAACCCCGCTAAGCGGGGTTTTGTTATTTATCTGGGGTAAGACCAAAATGAAGGTAGGCAATATCAGAAACGAGTCGCCCTCTGGGCGTGCGTTGAATAAATCCTTGTTGAATTAAAAATGGCTCAATGACATCTTCAATAGTCTCTTTTTCTTCGCCAATGGCAGCCGCTAAATTATCGAGACCCACGGGGCCACCCATAAACTTTTCAATGATGGCAAGAAGGTATTTTCGGTCCATGTAATCAAAACCGCTTTTATCAACATCGATCATATCAAGTGCTTGTTCAGCGACTTCGGCATTTACTTTACCGTCTGATTTAACTTGCGTGTAATCTCGTACTCGGCGCAAAAGTCTGTTTGCTATTCGTGGTGTACCGCGTGAGCGTTTAGCAATTTCAACGGCGCCTTCGTCACACATGATTAAATCTAAATATCGAGCAGAGCGGGCAACAATTTTTGATAAATCTTCAACCGAATAAAACTCTAAGCGTTGCACAATGCCAAAACGATCTCGTAATGGCGATGTTAACGAGCCAGCACGCGTTGTAGCCCCTATTAATGTAAAAGGCGGTAAATCGAGCTTAATTGATCGTGCCGCAGGACCTTCACCAATCATAATATCGAGCTGATAATCTTCCATTGCGGGGTAAAGTATTTCTTCTACTTGCGGACTTAAGCGGTGAATTTCATCAATAAACAGTACATCGCCTTCTTCAAGGTTAGTTAATAGCGCGGCTAAGTCGCCCGCTTTTTCAAGAACCGGCCCTGAAGTCGTTTTAATGTTTACATTAAGCTCATTCGCTACAATATTAGCCAGTGTTGTTTTACCCAAACCCGGCGGACCAAAAATGAGTAAATGGTCTAACGCCTCACCACGATGACGAGCGGCTTCAATAAAAATTTCCATTTGTTGCTTAACATGCGGCTGGCCTGTGTAGTCGTTTAATAGTTTTGGACGTATTGCACGATCGACACTGTCTTCATTACTTTGTTCACTCGCATCAATTAAGCGATCTGCTTCAATCATGGTGTACTCACAACATTGACTTTAGAGCTTCTTTAATAAGAACCTCTGTTGTCATACCTGGTTTATTTACAGCTTTTACCGCTTTTTGCGCTTGCGGTAGTTTATAGCCTAAAGATTCAAGTGCCGATACAGCATCATCCGCAGCATTATTCGCTACTAGCGTATCATTACTTGCAGGCTCAATAATGGCATTATCGCTAAATGGTGTGAATAAGTCATTACCCCAATTTTTTAGCCTGTCTTTCATTTCAAGTACCAAGCGCTCTGCAGTCTTTTTGCCCACCCCAGGAAGTTTAACCAAGGTTGTCGCATCTTCATTGTTAACACAACTAACAAACTGCTGCGCCGACATGCCCGACAAAATAGCAAGGCCAAGTTTAGGGCCTACCCCATTTGCTTTTAACAGCTCTCTAAATAAAGCACGCTCAGTTTTATTATTAAAACCAAATAATAACTGTGCGTCTTCGCGAACAACAAAATGAGTATAAATAACCGCTTGTTCACCCACATTGGGTAAATCATAAAAACAGGTCATTGGCATTTGCACTTCGTAACCGACACCACTTACCTCTATAAGTATTTCTGGTGGCTGCTTTTCAACAAGTAACCCGTTTAATCGACCTATCATATTACTTCCTTAATCGTCCTCTTACGGTTTTGCTCGCGCTGCCCGCAAGTTTAATTAAATTTTGTTCTGAGTGAGCATGGCAAATGGCAATTGCTAACGCATCGGCAGCGTCGGCTTGCGGGGTTCCCGGCAGTTTTAGAATATTTTTAACCATATGCTGTACTTGCGATTTATCGGCACCACCATTCCCCACGACCGCCTGTTTTATTTGTCTGGCTGAGTACTCAAATACGGGTAACTCTGCCATTGACGCACCGACTATGGCGGCCCCACGGGCTTGACCAAGTTTAAGTGCTGAGTCAGGATTATGCGCCATGAACACTTTTTCAATGGCAAAGTTATCAGGCGAAAACTGTTCAATTAATTGGCTAACACCTTGATAAATCATTTTTAAGCGTATAGGAAAGTCGTGATCAGCAAGCTTTATACAGCCACTCCCTAAATAAGTAAATTTAGTACCTTGGTGGGCTATTACCCCATAACCTGTTAATCGTGAACCAGGATCAATCCCTAAAATAATCGCCAACTAACTGACCCATCTATAAAATCATCATCTGCATTTAATAATGCCAGAGCACTGTATAAATTACCAGTAACTAATTACAGTTCATAAAAAATGCCCGCAATTGCGAGCATTTTTTAAACATCGTCTTTATCCTAGCGACCGCAGTAAACCTTGAGTATTTTTTCGCATAGTGCGCGCTATCATTAAATACCCTAAACACGCAACAAATAACCCACCTGCTGCAGGGCCTATTAACCAAATATGTGGATGCAACTTACCTGCTAATTCGAACATTTGTTTTTGTACAATTAACAAAGCAACATCACTGACAACTGCCGCGACTAAACCGGCCGTAAAGCCTAATAATAAAAATTCATACAAGGTCGCGTTTTTAATTAATCGCCCTTTAGCGCCCAGCGTACGCAAAATAACAATTTCTTGCATACGCTCACCTAGGCTGGCTTGCACTTGCGAAATAAGCACTAAAGCACCACACGCAACAACAATCGCGAGTACAAAGCCAATCGCTAACGATACTTGCTCTATTGTTGAGCGTATTTGCTTAATAAAGCTTTCAACATCAATCGCATTCACCGTTGGGTATTGACGTAATAACTCACTAAACTCTCGCTTTTGATCTTTATTTACACGCACCGATGAAATGTACGTCGCAGGGAAACTTTGCAGCACATCGGGGCTCAAAATAATAAAGAAATTCGGTTTTAAGGTGTTCCAATTTACTTTACGTACACTGGTAATTTTGGCATCGAATGACTGAGCGCCAATTAAAAAGGTGAGTGTATCGCCCAACTCTACATCTAAACGCGCTAACATTGACTCTTCTAATGACGCCTCTGCCACTGAGCTCTCGGTAAACCATGTACCGTCAATTAACTCATTTTGCTTGGGTAGCTCAGCGCGCCATGTAAGATTTAACTCGCGGCCAATACCTGAACGTGCTTCTTCATCTTTTTTCTCATTGTCTTCTAATGATACCTCGCGAGCCACCAGCTCACCATTAACGGCATTAACACGACCACGAACAATCGGGTAAAAATCTGATGTAGGCATGTCACGCTCTGCTAAAAACGACGTGATAGGTTCAAGCTCAGCTTCCGTTATATTCACTAAAAATGAGTTTGGCGCATCGGCTGGCAATTGTGACTGCCAATCTGAAATCATGTCGTTTTTAAGTACGATTAAAAACAACAGTAATTTAATAGCAAGCGCAAAGCTTATAAGCTGCACCGCATTTACGTTCGCTCGCTTTTGAATTGAAGCAATCGCTAAAGACCAGCTATTACCAGGACTTAAGCCTAGCTTACGACCCCCACCAAAAATAAGCTTCGATAGACCAAATAGCACCACGATTAAAAACGCTGTTGAGGTAAATAAAATGGCCGTAATTTTAATGTTATTACTGAACAACCACATTAACAAAAACACCGTTAGCGCCGACATTGCAAGGTGAATTTTGCTCACTAATAAACGGTCACCCAAGTTGCGACGAAGTACACGCAATGGGGGAATATCAAATAAATCCAGCAGCGGCTTAATCGAGAACATAACGGCACAAATCACGCCTGTACTGACTGCGATAAGCCAAGGTTTTGCCGATGCGCTTGGCAGCTCTGTGCCCATTGACTGAGCAAGGTAATCACTGGCTATCATTTGTAAAGAATAACCAATAACTAACCCCAAAATGACCGACATTGTGCAAACTAAACTTAAATGTAATAAGTAAATTTTACGGATAGTTGCCCTACTGCCACCAAGAGTTTTCATCATTGCGACTGGGTCATATTGCCTTTCGCAGTAGCGTTTTGCCGATACCGCAATTGCCACTGCCGCTAAAATGATACCTAACAAACCTGCCAGTAATAAAAAGCTCTCCGCTCTATTTAAGCTGTTCGCAATAGGTGATTGCCTGTCTTTAACACCATACCACTGTTGGTTTTCTTTCATTTGGGGTTTAAGCCATGCATAAAAGGTGTCTAAGTCACTTTGCTCACCGGCATACAATTGACGATAAAACACGCGACTCCCCGGCTGGATCACCTGTGTCGCGTCTATGTCACGTTCATTAATTAAAATGCGTTGACTACTGGAAAAAACATTAAAAGGAGCATCGGGTTCTTCGGCAACCACTCGACTTGCTGTAAACGTTGCAGCGCCCAGCTCAACTTGACTACCAACCTGAATATTAAGCGCATAAAACACCGACTCACTAAGCCATACCTCACCTGTTTTTGGCACTTCGTCAGTAACAATAACATCTGAAGTTAAGCGTGTTTTTACTTTAAGTTCGCCTTTTAATGGATAACTATCAGAAACCGCCTTTACTGAGCCAAGTTGCATTTCGTCACCTGCAAATAGCATGGTATCGAAATACGTAATTTTTGCAGTGCGTAAGCTCTGTTCCTGCGCTTTTTGCAAATACTCTGTTGGTAACTGATGATTACTGGCCAACACACGATCCGCAGCGATAAAGGCACTACTTTTTTGCGCAATACTTTGACCAATTCGGTCTGTTACCATAGAAAGCGTTAATACGGTGAGCACAGCCAAAGCAATAGCTGCACTGATCACCGTTAATTCACCCCGTTTAAACTCACGTGAAAACAATTTAAGTGCTAACTTAGCCCACATTCGCTTGCACCTCTTCGCTCTCTTTTACTGTTACTAATTGACCTGCTTCAATGTGTAAAATTTGTTGGCATTTTTCAGCAAGCTGTTCGTCATGGGTTACTAAAATAAGCGTGGTACCGTGTTCTTTATTCAGTTCAAAAAGCAAAGATTCGATCAATCTACCATTTTTGCTATCAAGGTTTGCTGAGGGTTCATCCGCAAACAAAATTTTAGGCGTACCAATGAATGCACGCGCAATTGCAACACGCTGTTGCTCACCACCAGAAAGTTGCGAAGGATAATGCCCCACACGGTGGCTAAGACCCACTTTTTCGAGTAACTCTAGGGCTTGTTGTTTTGCATTTTTACTACCTGCAAGCTCTGCCGGTAGCATCACATTTTCAAGCGCGGTTAAACTTTGCACAAGCATAAAAGACTGAAACACAAACCCCACTTTATCAGCGCGTAATGCCGCGCGGGCTTCTTCATCTAAATCGTGCAATGCAGCGCCGTCTAAATGAATGCTGCCACTGGTTGACTGGTCAAGACCTGCTAATAAACTCAGTAACGTAGACTTACCCGAGCCCGATGTGCCAACAACGGCAACAGAATCGCCCGACTTGACATTAAAGCTGATGTCACTGAGGATGGTTAGGTCACCCTCCACTGTGGTGACTGTTTTAGTAAGTCCATTAACTTGAATAATGTTTAATTGAGAAAGCGCTGACATATGATGCATCCAATCCTACGTTTTATATTCGTTTTACTGTTAGTAATCAAACCACTTACGGCAGCAGCTGACAACACAATTTTAATTTTAGGTGACAGTTTAAGCGCCGCTTACGGCCTCAAACAAGAGCAAGGTTGGGTTAAATTGTTACAAGATAAGTACGATGAAAAAAGCCAACCTGTTAACTTAGTTAATGCAAGCATTAGCGGTGAAACAACTGGCGGAGCACTTAGACGACTCGATACCCTGCTAGCCGAATTTGAACCCACTCATGTACTTATTGAGCTTGGTGGAAATGACGGTTTACGTGGTTTTCCAATCAAACGTTTACACGCTAACTTACGTGATTTAATTAACAAAAGCCAACAAGCAGGTGCCAAAACTGCCGTGATGGAAGTTCAGATTCCACCAAATTATGGCCCCCGCTACACTAAGTTATTTACCGACAGCTTTGAAAGTATTGCCAATGAAACCGACAGCGAGCTTATGCCATTCTTTATGTTAGACATAGCAGGTCGCCCGGAGCTCATGCAAAACGACAATTTACACCCAAACGCTGATGCCCAACCATTAATACGTGATTTCATGTATAAAACGATCAATGATTGGCTAGATTAACACCTAGCCTCTGCCTTTATTGCTTAAAATGAACAATAAACAAGCAATCAGACCACAGGTGTATTGATTTTTATAAAAAAAGACGTACTATTGCCTCAAATGTCGGCATATAGCGCAGCTTGGTAGCGCACTGTCATGGGGTGTCAGGGGTCGCAGGTTCAAATCCTGCTATGCCGACCATTCTTTTCTCACCCTAATCAAGTACATACAAAGATCTGTTGATATATTAGCAAATGCTAATTTGTATTATATTTGTATTACTTATTTTGAAATTTCTCTTTTCTTACACGTAAATCAGATAACTTTTCCTAATGAATACTTAGGACCAAAACAGATTCTTAATATTCCCTACTAAATTTAAGATGTTAGTATCATACGGTATACTAACTTTGTAACTGTTAGAAATTGAATTTTAATGGGGAACGCATGAAAGAAGTGGTCAAAATAGAGATATTGTTTAATGAGATGGCAGAACAAGTTTTTAGCTTTATTAAAAAGTCTGAACAAAGTTTCCCTCAAGGTTGGGTTCCAGCTACCTTTATTAAAGAACAGCTAAATCTTACAAAAAATGCTTATCCACAAGGAAACAAAACTGACAATAAAACAGGATGGCTTTTCTCTACTTTAGCTCGCCACTTACAAGATCGTGGCAAAGTAAAATTTAAGAAAATTGGCTCTAGGTCTTACTATAAATCGAACAAATAGAAATCCGTACTTAAATACAAATGTAATTTTCAAAAATTTGCACTTAATAGCAAAAATGTTCTGAGGAGTTTTTCGTTAATATCTAAATTACTCCTCAATTTGCTGCTATTACCAACACTAAAGGGCTATTACTGTATTCCGCTTCATTTATTTTTTCATTTTCAGTTTTAATTGTTCACGATAAAACTTTTCTTTGGGGCGTATTTGTAGAATCGCTGCATATTTGAAACACTTTTCTAGATCCCTTTTAGTTAAACTAAAATCTTCCTTGTACTCTTTCATCTCCTCTACATATTTTTCAAGCAATTTAAGATTAGTAGAGGCCCAGTCTGAGATCTGTTGAGGTGCAGGTTTTTTAGGATATCTCATGAGCCGCGGCCTAATTGGGATACTGCTTTCAAGGTTTCCTTTTATAAAGAATGAAGCACCAATAACTGTCGTAGATGGCTTAACTCTATGATATACAACTTCAATATCTGTATGACTGTTAATTCTATCAACAGCTGGTTCAAGGAGTTTTTTATTAAAGTCTGACCAATATTTATAGTTTTTTGAGATACCAAGCTTTTCCTTCATCCATTTAAATCTTATTGGTATTTGCACCGATTCATCTTTGGTGAACTGACATTTAAACTGATGTTGTTTCAACCAAGCGTAAACACGTAATGATAAAACTGTATTGAAGTTCGAGATATGTTGGAGCTTAATTCTTGTAAAACCAGACTTGAATTCAAAAACATACTTTTTGATTTCTTCTGAAAACTTTCCTGTAATACAAACACCATGATCCTCTGAAGTTCCATAAACTATTGAATCAAAGATCTTAATTTCTTTCTCTTCTCCATTTTCATTTACTGTTAGATTTTTATTTCTAAGACTATTTGCAGAGTTAAACAAATCACGATGAACGTTCTTATCGGATAAATTCCACTGTTTAGAGAATGTCTTAGGATAAATAACTAACTCATGTGTGTTTGGTTTTCTAGAATCAACAATGCTTAGAGCAAATAAAAATAAACGTAACTCATTAATATTCATTGAGAAAGCTGAACTTAAAAGCTCATTTCTCACTACAATATCTGAACAAAAAGGCATAAATCTAAACGTACCACTTCTAACGCAAGCTTAATCAATTGAAAGGAATGATAAAGAAAAAAGGAAAACACTTACAAATTTACAAGAATCTTCAAAAATTATTCGTTTAGAAAAACCAAGTTACAGCCTAATAGGGAAATTACATATTTTGAATATATTTGGGTTTAAATCTAGCGACAAAAAACATAAATCATTGATTTTATGTACTTAAAGTGAATTACGCACAGGACTTTTCTGTTCGTATCCGTTAAATACTCTTTTTTAAGCCGTTAAATTTTCATACTACTAAGTTAAATCCTCGTGTCTAAATTAAAAATAATTTTTTATCAATAAGTTACTTTAAAGCAATATACATGTTTAAAGATCAATCAACAGAGCAACTATTTTTGCTCTTTTTTCAGGCTTAGGAAACAATAGCTGCTGGTCAAATTTGGAGAGAAATACCGCCCAGCAAAGCAAAAGGATTGCACGGAAACGTTTGAGAAGTTCATATGTTGAAATTATGACTAAAGGAATGGAGATCAGTTACAGCCATAAATATCAGAGGCTGTAAGTTTTAGACCATTTTTATTAAAAACTAAATGCCTATTTACGTATGCACATCTAAATACAATGAATCATCAGGTTTAATAGCTTGCCCGTACCAGAGCCAAATTCATGTTTTGTAATATCTTTTTGTTCTGCCATGGTAATACCCTTAACACTTTTGGTACACATTCTAATTCTTAAGCTCTCGCTTCTGGAATCAACATTTTGTCGGTATATCAACAATTCAAGTATTGAACATGAGAAAAATACGCAATGTGCTCACCTTAGCTCAGATTTATATTGATAACACTCATTAGCGGTTTGTTATGAGTTGCCAAATCATCAGCTAACAAGTTCAAACATTCATCTTCTGTGTACTCTTTGCCAACAACAGCTGTTTCAGTATGACCGTAGCAAGTGGTTGCAATGCCAACAGGGTCAACATAGCCGGTTAACTCTTGACTCTTGGCCCTCGAAAGTAGCGACTGTTACACCTGAAGCCGCAAGAATGCGGGAAAACCCCAGCGCTATAAGTTTTCCTGCTTTCATAGTTTGCTCTCAAATTTTCGGTATAAAAAAACCGCGAGGTGCGGGTTTTTATTCACTTCAAAAAATTATTCATTTGATAGTTTTTGAATATTTTTAGCATATTGAGTTACCTCCCTTAAATCATTATCCGATTGGGAGCCCCCTGCAGTATAAACCCAAAGTTTACTTCTGAGGTTATTTGTTTCTGCTTTTATCTGAGCTAACTTTTCAATCTGTAATTTATAACTATTTGAAAGGTCATCATAAGCACTTTCACATTTCTTTAATTTCTCAGCATATTTTAATGCTTCATTATGAGCCTTAAGATGAAGTTCTTCAGCTTCAAGCTGCTTTTCTTTTATTTCATTTCTTGAGATTTCATAAATACTGGAGCGTTCTTTTTCAGTGGCAATATCACTTAATAATTTTGAATTTTCTTCACGCTCTTTAATTAAACTTTCTTTTGCTTCTTTTTCTTTTATCAGTAGTTCATCATATTTATTTGTTAAGTCATGGGCCCTAGATTTAGTTATAGATAATTCATCTAGTATTTGTAAATGCTCATCGTTGGAAACCATCTCCTTCCAGCCTTTAGAATGAAGCCATTTATTAAACGAATTGCCCGCAAAGCGCTTAAGAAATTCTACACCGTTATTTAACCAAGGAACTATAACGATTAATAGAAGTGTTATTCCAAATGGCTGCCAATAATTCCAGTCAAAAGGAATTTGATTGAGTTTCAGACTAGGCTTTAGTGGCTCATAGAAGAACCAATAAAGTAGCTTCCAGTTCCACGTACAAGAAACCCAAAAATAAGTAAAAATGAATGGACTTGCTAATCTTTCTCTGAATAGGTCCAGAGTACTACTATCATCTTGAACGGTCATTTTACATCCCTTTAAAACTAAAAATCCGCTAAGTCATAAACTAAGCGGATTTCTTCAACATGGAAAATACTATCTCAGGCTTGGGTCGGTTGCAAGTTCGCTTCACTATTTTTTAATTTCCCGAAAAAGGACTTAAGGTGAACATTACAACTCGAAGTAACTTTATTGTAATGTTCATCACTGATAAGCCCTGTCAAACGCATTATAAATAAAGCTCGATTTACATCTACTGCAAAAACCCTAATATCAAAATCTTTACCTGAATTAGTATGCGTTTTAATAACGACTCCTATATTGAATAAATTTTGAACTATACGTTGTATTTGTTGTTCCAGTTCTAAATCTTTGAGTGAGGTATCTAACTCTAATAAAGTATCCAAATCAATTACAGGGAAACCCTCACTAAAAATAAAGTTGTCAGATTTCAAGTTAGCATTTTTAAGTTCGTTGTAAGAATTCTCAGGGAAAGTATACCTGTAAAGCCTTTCTGTATTAATTATTATACTATCACTCTCAACTTCTATTGAAAGCCTAAACATTTGTTTACTTAATAATAATAAGCTATTCAGTTTGCTTTCAAACCTTTTAATATGTTCATGGTAAAGAGAAAAATTTTCCTTTTTTATGTATAGAGATAACTGACTTTCAAGCCTGCTTGATTGCTGTTGCGCTAATTTTAGTTGTTCAAAAGCTAAACTTTGCTGAGCACTTGATAATCTAAGCTGCTCAGAAAACTGTAAGCTTCTAGCGTATAACCCCAGCAGTGTCGTTATCGTTACCATTAATACAAAAATTTTAATTGGAAAAGCAAAAACCTTCTCTATGTTTACCCAATTAGATAACCTCATCACATCATAGTTGATTTGATTACCAACCAATGCAAACTGAGCAGTCAACACAATCAACGGTAAAATCCAAGTTAACGAGAATGACATTGCAAACCTATTTTCCCACTTTTTTACCTCTTTTTCCTGAAAGCTTTTGTGCTCACTAACTAAAACCCTGTTTTCCATAATTCAATCCCTATTGAACAATATCCTTTACGTTGACCCGATGCATTCTCACGGAACTAATAACAACCCTTTCAAAAGGGACTCATCATGCTTGGTAACTTTTACAGCTGGGTATTCATAGCTTGCTGATAAAAGAAAGTTGTTCTTAAGGTCGGCAATCTTACAAACGAACGCACCATTATAGGCAACAACAATTACATCGCCTCGCTTAACATCAACGCTGCGGTCAATTATAAGCAGGTCACCCTCAAAAATTCCAACACCTTCCATAGAACGGCCGCTGGCTATTCCATTAAAAGTTGCAACTTTGTTTTTCAATTAAGCCTGATACAGCATAAGGCAAATCATCAAACTTTGTGACTTTGTTGCAATTATTTTCCATTTACACCTTCTTTATAAATTGAATAAGTAATTGGATCACCGACCTTCATCAACAAGAAACCGTCATATTTTGTCACTGATTTTAACTTGTAGTAAATTGCTTCAGCTGTTTCATGTAATTGCCTTTCAGCCATTAGCAAACGGTTAATTTCCCAAATTAAATTTATGTTATTATCAATTAAACTATTAGCAAACAGTCCTGCAGCCGACATCAACTCAAACTTCAGGTGCTCAAGTCTACCTTGTAACTGGGTTAATTTATCATTTGTAACTTTTATAGGCTCTGCAACCGCAGTTCTCATAAAGTTCAGTTGGTCATCATAAAATATATATTCCTCATTGATACCAAACCTTGAAAATGCATCTATGCCTTCTACTGAGTATTTGCTTACATCGGGCTCGTTGTTCTTTGCAATTTCTAGCTGATAAGCAGCAGTTACTTGTAGTGTTCTGTATTCGTGTAAACAAAAATATAACCGATTAAGTGAACTTAATAAATTTTCAGCATTATTGTGCTCATTTTGTCTAACCCAGTTATCTGCAGTTAACCAGGCAGCAATTAGCAACAGATTTGTAGTGTAAGCAATTAAGATAGTAAAAATAGCAATTGTAACATCACTAAAACTTCCCCATGACCCGCTTTTAACACAAAAACCATAAAACAAAAATAAAGCTAAAAATAAAACCAAATAACTAATGGTTACTCTTATAAACCATGCTCTAAACCTTTCCATTAAACTGCACCTTCAATTTTCTCAGCCAAAGCTCTTAAGCTTATATGCAATCGTAGCTTTAGTGTCATTCTTAGTGAAATAAGCCTCTAAGTGTTCATTGTCGATATCTAGAGCCAATGTGAAGTTACAGTCATCGCCAAAGCCTACTGGCTTTACGTTTATATTGACGAGCCTTTTCTGCATGCTAATTTCCCTATCAGTTGAGTTTGCGCAATTACTATTCAAAAAAAGTTAAAGTTTTTGTACTTCTCCCTTTCTGTTTTTACAAAATCTTCTAATTTCCATCGATCATACGTTATTTTTGATATTAGAGCTTCAAAAAACTCTTGGTAACAAGTATTTAGCGCATCAGGGTCACTTTCTTTAATGTACATATAGGCAGATTGAAGCTTGACAATTTTAGAAGATTTTAACTGCATAAATACTTTATAATAGAAATCCTCAAAAGCATTTTTTTGATATACATCAAGCGCTTTCAAGATAAAACCTTCATGATTGATACTGCTCACAAGGCCTTTAACCGCATGGCTGTACTTTATTGAAATTTCGGACAGTAAATATTCTAAATCTAATTCTTCAATTAGCTTATCTAACAATGGTATTTTGAAGTACTCAATGTAAAGTAATTTATCTAATGAGAACAAGAAGTCTTCTTTATTTGACACTAAGAAACTCCAAACAAGGCTTATGAAGTCTTATACTCCTTGTTACCACACCTTCTAAACAAAAATCATCCTCTGGAGAGACATACACCGGTTTAAATTCATCAGAAGCAGATAACAGCAATCGATTGTCTTTATCTATGATTTTGCACACAAAGCACCCATTGTAACTTGCAACAACAATATCACCTGTACTGGCATCAAACAGCTCTATCAACTAAAAGTAAATCGCCATCATATATACCTACTCCCTGCATAGACTGGCCCGAAGCCATACCAATAAAGGTAGCATCGGGGTGCTTAATTAAGAACTGATCAAGCGATAGCCCTAGTTCTTTGTATTGAGCTGCTGGAGATTCGAAGCCTGTAATACCAGCTTCTATATAAATTGGGATAACTAACATAAACAACAAAACAAACACTGTATAGTGAAGATTTTTACAATGTGAAAGTATTATCTAGGTAGGATTAAACATAACCCTACTTAGAAAAGTAGGGTTATGTCATAGATGACTTGTCAAACTACTGAAATTTGTATGCGAAAGTGATGCCCCATGACGCTTTAAATTGTTCTTCTGTTAAAGCTGAACTATCAATAGCAGTTTCACCTACATCTTGCCCCTCTTTATAGACACCTTTAAGAACATCGAATTGTGTCATTACAACACCCAAGTTTAGAATAAAGTTATCTGCAAAAACTAAACTTGGTCCAGCAAGCACTAGGATTGATTCTTGAGATACTCCCAATCCTGCTGAGATTGCAAGTTCAAAATTTGAATTTTTAATGTCATAAACAGGATAGCTAAATAGTGCTGTTGCAGCATAGTTCCAGTCAGGCTCACTACCTTGTTTTTGGATAATATATGAGTCACTGCCTGACTCTGGAGTGAAATATCTGTCATCTTTACTTGCTATGAACGTAAAGCCTGCGTGTACATACCAATCTTGGATATCTGATTTATATTCGTAAACAGATAAAGCCTTCCCCTCTTTTTTTATAGTAAAAGTATAATCACTACCAAAATTCAATATGTAACTATTATCTTTCGACTGTGTACTAAGGAGATCCTTTTTCATTTCATTAACACAATTTGAAAAAGTCGGGTCGCCAAGTTTCTCTTCAATCTCTTCTACAACTTTCTTTATATCAGACTCTGTTACTGCACTACTTAATTTCGACTGAAGAGCATCATAAGGTTGGCAGTTACTTTTTTTGCCTGCTTGGCCATCGATCATTGATTTAGTTCCTTTAACGCTTGTTATAGCAGGAAATCCAGCCCTTTCCGACTCAACTATAGTCCTTACTATGTTGTACTTATCTTTATCATTTGGAACAATATTAAGAAGCTCAATGTTAATTGTCATATCTTTATTAAACTTCAATGTCTTTTCTTCATACTGAGAAGTGTCAACTATTACGTTTTCATTTGCCAAGCTACTAATTGGCAAAACCATAATTAAGGAGAAAAATATGTGTTTGTTATTCATGCTATAAATCCTTTTACGTATGTTAATTAATTATTAACATTAGCAGTTTTTTTAGAGCTGTAAAGTATCTAAATCATCCCTTAGAATTTTTTAATGAAGTAAAAGATCCACCTTCTAAAGAAGGTGGCTTTGCATTAGCCCCCTAGAAGAGGGCGTTGTTTACTGGAGTGTTAACTGCGCCTGCTCTTGCACCTATTAATTTCGAGACTGATAACTTCGGCGGTATCTTTACTACCAAATGAACATGGTCAACCTGCACATTTCACTCGACTACTTTGCACCCTAACTGCTCACAATAAACTTGTATGCACCTGTAAACATCTCTGCCTACTTTGTTCTTCAATATTCTGAACCTATACTTTGGTGTCCAGACTATATGATATCGACATCGCCAATACACATGCGTTGCTTTCTCGTATCTACTCATGTTTTTTCCTTATATGACTTCGCTAAAAATCAAGTAAGGAATTAACATGAGTATTTTTTCAGGCAAAGCCTAAATGATGATAACCACCTACTGAAGTAGGTGGTTTAGGGCCGAAAATAAAAAAATAAGATATTTTTTCTAATGTATTTTTCTTAAATTACTTTCACCAAGTCTAAATTTAGCATTTGTAATAAGCACTCTAATTGCTTGATTTTGCTAAACTATAAAAATGATAAAAAGTACATTCTTGACTGTATAAAACAACAGCAAAAATATTTAAATGTATATTTATTTCAATAACTTAATTTAGAAATAAATCATGGGGTGTCAGGGGTCACAGGTTCAAATCCTGCTATGCCGACCATTTTCCTCCCCCATCACTACCCCTAATCTATCTTTTTATCCAGTTGCAGTTTAAACTCAGTGAATATTTGGTTCACATCTACTTTTGCGCCTAACTTTGCAGCGATTAAAAACAACCCAGCTAACTTCCTGTGTACGAATAGTGCGTCAACTGGTGGTGCATGCCAGTATTGCGATGCAGTGCTCATTTCAAGACCGAGTTCTTTGATGCGTTTTGGTAAATCGCTTTTAGCGAAATCGTACTCGCCTTGACAGCTAAGTGGCTCACACGCGAGTAGAAAAATATCGACAACGTTATCAATGTATTCTTGCGCTAGTTCTTGCCCAAAATACCCGATACGCTTGGCTGCTGCTGCAACTTCTGCCCTGTCATTTTTGGCGGCTGCTGATAATAATTGCAAATAACCATTGCTTATATGTTGAGGTAATTCACGTGTTGCGCCAAAGTCTAATAACACTAAACGCTGCTGCTCCATTTGATACTGATAGTTGGCAAAGTTAGGGTCTGTTTGTATCAGCTTAAAGGTAAATAGCTCATTTAAAAACAAACGCAGTAACTGTTCTACCGCTTTGTTTCTTAACGCTTGCTGTGCATCTACAAGTGCCTCTATCTCTTGCCCTTCAACAAAATGCATGACTAGTATCTGCTTTGAGCTGAGCTCATCAACCACTTTTGGAATAACGTAGTTTTCATCATCGGCTAAGCAAGCGCGATAACGTGTTAGGTATCGTGCTTCAAGTTCGTAGTCTGCTTCATTTATCAATTGCTGCTTAGCTTCATCAATAAGGGGTTGCAGGTCCACATTTTTTGGGAGCAGGCCACTTATTTTGAGTAGATAAGCAAGGTTATCAACATCACTGGCAATCCCTTTTGCAATGCCTGGGTATTGAACTTTCACCGCCAGTTTTTTCCCCATTTCAGTGTAGGAAATATGCACTTGCCCTATCGACGCAGCAGCGAACGGCCGTAATTCAAAGTGCGATAAGTGCTCTAGCCACGCATCCCCCCAGTGGTTGCGCATTACCTGTACGAGCTGTTTGTGTGGCATAGGTGTCGCCTCAGCACGTAATCGAGCGAGAATTGCCGACAATTCGGGCGTAAGTAACTCACCACTGTCCATCGACAACAGTTGGCCCAATTTCATCGCGGCACCACGTAAATGGGCAAGCTGCTCGGTAAGACGCTGAATATTCTTAGGCTGTAATAATAGTTCTTGACGAGAGGTTTCCTTGCCAGCGACCCATGCTTTTGCGCTTGAAAACAGCATATTTCCCGCCACTTTCGAGACTAAAGCACCAAGGCTTGCAGCCCTTGAAAACCTTGATGTAGGCACTGCACTTTGTTTAATAGTCATAGCGTGTCACGTATTTTATGTATCATGTTTTAAATACGTAAGTAAAAGAACTTTAGATCCCCTTTGTATTGAGCTTTAACAATGTATGTAATTTTAAACGCGACACAATACACGCTATAAAAATCAATTAACTTGTAGTGAAGATAAAAAGTGATTTCGTCATTTATCACTCAAACTACGTCATTTTAAGCCACTAAATTGAGGCGAAAATTGGAAAATTTCTAAGTATCGACAATACTTTATTATTATAAATCACTCATTTCTCAGCTCTGGCCTCTCAATGTCTCTTAGAACACAATTAATATTATTATTGAGCACTTTGTTTATTGTCGTTTTGATAAACACTTTTATTGTCTTTATTCTCGACAGAGAAGGCCGTTTAAAATTTGATGTACTTAATCATACTCATGAGATTATTGATCAATCTGAACGACTCTATAACCATATTATTAATGCTGAAACGGGCCAAAGAGGTTATCTTTTAACAGAGAACCTCAATTATCTTGATCCCTACTACCGTGGTTTAGAAAAAACGAAAGAACAATTCCTAATACTCAATAAGCTGACTCTGAATGACAAAAAACAGCAACAAAACCTTGCACAACTTGATGCACTGATTGAGAAAAAATTCGCCGAACTGAATTTAACGATTAATTTAATAAAACAAAATACGCCTCATGCAGCCGAAGAGGCAAAAAGCATTGTTTACACCAACGAAGGTAAAGCGTTAATGGAGCAAATTGAGGCGTTAATAAAACAATTTCAAAATGTTGAGCGTACGAGGTTGGCTGAGCGAAACGCAGATTTTCAGAAGCATCGATTACTTATTACGCAAGTCGTATCTGTGCAAATTCCGTTATTTATTTTCCTATCCATTTTTTGTGCTTTTTACATTAACAATAAGCTGTTTAAACCGCTAAAGAGATTACTTAAAAATACCGAAAAGCTAGAAAAAGGCGAAATACCTGATCGTATTGAAAAATGTGACACCAATGAAATTGGCTATTTACTTCGACGTTTTCATCGTATGAGCAACATTATTTACAGGCGCACCAACAAATTAAGTTTTTTGGTAAGTCATGACCACCTTACAGGTGTGTTGAACCGAACAGAGCTTGACCGTCAATTAAAATTCGCCATTAGTGCAAGCTCAAAGAACAATAAGATGGCTGTTATATTTATCGATATTAATCAGTTTAAACAATTAAACGATCAATACGGTCATGTCGTTGGTGATAAAGTGCTTGTTGAAGCTGCAAAAAGAATAACTGGCGCTGTGCGTGCTGATGATGATGTATATCGTTATGGCGGTGATGAATTTATTATTGTGGCTCACCACCTCAGAAAACTAAGTTATATTGATGCGATGATCAAGCACTTGCTCGATAAGTTCAACAGCCCCTTTGAGGTTGAGCAGCATAACTTAAAAGTCACTTTAAGTATTGGTATTGCTGTCTCACCCGATCACACAACTGACCATACACAATTATTAAAATTTGCTGATCAGGCAATGTACGAAGCCAAGCAAAGCCAGTTACACACATATAAAATTTTTCAAGGAATTGAGGGAGATAACTGAACTTATTCAATACTTATTACGTACAAATTTGCAAAAAGCTCAGTCGCTATGTATAAAAAACATACACTCATTTAATTAAGGTGCCCTATGCATATTTTATTAACAGGTGGAACAGGCCTCATTGGAAAGCATTTGTGCCCATTTCTTTTAAACCATCATAAAGTCACAGTACTGAGCCGAAATCCTATTCAAGCCAATGTATTACTGACTCATCAAGTGCATGCTGTAAAGTCGTTGGATGAGGTTGATTTTGAAGATATAGATGCAGTGATAAATTTGGCTGGCGAGCCTATTGTTAACAAACGTTGGAGCGAGTCACAAAAACGCCGTTTGCTCGACAGTCGAATAAACCTAACATTGCAAATATCTAAAGCGATTAGCCGGTGTGAAACGCCTCCTCATACCTTTATTTCTGGTAGCGCCATTGGTTTTTATGGTCGTCAAGGCGACAAACATATAGATGAGGAATTTAATGATATATACCCAGAATTCAGCCATGTTCTCTGTCGAGATTGGGAGCATGCAGCCACCAAAGCGCAATCAAGCAAAACCCGTGTTTGCTTGCTGAGAACGGGTGTTGTTCTTGCCAAACAAGGTGGCGCACTGAGTAAAATGTTACCTGCATTCAAGTTTGGTTTTGGTGGGCCTTTAGGGCATGGTCACCAAGGTATGTCTTGGATCCATATTGACGATATGATTCAGCTGATATTATTTGTACTGACCCACGACGACTTGCATGGGCCAATTAATGCCACAGCTCCAAACCCAGTTGACAATAATGAGTTTAGCCAAACATTAGGGACGGTACTTTCGCGCCCCGCCATGCTCAGAATGCCTAGTTGGTTACTTAAGCTGATGATGGGTGAAATGTCAGACTTACTTATCCATGGTCAGTTCGTCATGCCGAATAAATTACTCGCGCACAACTATCGCTTTCATTACCCTGAGCTAAAACCAGCGCTGGAAAGTTTAAAACTGTAAAACATTGATAAGTAAAATTAAATTTTTATAAACCTTTACTGTATGCTGTTATGCAGTAAAGGTTTCCAACTATCATGGCAAACCAGTGACGTACCAAAATATACATGTAGCTACGTCTTCATGGTTAAACTGTGGTTTAGCGTATGAAGCTCATTTGTAACCCATTCTTTGTCTAAGCACTGTTCTAAATTAAGTTCTGCAAATCTTAAAAAATTACGTGCAGCATGAGATAAATGCCGATCTGTCCGAACAACAAAATACCAATGACTTGCCAGCTGAACATCAACAACATTAAGCATACAAAAGCTTTTATCGTGTGCTGGCAAAACATGACGAGACACAACACCTAATCCCATTCCAGAACCGACGGCAACCCTAATAGCCTCATTACTTGCCATTTGCACGGTGTCACTAAGTACAAAGCCACGGCTTTGTAACTCACTTTCGAATAACATGCGTGTCGCCGAACCAGGCTCACGCAATAAAAAGCGCTCAGTCATTAAATCATGCAGTGTTACGTGTGAAGATTTAGCCAGTGGGTGATTCATCGGCGCGATAAACACTAAGGGATTTTGTAAAAAACGCCCTGCTTTCGCGTGCTCAAGCGACGGTGGATGACTAAATACATAAATATCATCTTCACCTCTTTCAAACCGAGCCAATACTTCGGCCCTGTTTCCTATTTCTAACGGAAGCTCTACATGCGGGTGTAAATTACTGTATGGCCCTAATAGTTTTGGCAGGATGTATTGCGCTGTATTTACAATCGCTATTTTGCAACGTCCCCGCTCACCGCCTCTCAATTCAACCAAATAATCTTGATAATCGTCAAAATGACCAAACACTTGCTGACAAGTTTGAAATAAAGCAAACCCCGCTTCGGTAATATGAATACGCTGCTGGTTAACCACAATGAGAGGCTCGTTTACAGTTTCTTGCAGTCGCTTTATTTGCTGCGATACTGTTGGCTGCGTTAAATGTAATTGCCTTGCCGTTTCACTAATTGAACGTGTTTTAACTACACACATAAACACTTCTAATAGCCGAAAAGAAATATGTCGTAAGTCCACAACCCCACCTCATAGATAAAAACCTATATGATGGTAGCATTCATTTAATTATTTACTATGTGTTTTTTTATTTAGAATAGCGGCGCTTTTAACTAAGAGGAGAAAAAAGTGCCTGATATTGTTGTCATGTTTTTTGTTTTAGGGTTAGCCGCAGGTTTATTACGATCTGATCTAAAAATTCCGCAAGCAACTTATGAAACTCTCAGCCTATTGTTAATGCTAACAATTGGTTTAAAAGGTGGCATGGTGCTACACGGAAATATACATTGGCAATTATTACCTGAAATGGGATCGGTATTGTTACTCGGAGCGTGTATCCCTCTTCTACTTTACCCCGTGCTCAAACGCTTGCTTAATTTATCGGTCGCAAACAGTGCAAGTATTGCAGCACATTATGGCTCGGTGAGTGCAGGTACATTTGCTGTTGCTTTGGCGTACGCCGAATCAAATTCACTTGTGGTAGGTGCCGAAGTAACCCTGTATCTCGTCATGCTTGAGCTGCCGGCCATTATTGTTGGCTTATTGCTTTATCGCCGACTAGGTAATAAAGCCTCTGCAGGTAACCTATCGCTTAAGGCGCTGTGGCATGAAACCTTAACAAACAAAAGTGTTATTCTGCTTGTGGGTGGCGTTATTATCGGCATGATGTATGGTACACAACAAGGCAGCCAAGTTACGAGCTTACTAACCAATAGCTTTAAAGTTGTATTAGCCTTATTTTTACTTGAAATGGGTCTTATGGCAGCACAAACATTACGCCCTATTCCATGGCATCATTGGCGCTTAGCGTTGTTTGCACTTATTACACCCAACTTATTAGGTGCGATTGGTGTTGGAGTTGGCACCGCATTGCAGCTTGAGCTTGGCTCAATCGTAATTTTAGGAAGCTTAGTTGCTAGCGCATCTTACATTGCAGCACCTGCAGCGATTAAAGCAGCAATCCCCGATGCAGATATTGGCTTAGCCATGTTAAGCTCGCTTGGGATAACCTTTCCGTTTAATGTATTAGTCGGTATAGGTTTGTATCATCATATGGCATTACTAATCTCATAAAAAAGTGAATTTAAACATCACTTTATGAATGCGATTTGGACTAAAGTCGTTTAATATAAAGAAAAAATGTGCAAGGACTTGCTATATGTTTGATCAATCTCTCAGCACAGAGCAACAGCATGTGAGTAACATTTTTAAGCGCTTATGTGCTGAATACAATGTGCAAAATAATGCAGAACTTGAGCACCATTTATCATTACAAAGCGGATTTAGTGAGCACTGTATTTTCAGTGCCACCATCCCTTATTCATTAATTGATAAAACGAGTAAAGCAACACACGTGAGTTTTGACTATTTACTTAATGGTCAAAATCAACACACGGTGCAATTAAGTAATGACCAATTAAAAGCGATTAAGAACGGCATTATCAAAAGTATCAAAAAAATGTCTATGGCTGGCTTAATTAAGGGTGAAAATCACAATCAAGAAACACTGGGTGAGCTGGCAGAAATTCATGTAGAACAGATTGAAAACGAGTTAAAAATACAAAGCCAAGTTAAATAACTTGGCTTTTTTTAATTCTTGCCTTTGTACAACTCATTATAGATATCGGCAATATTATTTTGTTTATCATAGTAGCGCTGCAATTCGCCCAGCGATAAATCTTTTAACGCATCATCAGTAAAATCTATTGGTTCGGCAAATTTAAAGTTGGCTACATTTGGCGACTCGCCTAGTAAAGCCGCAATTTCACTTTTTAAAGCTTCGGCTTTATTAAATAATTTGAGCGCTTTATTTATATCGGTTTCATTTTCAGCCTGAATGGTACACCAAACGACTTCAACCGATTTGCTTCTTATTTGATCTTCAAATATGTTTTTACGCGCAATTAGCCATGTACTTGCTATAAGCAAGATAGCTAAAACGGCAATTGCACTGTAAATTAGTTCAAGCATCACGTTCCCTCGGTAAACTAAATGTTACTATACACCCAAACTTGGTTCGTAATACATCAGGAAAAAGCATTATAAATGATAGTACGAGGCTGATATATAAGAAATATCTGATTCGCGCCCAATCTCTAGTGTGGCCAACTTGGACTCACCAAAAATTTTAACTTCGTTTTAAGCAAACTGGGGAAAAGCATCACCACAGCTAAAGCAATACTAATGTAAAGGACGACAAAACTGTAAATGTAATGAATATAGGCGTGCTCGGCTTGGATAAACAGTACGACAAGTTTGAACCATAAGATGATGTGAGCTAATGCGAGTAGTAAAGTTAATTTCATTATACAAAAAAATAATTCACCAAATACATAACTAAACGTTGTATGTAATTTATACAAAACAATCATACTTAAAACATTTATCGCCGCTAACGCGAGGTAAATATTTTGAGCAAACTCCCCACTGCCACCATCAGATATGAAAAGTAAAACCTTTTCCATAAGGAGTGAAGTAATTAAGTATTTTGATGAGACTACCGCAATTGAGAGGAAATCGCTAAAATGCTCTTTATGTTTATAAGCTCGGTAAAAAGAATTTATTAGAGCTACTGTATAACAAAGCGCAATGATCACTTGAATTGAAAAAACTTCGTGCACTGCTGTAGCCACAAGTAATTCATTGTATAAATCAACTAGATATTGCATGACACATCCTATTAAAGATGCGCACAATCATAATCCTATAGATAGAAAAAAACCAGCATTTGAGCTGGCTTTCTCTTATAAGTGCTTAGTTTTCTTTCTTTTTTGGTACTAATATAACGATTCCACCCGAACCTTGTAAGTTTTCTTTTTTTGGTGGAACCAAAATAACGATACCACCAGAACCCTGTAGCTTTGTAGTATCAAAACTTGTTGCTGGTGCTGCGTCGAATGCTAAAGTAGATAGTAATAGGGCTGATAAAGTCATTTTTTTGTTCCTTCATTGTTAAAGATGCTGTTTCTTAGCAAGTACTGCGCCACTTATATTGCTATTTTAGTAACACAACACTCTTAATCTCTATATAAGCATAAAAAACAATCAATAGGCTATTTTTTGTTCTACCCTTGTTGGTAAAATAGACATTCCCTAACACCTTTACGCTTTGCTCTATAAACTAATAAGGCTCTATGCCATAATTCTGTTAACTAATAAATTTAATGGTAAGCGCACATACGCTTAGCAAGGTTTAATGCATGGCATATCAAGAACAACAGCAACCAACAATTTACTGGCATGACTACGAGACCTTTGGCGCCAGTCCGCAAAAAGACCGCCCGAGTCAATTTGCTGGCATACGTACCGATCTTGATTTAAATATTATTGGTGAGCCGCTCATTGAATATTGTAAGCCCGCGGCAGACTATTTACCGCACCCAGAGGCGTGTTTAATAACCGGCATTACACCACAAATAGCCATGCAAAAAGGACTGCCTGAAGCCGAATTTATAGCAAAAATTCATGCCGAGTTTAGTCAGCCTAACACCTGTGTAGCTGGCTATAACAGTATTCGCTTTGACGATGAAGTAACACGTTACAGTCTATATCGTAATTTTTATGACCCTTACGAGCGAGAGTATAAAAACAATAATAGCCGTTGGGATATTATTGACCTTGTTCGTGCTTGTTATGCGTTGCGACCAGAAGGTATTGAGTGGCCATTAAAAGATGATGGCACACCCAGCTTTAAACTTGAGCATTTAACTGTTGCTAACGGCATAGAACATGCCGCAGCTCACGACGCGTTAAGTGATGTTACTGCAACCATTGCGCTTGCAAAGCTTATAAAAGAAAAACAACCCAAGCTGTATCAATTCTTTTTTGGTTTACGCTCTAAAAAAGCGCTGGCTGATTTAGTTGATGTGTTCAACATGACACCGCTGGTACATACTTCATCACGCATACCGGCAAGCCAAGGCTGTACTAGCTGGATAGCGCCGATGAGTTTTCATCCAGTAAACAAAAACGCCATCATCTGCTTTAATTTAACAGATGATCCGCAGGTGTTATTAGATTTATCGGTTGAAGAGTTACGGACACGCCTTTACACCAAACACACCGACCTTGGCGAAAACGAGGCCCCTGTCGGCTTAAAACTAGTTCACTTAAATAAGTGCCCTATTCTTGCGCCCGCTAAAACACTATTACCAGAAAATGCCGCACGCCTAGGGATAGACCGCGAAAAGTGTTTGCAAAACCTTGCTATATTAAAAGCCAATACTGAACTTCGCGACAAAGTAACCGAAGTATTTAACGAACAACGTGACTACGGTGAAACACATAACCCTGACTATCAACTTTATGATGGCTTTACGAGCCATGCCGATAAAGCCAAATTTGCCATTATTCGCGATGCAAGCCCTGAGCAACTGGCCACAATGCAGTTAGATTTTGAAGACAAAAAGTTTAATACCTTGTTGTTTAGATACCGTGCTCGCAACTGGCCACACACCTTAAGCCAAGACGAACTTGCACAGTGGCGTATGTATTGCCAAAATAAATTAATGCACGGCGATGACAGTCCTTCTATTAGTGCACACGATTTTATGATTACGCTCGAAAATTTAGCTCATGAGCACGACGATAATGAAAAAAATCTGCACATTTTAAAAGCACTGTATAACTACGCACAAAGTATGTAATATAACCATCAATTACCATGCTTTTTGTGAAAATGGCACCTTATAAGATTAAACCGTTTATACAAAAAGCAATGCTCTAACATTATATAAATAAAGGAATATTTATGAAAAAAAGTATGCATTTTACCCTATTTGTCATTTTATTCATTGGCATAAGCCATGCCTACTCTTTTGAATCCAAAATGGATTTCGAAACTTACATACGCGCTTGTATATATAAACCTGATGCTAGCTATATGGGTCAGTGTAATGAGAGGGGAATAGATTACGAGAAGATTGATACAACACTTTATTCTGAAAATAATGATTCAATCTCATTTTCTACAAATGTCATTAAATCTAGGTCAGTTATATTTAAACAGTTCCACCATGACTTTATAATTAATTGTAATGCTTGCTCAGCACCAACAAGTGTTTCTGATACTTTTAGTGCCTTCACTCGCTTTAAAAAAGCTTTTGAATCAAGTGCATTACATAGCGCATTTACTTCCACAGTTGTAACCAGAAATAACCGCAATACCTCAGAGCCAAGTGTGCAAAACAATGGAACAAGTTTCAGTGAAGACTTCAAAAACTTTGCAAGCGGAACTATAGATTTCAAAGATGTATTTGCATCCTTGTTTGATAGTGGAGACCAAAATATCGTCTTAGTAAAAGACAGTCGCGGCGAACCTTTTGCACTAATAGAGATAAAAAATGGCAAATATAGCTTAGTCGCAGATTTAACGAAAACAGTTAAGAACTCAGATGGTTCAACACTCTTCAATGCAAACCTAAGTACCAGTAATACACAACCTTTTGTAGATATTGTCTATGGGGGCTCACTTAATATAGGCACTCATTGTAAAATTGCCTTTACGAGGGCTGAAAATGAGCAAAGATTAGTCTCGCAAGTTAGCTGCTATTAAAATAGTTTTTATAAGAGTTCACATGTGCCTAGCAATGCTAGGCACTATTTATGACCAATACCCCATTACTTTTTATGCAATGCCTCAATACGTGCTAATAAACTAGATGTGTCGTATCGGCCGCCGCCTAAGGCTTGTACATCGGCATAATACTGGTCAACTGTTGCCGTCATAGGCAACGTTGCGCCGTTCGCTTTTGCCTCATCAAGAGCAATGCCTAAATCTTTACGCATCCAATCGACTGCAAAGCCAAATTCGTACTCACCTGCCCACATTGTTTTGTAGCGGTTTTCCATTTGCCATGAACCTGCGGCACCTTTAGAAATTGTTTCAATTACTTTTTCACCATCAAGACCAGCTTGTTTAGCAAAATGAAGTCCTTCTGCTAAGCCCTGCACTACACCGGCAATACAAATTTGGTTCACCATTTTGCAAAGCTGCCCTGAACCTACTTCACCTAATAGTTGGCTAAAACGACTAAAAGCAGCCATGACAGGTTGCACAACACCAAAGTCAGCCTCTGCGCCACCCACCATCACAGTGAGAACACCATTCTCTGCACCAGCCTGACCACCAGACACAGGGGCATCTAAAAACGCAATACCTTGTTGCTTAGCTTTAGCACCCACTTCACGAGCGACTTCTGCTGAGGTCGTTGTATGGTCAACTAAATAGCTACCGGCTTGCATGCTAGCCAGTACACCATTTTCGCCGTACACCACTGAGCGTAAATCATCGTCGTTACCAACACACATAAACACAATGTCAGCGTCTTTTGCCGCTTCTTTTGGCGTTTCGCTGTAGTGACCTTGATATTCTGATACCCACTTTTGTGCTTTTGCTGTTGTGCGGTTATAAACAGTCACGTGATGACCTGCGTTAGCAAGATGACCCGCCATAGGGTAACCCATGACACCTAATCCGATGAAGGCGACTTTCATTGACATAAAACTGACCTATTTGAGTGATAAATTAGTAACAATTTCATTATCTCAATCGAATAACTAAAAAGCGAATGAAAAAGCGTTCATTAATTTTAAGTAAGTTAAAAACACACAGGTAAAACATGGATAGTATATATCGTTTTAATGCCCAGCTTGCGTCTGGTGAAAATTTTAGCCTTGCGTCGCTACAAGGCAAAACCACTCTTATTGTTAACATTGCCAGTAAATGTAATTTTTCGATGCAAATGGCAAGTCTCGAAAAACTTTACAACACATATAAAGACCATAATTTTACTGTGCTGGGTTTTGCCTGTAACCAATTTGGTCATAATGAGCCACTCGAAGGTGGAGAATTATTAGCGTATTACCAGCAACACTTTAATGTAAGCTTTCCTCTTTTTAATAAAGTGCTCGTTAATGGGCCTGAGGCGCATCCGTTATTTAATTATTTAAAATGCCATACACGTGGAATTGCGCAAAACCGCGCAATTAAATGGAATTTCACCAAATTTCTTATAAACTCAGAAGGTCAACTCATTGCACGGTACGCCCCGCGTACCAAACCTGAAACCCTCAAAATGGTGATAGAGAGTAATTTAAATGATAAAGCTGGCCTTATTCAGTGCGCAAAAATATGAGAAACCCTTCTTTGACAATAACTCAACTAATTACAGTGAGTCTGTTTCTCTGAGCTTCATTGAGCAATCACTGAATATAACAACCGCACCATTAAGCAAAGGTTTTGATGCTGTATGCGTGTTTGTTAACGATACCGTCGATAAACACGTCATTTCTGCTTTAGCGAACGATGGTGTTAAAGCCATTTTATTACGCTGTGCTGGCTTTAATAATGTTGACCTTGAAGCCGCCAAAGAGCATGGAATAAAGGTTTGCCGCGTACCCGCTTACAGCCCAGAAGCAGTTGCAGAGCATTGTATTGCGCTCATGTTGACACTTAATCGCAAAACACATAAAGCATTTAATCGCGTTCGCGAAGGCAACTTTGATTTAAATGGCTTACTCGGCTTTAACCTATTTAAAAAAACCATTGGCATTATCGGCTGTGGTAAAATTGGCTTAGCACTGGTAAATATTTTAAATGGTTTTGGCGCTAACGTTTTAGTGTGTGATCCTAAAGTAAAAGCAGGGCCATTTACGCTATGTGACTTAGATACCCTACTCACGCAAAGTGATGTCATTTCTTTGCACTGTCCACTAAATGAGCATACCCATCACTTAATTAATGAAGCTGCATTTGAAAAAATGAAAGAAGGTGTCATGTTAATCAACACCTCACGCGGTGCGCTACTAGACAGTAAAGCCTGTATCAATGCGCTAAAATCAAAAAAAATTGGCTATCTGGGGCTTGATGTTTACGAACAAGAATCAGAACTGTTCTTTAAAGATCACCGTGAAGAAATTATGCAAGATGACATTTTTTCTCGCTTAGTCAGTTTCCCAAACGTACTTGTTACAGGGCACCAAGGTTTTTTCACTCAAGAAGCCCTTAACGAAATAGCTTGCACCACACTGCAAAGTGCTAATGAGTTAAGCCAAGGCTTGCCACTGACTAATGAAGTTATTTAAATGCGCTTAATTCTATGCGCTTAAAATAGTTCTATGCGCTTAACTCTATGCGCTTAAAATAACTCTATGCGCTTAAAATAGCTCTATGCACTTAAACAATAAGGGCGTAAGGTTTGCGCCCTACGCCTTTTAAACAAGTGACTTTCGAATTAAGCTGATAGTTTTATTTCAACAGCGCCACATTCACGAACACTGCGGTCATCAGTAACGGACACACAAAACGAATGTACTGAGCGAACCAATAATGTGAGCCACTCGCCACTTGGTGTAATTTGTTACCACGTTTCCATAACCAACCTACAGTAATGAAATAAAACAGCCCCATCAGCGGTAATTGGTATTGTGTTAATACCATAATCACTAAGCCAAATAACCAATCAAAGTTAAGAATGATCAAAGATGAAGCAACAAACACAACTAAGGTTACAAATAACGTGGCTTGTTTACGCTCAATGCTGTGATTTTCAACTAAAAATGCGACAGGAATTTCAGTTGATGAAATAGTTGAGGTCACCGATGCAATCGACATCAACACAAAAAACAACAAGCCAACCAGTAAGCCTACTTGCCCCATAGTGCTAAAAAGCTCAGGTAATATTGCAAAAATTAATTGCCCCTCACCGACTAGCTTACCATTACTGAATACCTCAACGCCGTTGTGCTGAGCAACAAAAATGGCAGGAATAATTAATAACCCTGCTAAAAATGCCACACCCGTATCAAGCAATGCAACCGTGCCTGTTAGTTTTGGTAAGTTGGCGTCTGGCTTTAAATATGAGCCATATACCATCATACACCCCACACCTAACGACAATGAAAAGAACGCTTGCCCCATCGCGGCAATAATTAAGTTTGCATCGAAAATTTGACTAAAATCAGGCACTAAATAAGCAGCAAAGCCATCCATTGCGCCATCAAGGGTGGCAATATAAGCAATTAAAGCCACCAGCAACACTAACAATAGTGGCATTAAGCGGCGTGACCAGGTCTCGATACCCGATTTAACCCCTTTTAAAATAATACTGGCTGTTAAGATAAGCATGAGTGGCGTAAACACAAAATTGCGCGCCATTGAATCACTGTGTAAAAAGTCACTGAGCTTAGCTAAACCAAAAAAGCTAGCGATTGGTTCTAGCGCATATGCGAGCATCCAGCCTGCAACAATCGAATAAAAACTTAGCATCACAATGGCGCCAAAAAGGCCTATGTAACCCGCTGCGGCACCGACTTTTGGCGAGGTATCTTGCCATGCACTTGATAACGCTTTAACAGGATTTGCTTGCGCTTGATGACCTAAATACAGTTCGGTGTACAAGGCTGGAAGCGCTAATAAGAAAATAACAATAAAATAAACAAGTAAAAATGCACCGCCGCCATGGTTTGCCGCTTGCGTTGGGAAACCCCAAATATTACCTAAACCTACTGCCGCACCAGAAGCGGCGAGAACAAAACCAATACGACTTTGGAAGCCGTCACGAACTTGTGCCATACATCTACATTTCTGTTATTATTTTTCCTCATTAAACCATAATTACAGTCAACTGCGTAAACAATTTGCGTTTGTGTGTGCCTGCAACCGTGCATTTGCTGTAAAAATAAACAAATCTAATTCTGAGTATATGCGAAAGCCGCAAACCATGAGCAGTCACTATTTTTCTAACACTTTAAAAATTGATTCAGCAGTAAGTTCTGCTGATAAACAGATCGTACTTGTGGATGCTTCACATATCGATATTAGTGCCCTGCCGGTTAGTAAATTACTCAGCCAGTTTGAGCAAAGCGTACTTACAAAGCGCAAAGTACAAGCGGCAAAACAAGAGTACATTGCCACGAGGTTAACACTTAAGTATTTATTAAAACTCAGCGTTCCAGCATTTAAAAACACACCTCTTTGCGACATTTCAAGCCAATTTGATGACTCAGACAGCAAGCTTAAACTACACACGCCTGAGGGTGAGCCCATTTGGGCCTGTTTATCGCATTCGCGTGGTTTTATCGGCGCAGCACTCAACCCTGAGCAACATAAATTTGGTTTCGATATTGAACACTGCACAAAAACACGCCCCTTTGTAAAACTTGCCAAACACTTTTATCACCCAGAGGAAGTCAACCTAATTAGCGCCTTTAACGATATAAACGAGCAAGCTGGGTGTTTTTTTAGAATTTGGACACTCAAAGAAGCGTTGGCCAAAGCAACTGCACAGCCTATCGCTAAGCTCTTGAGCCCAAATGTGTTTGAGGAAATTGAAAAACATAGCTTGACCGCATCAAGCCGAACCGTAAATGATTTTGATATTAGCGTGGTGGTACAAAAAAGCACTGACTGGCAGTGCTCTTTTATGACATTTGACGACTTACGCCGCGTTTTGGCTTTCTAATAAACGACTATGAATAGCTTGAACAACAAGGTCAGACTCACTCTGCTCAACTAAAAAGCACAGGTTATGTTTACTTGCACCATGACAGATTAAGCGAATATTAAAATCACTCAATACCTGCATTAAGTTAGTTTCTTGCTGACGCAATTGAATTTCTGAACCAATTAATGCCACCAGCGTTAAGTTATTCTCAACCGATACATGACAAAATTCAGAGAGTTTATCTAAACAGGCTTGATCAAGCTCTGGGCGTGATGCGTTAGGTGCGTTATCTAAGGTAATTGCCACACTGATTTCAGAGGTTGTTACTAAATCAACCGAGATATTAAACTCACTTAAAATAGTGAAAACACGCGCTAAGAAACCACTGGCTAAAAGCATTTCTGGGCTTTTAACCGTTAAAAGAATTTGGTTTTTACGCTGTGTGACTGCTCGAATACCAGGCTGCTCTGACTTTTCTTTTTCAATCCATGTGCCCCCTAATTGCGGTTCACGGCTTGAGCCAACAAACACGCTAATATGGCTGCGACTTGCCGGTAAAATAGTCGCGGGGTGCAATACTTTTGCCCCAAATGTTGCCATTTCAGCTGCTTCGTCAAAGCTTAGTCGAGCAATAGGCGTGGCTTTTACACATAAACGCGGATCTGTACTGAAAATACCCACTACATCAGTCCAAATATGCACACTTTTAGCGTTAATTGCTTCTGCAAGCAATGCCGCGCTGTAGTCAGAACCACCACGGCCTAACGTGGTTGTTTGGTTGTGCTCATCACTGCCAATAAAGCCTTGGGTTACCACAACTTGTTCTGCTAATAAGGGCACTAAATGTTTTTGTGCTGCCGCGGCTGTTGCAGCAATGTTTGGGGTAGCTTTTGCAAATTGACTATCTGTTTTTAAGACTTTACGCACATCAAATCGCACAGCATCTAAGCCCTGACCACGCAGTACTTGAGTAAATAAATAAGATGACAAGCGCTCACCATAGCTCAGCAGTTCATCTTGCTCAGCGGCCGATTTAGCCCCTGCTGCTGCAAGCGTTTGAAATGCTTTTAAGGTTTCATCAAAGCCATGAGCTAAATCGGCATCCAGCGACAGCTCAGCTAAAATATTTTCTTGAATAGCAATAACACCTGTGATGTGTTCATCGCGCTGTGCTGCGCTTAAATCACCTTTACACAGTGCAACTAAATGATTGGTTACGCCCGCACTTGCACTCACTGCAACAACGCGTACTTGATTATCTGCACAGACAATTTCTGCACAACGACTCATGGCGTCAAAGTTAGCTACACTGGTGCCACCAAATTTTGCAACTACATAATCTGATTTCGAGTTGGCGGCTAATTGGGTATTCATGTCGTCTCCTTTTGTGGGTAACAATCCACATTAATTCAAGAAGAACTCGGCAAGGGGTGCTTTGATAAAAAAGAGTAGTCCACTGCCAGAAGCTCTCCACCTAGTTTGGTGACAGTTTTGAGGATTCAGCCCCATAAACCGAAAAATAACCGCGACGACCGATTACTTTCCTCGGCGAGTACTTCCCTCTTTAATGGTCATTGGCAATCGTCACCTCACATTAAATACCTAAGTATCGCACCTCTTCTGAATGTTAAGTTAACACCTGGTTAAAATAACAAAGCCTGCTATAAAAAGCAGGCTTTGAAACTTATCGTTTAGACGTCTAGCTGTCAAGTATTAAATAAAACTTCCCGCTAGGTATGAGCCATAATAACCCGTTGTATAAGCTATTAATAAATACAGCGACATTTTTAAATAACTCATAAACGTTAATGCTTTTACTTTACTCATTGCGATAATACCCGCTGCAGAGCCGATAATAAGCATTGAGCCTCCGACACCTGTTGCATAGGTAAACGATAACCATTGCTGAGGGCTCATGACAATATCGGCTTTCAGTAATGCAGCCGTTAGCGGCACGTTATCAACCGCAGCCGACAACAAGCCCATTAAGTAGTTTGCATACTCAGGCGCCATAAGCTCATATAAGTGCGTAAATTTAGACAGCATACCCACTTCTTTAAGCGCACCTACGAGTAGCAATACACCCACGAAGAATAAGAGCGTGTCGTATTCAATTTCACGAATATAATCAATAATTTTTTTGTTAACGTCTTTCTTGCGCATTAAAAATTGCGCCACTAAAAACATTAACGACAAACCAAATAAAAAGGTTAATAGTGGTGGCACACTATAAAGCACACTGAGTGTTAGGGTTGCGATAATCGTCGAGAAAAAGATCACCGCAATGGTGATGTCGGTCTTTTCTATGCGGCGGGCAGCTTGTTTTTCGAATACGACATTCCCTGACATCCCCGTAGATAGCATAACAGCCAATAGCGCCACACTTGCAAGTGAAGGCACAATAAGCAATAACAAGTTACCGATGGTGACTTTCTCATCAAGGAAAATCATTAAGGTCGTTACATCACCCGTAATAAGTGATACCCCACCAGAGTTCACACTGAATACAATGAGGGTCGCGTATTTTATTAATTTTTTTGGATCAAGCTTTAGCGACATCACTACTGCAAGCGAAATTAATGTTGCTGTGATATTGTCGGAAATAGAAGAAAACAAAAACGCAAAACCACCAATCAAAAACATCAGCTTTCGTTCGCTGATTTGATTTGGCATAATTTTGTGAACAATATTTTGAATAAACCCTTTCGAGTTTAAATAAGCGACAAAGGTCATAGCAGCCATTAGGAATAACCACAAAGTAGCAATTTCTAAAATATTGTGATCAAGTTGATGTTGTATAGTTTCTGGGCTTTGCCCATGAATTGGAGAGATAAACAAGATAATCCAGCATAAAGTGCCAAAAAAAAGCGTCGTTTTGGCCTTGTTTACATGGATAATATCCTCTATAACGATAAGCAAAAATGCCACCGCTATCAGGGTTAGGATAAGTGGGGTTACCATGGTGTTTGAACAACCTTTATAAAAATGTAAAAATTGTAAGTCGAGTGTTTCGGCGCGGATTCTAGCAGCATCTAAGTCATAAAACTATTCTCAATTACATAAATTACTACTAAACGCTAACACCAAAATTTTGATTTACTGGAGCCGTATGATCCCAGCTAAAAAGTTATTAAATACCCTTACAGAGCATTGGGGGGTGTTAGAACTCTTATTTAAACGTTTTAAGATGGCTGATTTCAGCTTAAAAGACGTACAAAATGCGATAAAACAAAAACAGCCAAGCTGGTCAAATGAACGCATTTATAAAGAAACAAATCGTTTATTGAATCAAGATATTATTATTCCACTGGCAAAATCTTCGCAATTAGAAATCAACCGCGCAATTGCTGACTTTGCAACCTTTTTATTGCAAGAAGAACATTTGGGTTTAGCACAAGAGATCAACGTATTAGTCGATGACTTAGCACGCTTGGGCAACCGCTTAGCAAAAGCCGGAGAAATTGAAGATTACGACGAGCTGCGTCGCTTTAGCCGAATTATGGATGATCGGGTTCGCAAAATAATGAAACTGTTTAGCCATAACGAAAACGCTATTTTAAATATTGTTGAACAAGCTAAAGCTAATAACGCAGTACAATCGCTCCAAAAACGCTATCAAGCTGTTATAGAAGCATTTGACGAATACATAGAGCCAATGCTTGAAATGGTTGATATACGCGGCGATTTCCATGCTTGTTTTAACACCATTGAAACGCAAATAAGCCTTCAGATTGAACAAATTGATCGGCTCGGAAAATCATACCAAGACAAACGCATGCTTGAGCAACTTCGAACGCGTATTTTAGAAATGCATTTAGTGGGTCGCGAAAGCCTGCGTAAAAGTGCTGATATGCTAATGCCACTGCGTGAAGAGCTGCGCCGTAATAACTTAATCACCCGCCAAGCAGCGAAAGTACTTGGGCTTGTGCGTAAAAATGGCGTTGATAACATGCTGAGCGCCGTGCAACCTAATTTTGTTTCTGATTCACAACGCTTTTCACTTGGTCAACAACGCCATATTATCGCCTATATGGCAGGTTTAGTTGACTTTGAGCACGATGAATACGAGCTACCAGAGCATCAAGATGTGCCGGCGTACCAAAGCCCTAATATCCCCGATTACAACGATGTAAAATCACAGTTTAAAAAGCGCTTCAAAAAGGCCACTAAAAAGTCACAACCGCTGCTTAGTTTCTTAGATGAAAGCTACCCCGACCTTGACGCTGACGAAATGCTGTTTTTATATCAAAAACTCATTAGCGATGGCGACCTTGAAATCAGCCAAAGCCAAGAAAAAGTAAAAATAAAGATTGCCCAGCAGCACTTTTCACTCTACCCGTTTAATTCATCGCCTGCTGATGACAAACAAGCAACAGAGCAATAACTATGACAGATATTAATTTAGATGATTTAACACATCTACAAGCGATTAATAAAAAGCTCACCTCAGGCTATCACATTAGCGAGCAAGACACCTTAATGTGGCAAGAGCTTGATCAACACATTGATGCTTATCGCGCCCTATTCAATGCACTCGGTCATGATTTACAACACGATAGCCGTGGCTATTACTACTTTGGCAGCGATGAAAGCACACCTAATATGGGCAAGATCTCGCGCGCTATTGCACTGACTATTTACATTTTGATTGAACACTATGCCAACACAGGTAAAGACCCGATGCGTGCTTTGTTCGACGAAGTTAATGACTTAGAGCTCATGCAAACCCTTGTGCAAATTAATAAACATTTGTTTGATCAACTTGAAATTTTCTCTGGCTCAGATTTACGTAAAGATGTGTATCTACGTATGGTGCGCTTAGGACTTGCCCGCGAAGTTGAAAACGGCTTTATGCTACAAGCCCCTATTTATCGTTATATCGATGCATTAATGGAAGTAAACGAAGAAACCTACCTAGGAGATGACGAATAATGCAAAGCCAAAGCCTATACGGACTCAGTAAGCTTGCGCTATTAAATACCGCTGGCTATGCAAAATGCGTGATCCCGCTTGATAAGAGTAGCTCGATTTGTGCCCCTAACAATACCGGGAAAAGCTCTGTTATTAATGCCCTGCAGTTTCCGCTAATTAATGATTTACGCCTTACCGAGTGGGATGGTCACGATTTAGATGAAACCCGAAAGTTTTATTTTTCATCCGACCAATCATATATATTACTTGAAGCCGACTTACCAAACGGCCCAGTAGTCATTGGGGTTGCTGGTTTGGGTAAAATTGCAGGGTTCGCACATCAGTTTTTTTGCTATCAGGGCAAACTACACCTTGACCATTACACCCAAGGCAAAACTATTGTTAAGTTCACTAAGCTGTTTAATCATTTAAAAGAGCAAGGATTCAATCCTATTGAACTTAAAGCACAAGAGCTCAACGCCCTTTTAACTGGTGGTGCGACGCCGTTTGATGGCGATATCAATTTAAAAATGATCCCGCTGAATAACGTACAAGACTCGGCAATTTACAAAGAAATCTTCCGCCGTATTCTTAACTTGCACAAGCTCGGTGCCAGTGATGTTAAACGCTTTATGCTGCGTGTGTTTGAGCGTCATATGTCAAACTCTCGGGTAGACTTTTATGAAGTATGGCGTCGCTCATTCGACAAAGTAAACCGTGCCAAACGCGAGTTAAAAGCCCTTGAATCAATGCAAGAGCCTATTGCAGCCCTTGAATCTATGCTTGAAAATCAAACCGTATTAAAAGGTAAACTGGCTGCGTACGCACCTAAGATTGACCAAGCTTTAATTGACTTTGAAAGCTATCAACAAGAGCAGCTAGCAGAGCTCAATATTGCCCTTGAAGATATCGAGCACGAAAAACACGAATTTGAACAAAAGCAACAGTTATACATTCAACAGTCTCGCGATATTGAGCGCAAACAAACGCAAATTGAGCAATGGTTTTTAGACTACCGAGCATTAAAATCTGAGTTTGAACTGGTTAATAAAGCCACTTTAAAAGTTAGCCTTACCCAGCTTAAGCAAGACTATGAGTCGCTGTCGCATTCATTAAACAGCGCACAAGGGCAAAGCTTACACACGCTTGATTACCGCATCAGCGAAACACAAAAGCAAATTAAAAGCTTAAAGCTGCAGCTGAAAAACTTAGAGTTCAACCTCTTTACTCGTATGCGTGAAGACTTGTCTTTAAAAGAGGTTGAAGAAATCTCGCGTATTCTCAATCCCGATATTCTCTCGTTTGCAACCACCAGCAATGGGGATGTCGAGATTACTGACGAAGATGCCTTTGGGGAATTTTTAGAGCAATTATCAGCCAACGTAAAAGGCGGTATTCTTACCCTACCGGGTGCAACGATTAAGCTCAAAAAGCTTAGCCCAGTGCAAATGCAAACTGGCGAAAACAAAGAGCAATTAACCGCACAATTAGCCGCACTTGAAAACTCATTAAAAGAGTTTAAACAACAGCGCGAAGTTGCTGCCAATGTCGCCCAAAAGCAAAAAGAGAAAGACGCGCTTTATGATGAGCTAATGGCCTCTGAAGAGGCGTTAAAACGCTTTGAGCAATTTGAAATCATGCAGCAATCTGTTGATGCGCAAACCCTGCTTAAAGAGCAGCTAAATGCTGAACGCGAACAAGTGGACGACTACCTACAAGATATCCAAAAAAACAGTGGGTCAATTAGTGATCGTCGTTCAATTATCAAATCGAAAAAAGATCTACTCGCCCGCCAAGCTGACCGCTTACGCCAAGTTAAGTCGGAGCGAATTGACCATACTCTCGATTTTTACTCGGGCAAAGTAACGCCGTACATGATCGAAATCAGCATTGATTTTGATAACTTAAGTGATCTCATTCATCATTTTAATAAAGATTGCCAAGAGCTGAGAAACTTTGATATCAACGTGCGCAATACCTACATGCATATTTACAATGCAGGAATTACAAAGTTCGATAACGAAAACGATGAGTTCACTAAGTACGAAAAACTAATAAGCGCGTTTCACAATATTGATAACGAACGCGATGCGGTTGAGCGCCAAGGCCGAGTTGCCCTTACCGAAGTAGCAGCCACCATTAAAGGCCTGCGTGAAGACCTAGATCGCCTTCGTCGCGAAATGAATAGCTTTAACAAAGGCATTAGTCAGCATCGTATTTCAAACTTACAAGCCTTTAAGATCAATGTGATCCCGCGAAAAATGTTGGTTGATAGCATCGACACCATTATCAGTACCTCAAACCAGTTTGAGCAAGGTGATACTCTCGATTTATTAAGCCAAGAGCCGTACAGTGAGTCGGCAGTAAACGAAGCAAAAGATCATTTAATTAAGCTCGCTTCAGATAAAGCGGGATTAACACTGACCGATTTATTTGATATTCGCTTTGAGGTAGTAAACCGTGCAGGTGAAACAGAGCATTTTGAAAAAATTGACTCTGCGGGCTCTAACGGCACACGTATAACAATTAAGTTACTATGTGGCATGCTGTTTATTCGCTACCTGTTAAGTGATCAAGAACAAAACTTATACCGTATCCCTATTTATATTGATGAAGCGGCGGATATCGACCCACAAAACCAAAAAGCAATAATAGAAACCGCATTGAGTTTTGGCTTTGTGCCAATTTTTGCATCTGTTAAGCCACAAGTGAGTTGTGACTACATCGTACCTATTCGGACAGTAAAAGATGGGGCACAAAACTGGGTCGATGAAAAAGACTGGATTGAGGTCGAACACAGCGCCTAATCACATAAATTAATAAATGATTCAGTCAAGGATGACTATATTTACATTCTATTACATTACTTTTTTTGAAATGTGCCATAGTAACTAAATAATCATTCAGTTGAATTATTTTTGTGTTATGTTATCAATCAAGTAGTGGAAATTTTTGCCAAGGAGCAAACAGTATGAAGAACTTATTAATCGCAACGGCTGTTTTATTTTTAGCGGCTTGTGCTAAAACCCCTGATTGGGATTACGATAAATCAGCTGACTTTAGCAACTATAAAACTTTCTCGTGGGTTCCTAACGCGAGCCTAACAAAGAATGTTGCAAACTACCAAATCAGTCCATTAATGGAAAAGCGTGTCCGCGAAGCGGTAAATGCTGAACTTGAAAAAAGTGGTATGCAACTGGTTGACGTTGCACAAGCTGATGTACTTATTAACTACCATGCATCAGTTGATACTAAAATCGATGTAGATACGTTTAATGTTGGTTATGGCGCACGCTGGAATTATTGGGGCATGGGCTACAACACGCAAACAACAACGCGTGAGTACGAAGTAGGCACATTAATTTTAGATGTTGTCGACCGCGCTTCTAACCAACTTGTTTGGCGTGGAGCTAAAGAAGGTCGTTTACAAAAGAACCAGTCACCAGAAAAACGTACTGAAGTGATCAAAGAAACTGTCGCGAATATTTTAAGTAACTTTCCGCCACAGTCAGTGAAGCAATAATTACATGTTTCGATAAAAGACCGCGATTAATTCGCGGTTTTTTTATGCCTAAATCAATGCTGGTTGGAGTGGTATAACTCAGTGATTCAGATACAATAGCCGCAATTTTGCAGTGGTTTGCCATGTTTATACGGTAATTAACCCCACTGCTCTCAACACAGTAATCATAAGAGAGTTTTAGATGGTACGAGCGGTACACTTCACACTTCCTGCATTATTCGTCACTTGCTCACTGTTTGCAGAAGAAGCAAACAACATTGAACAAATCACCGTTGAAGTATCAGCAACAGCCAATAAAGAACCTGTTGGCACCTTTGATGCGCCCGTTTCAAATTTAGAATACGACCCACGTGTCGACTTACAATCACGTAATATGGCTGAGGCACAAGCCGATGTGACGATACGGGGGGGTATTTTTGAAAATACCGGCTTTCGTGTTGGCAGCAGCACCTTATTCGATCCACAGTCAGGGCATTACTTTGCAGAAATTCCTATTGCACCGCAGATGCTAACAGGCCCAGCTGTTCTAACCGGTGCTGATAACGCTCTATATGGCATGAATAGCTCTGTAGGGACCGTTTCATTTGGCTGGCGACCTATTACAAGCACGGGGAGTGCTTCGTTAGGGGTTGGTAGCAATGGCTTTAACTTACAGAGTATTCATGCAGCGCACAGCCAAAAGCTTGAGAGCATGCCTGATTGGCGCTTAGGCTTTGAAGGTGAGTATTCGCATTCAAAAAGTGATGGTTCTATTAAGAATGGTGACCATGATTTTGAACGCGCATCGGCACGCATTCAACTGGCAAGTGACACTTCACAAACTGATTTAATGTTCGGTAAACAAGCAAAGTTTTTTGGTTGGCCCAACTTATACACGCCGTTTAATTTTAATGAAACCGAAGATCTTGAAACCACATTGGTAATGTTAAACCACAAACACTTGTACGGTGCGAGCAATACATTTGAAGTGACCGGTTATTATCGTAAACATAACGATCACTATGTATTATCACGTGAAAACCCCGCTATTTTTGAAGCTTTTCACGAAACAACGGTAAAATCACTGGGGTTATCGGGCCGCCACGCACTCAACACGGCATATGCAATTAACTACTCAGGGCAATTTATTGCAGATTCTATTGAGTCTACTTCTCTTGAAAACAACTTTACTTCACGCAATTACACGAAGTTAAGCGTATTGCCAGAATACACAACGGCACTTGCTACTGACAAACAGCTTACCGTGCGTGCGGGTGTAGCATTTGATAACACAAATCGTGATAGTTCAGATACCTCCTTCATTGCTGATGCGAGCCTTAAAGTTGTCAATCAAAATGGCAGTGAACACACGTGGTATGCGTCATACGCAGAGGCAACTCAAGTACCAGGTTATACAGCGATTGGTGGCAGCGAAACAGGTGGTTTATTCAGAAGTAACTACAACCTTGAGCGCGAAACGACCGACAACCTCGAGTTAGGCTTACTAATTGAAGAGCAAACTTGGCGCTTAGATTCAGCGATATTTTATCGTAAAGATAAAAACCTCACTGACTGGACCTACCGCTTTGATGCAACCTCAGCGCGTTTTGCCAACCCTGTTGATATTGATACTTTAGGGGTTGAGTTCCTAGCTAATAAGTCGTTTGACACCACCGAGCTTATTGCCAGCTACACCTATTTAGAAAAGTCCGAAGATTATGGCGCAGCGGATATTGATGCGAGTTTTTACGCCCTAAACTATCCAGATCACCGTGTAACACTCGGTGCAGTTTGGCAACCAATGGACGTACTTGAACTGCGTATTGATAATGAATGGCGTAAACAGCACAGCAATCGCCTGAGACGCTCAAGCGATGAAGCCTTCTTTACGCAACTGACGCTAAAATTCACTCCGGCTCAGCTTGAAAATGTGTTTATTACCTTAGCAGCAGACAACATATGGGATGAATCATTCGAAGAAGTCCCCGGCACTCCAGGACGGGGCGAGCAATACACACTAAGCGCTACGTATAGCTGGTAGTTCACAAACCAAAAATGCCAGTCAATAAGACTGGCATTTTCAATAACATTCTTAGGCTAAAAATGAATGATATAAGCCATAAAATATCGGGGAGCTAACTAAAAAACCCACAAATAATATTTTAAAAAAACTATCTTTGCTTTCAATCGAACTCATAATCGATACAGAATCCGTATCAGCCTGTTCTATGGGTTTAAATCTTCGGTAAGTTTTTACCACCACTAAACCGATAATGAATGGCATGACGATAGCTAATACAACTAACAACAAAAATAACCACGCTTCATTGGATGTGTGTCTCATATTCTTCCTTAATTACAAAATCAATGTATCGTAACTAAAATAGAACCAGCTTGCTAAATGTTTTATGATAAATATTGTTTAAAGCTTTTCAGCAACAACAGCCAAATTTATGTCATCTGTTCAAGTTCGGTAATTAAATACAATGCTTGTTCGTTAGTCGTGCCACACACATCTATCGTGGCAGAAAAATCACTGCATACTTTGGGTCTTGATTCGTCACCAAATAATTTACACAAATTATTCTCATCAAGCTGAATACAGCGCTCTCCGGCCGCTTTGCCATTTGGCATCCCTGGAATGGGTGAGCTAATACTAGGTGCAATACAACAGGCGCCACAGCCTAATCTACATGCCATTTTATCTGTCATCACGTACCTCTTTAAGAACCTTTATCGCGTCTTTGTAATATGTGTAATGGTTTGTTACATCTTCAAACGCCTTGTAAACACTTTATTGCGTATGCTTAGCCTAACAAATTTTAAATTTAATCATTACCGTCAACCGTGAGGGAATATCCCGTGGCTAGTAAAAAACAAATCATTCTCCCTATTGCCGTTTTAGTCGGCGGCTTAGGAATGGCTTTTGCGTTTGCCTCAATGAAGCAAGCCCCTGTCGAAAAACCAGAACAAGATACGCGTCCGCTTGTATCGATTAAACCATTGAGCTTCGATACGATTACTCTCGATGTAAAATCGTACGGCATTGTTAAGCCAAAGAATCACACCGAGCTTGTAGCGCAAGTTAGCGGCCAAGTTGTATCGCTTTCTGATCAGTTTGTACAAGGCGGATTTGTTAAGCAAGGCGACATTCTAGCACGAATTGACCCAAATGATTACGAAGCAGCACTTATCGAAGCCGAAGCTGGGCTTGCACAAGCAAGTTCTGCACTGGAGATTGAACGTGCACAAGTTTCTGTTGCGCAAGCTGAGTGGGATCGTATTAAAGGCGACTCTCATCAAGTTATTCCCTCTGAACTTTACCTACGTAAACCACAACTCGCTGAAAAGCTTGCTAATTACCGTGCAGCCCAAGCAAGCGTTAAGCGCGCTAAACGCAACTTAGAACGTACTTATATTAAAGCCCCTTACGATGCCATTATCGAAGAACGCTTAATTAGTTTAGGCAGTGTTGTTAACCCGGGTAACAGCTTTGGCAGTTTAAGTTCTACCTCACTTGCTGAAATCCGCTTACCCGTTGCCGATAAAGACTTACAGTATTTGGATAATCAAGGTATTGGTGCAAACGTTTCTATTAGCGCCGAGTTTGCTGGTAAACAAACCACATGGCAAGCTACCATTGTTCGCACTGAAGGTGTGGTAGACCAACGCAGTCGAATGAATTATTTAGTTGCCCAAGTTGCTACGCCCTACCAGCAAAAAAATCCATTACGTTTTGGCTCATACATCAACGCGACTATTCAAGGTCGCGCTTTAGATAATGCCATTGTTGTGCCACACCACTTAGTAAAAGACAACAAAATTGCCGTTTTACAAGAAGGCGAAACACTGACATTTAAAACCCTTCATATCGTGCGTGAACAAAATGGTATGGTGATCGCGGATAACGGCCTTGCGAATGGCGAAAAACTCATTACCTCAGCCCTTGAGTACCCCACTGAGGGGATGGCAGTAAAGTTAGATAACGCTGAGTTAAGCGCGCCAACCACGCAACTCGCGTTAAAAGAGGACTAAGCCATGACCACGCAAAGAGAAAAAGGTTTAATCGCGTGGTTTGCTCGCAACCCTGTTGCAGCAAATCTCCTCATGATCTTTATTTTAGTGGGCGGTTTACTAACAGCTATGTCTGTTCGTAAACAGATGTTCCCACAGTTTGAAAGTAACTGGATCAGCATTCAAGCTGTTTATCCGGGTGCTGCTCCACAAGAAGTCGAAGAAGGCATCACAATAAAAGTCGAAGAGTCACTTGAAGGACTCGAAGGTATTAAACGCTTAATTACCTATTCGAACCGCGGGTTTTCACAAGCCTGGATCGAAATTGAAGAACAATACGATCCGCAAGAAGTGCTTGACGAAATCAAGATGCAAGTTGACTCAATTAATACCTTTCCTGCAGAGATGGAACGGCCTATTGTTCGCCGTGATAAATACGAGCAAGAAGTCATGATCTTGGCGCTTTATGGCGATATGAGCAATTACCAACTAAAAGAGCTGGGTAACGACATAAAAGATGAACTTCAAGCGTTACCGCAAATCAACTTAGTTGAATTTCACAGTGGCCTAAACTATGAAATTGGTATTGAAATAAGCCCTGATAAACTGCGCGAGTATGGTTTAACCTTCCGGGATATTGCGACTGCCGTGCGTAGCTTTTCGGCAAATATGTCGGCGGGTCAAATTCGCTCTGAAAATGGTTATATTTCAATGCGTGTTGAAAACCAAGCTTACCGTGGTAAAGAGTTTGAGAACCTCCCGTTATTGCACCTACCCGATGGCGCACAAGTGCTACTTGGCGATGTAGCCACCGTGAACGATGGCTTTGAAGAGGGTCTGCAATACTCAAAATACAATGGCAAAAACTCATTAACGTTTGAAGTTAATGCCTCTAAAGATCAAGATATCACCAAAGTTGCAGCGGTTCTTAAACAGTACCTTGCTGATAAAGCCCCACTCTTACCAGAGGGTGTAAAATTATCGCCTATTGTCGATTTAACTTACTACCTTGAAGGTCGTCTAAATATGATGATCGATAATATGATTTGGGGGGGTATTTTGGTGATGGTGGTACTCGCCCTATTCTTGCCATTGCGATTAGCATTTTGGGTCATGATGGGGTTGCCTGTGTCTTTCCTAGGTGCTTTTTTAATGATGCCAATGGGCTTTTTAGATATCACCGTTAACCTTGCATCCTTGTTTGCCTTCATATTAGTTCTGGGGATCGTCGTTGATGATGCCATTGTGGTCGGTGAGTCAGCCAGTGCTGAAATTGAAAAACACGGCCATAGCCTTGATAACGTTGTACGTGGTGTAAAACGCGTTGCCATTCCTGCCACATTTGGTGTACTAACAACCATTGCTGCATTCTTACCGCAAACATTGGCGTCGGGACCTGGTTCTGCGTTCTCTAAAGCCATTGGTGGGGTTATTATTTTATGTTTAATTTTCTCTTTGATTGAATCGAAACTTATTTTACCAGCTCACCTAGCGGCAATGAAAAATAAACCTGCCAACCCTAAAAACCCTTTACATCGTTTGCGTTTAGGTATGGATAACGGTTTGAAAAACTTTGTCGATAATTATTACACGCCATTTATTGGTCACTGTATCCACTATCGATATACCGTTATTGTTGGCTTTATTTGTGTCCTTATTGTGAGCGGTGGTATGTTTGCAGGTGGTTTAGTGAAGTTTGTTGCGAACCCTAAAATTCCGCATGACTTTCCGCGCATCTCAGTCGAAATGAACTTATCGTCATCTGAGCAAGCAACGCTTGAGACAGCAAAAACAATTGAAAACGTCATATTAAATGTCGATAAGCAACTGCAAGAGCAGTATGGTCAATCGATGATCCGTGACTTATCAGTCAGCTTACGAGGTCGCACCAATGCCAATATTATGGCTATTTTAGTTGAGCCTGACTTACGCCCTATCGATACATTTCAGTTAAGTGCGTTATGGCGTGAACAAATGCCGCCACTGCCTGGTGTAAAAACACTTAACATTCAAGACAGCATAATGAATGGCGGCCGTGATGATGGCGATGTAAGTTTTCGCTTAGAAGGCAAAGACATTAACAAACTAAAAGAAGTCGCAGCAAAACTTAAAGAGAAACTTAACAGCATGGAAGGTGTTGGTGACGTTAATGACTCACTACAATCGGCGACCGATGAAGTACAGCTAGAACTGAAACCTCTTGCGTATAGCTTAGGTCTTACACTGTCTGATGTTGCTTCGCAAGTGAGTTTTAGTTACTACGGATTAGAGGCACAACGTATTCTTCGCGAAGGTGAAGAGATCAAAGTCATGATTCGCTATCCACGAGAATCACGCAATGCTGTGAGCGACATTACCGATGCACGTATCATTACGCCAACGGGTGTTGAAGTGCCGCTGGCAGAAGTTGCTAAAGTAAATATCGTAGATGGGGTTAACCGTATTCGCCGAGAAAATGCAAAGCGTACTGTTAATGTGTGGGCTGCGGTTAATACCGAGCAAGCAGAACCATTTGCAATCGCAAAAGAAATTCGTGATGAGTATTTACCCAGCCTACTTAAAAACTACCCAGGTGTAGAAAGTAATGTAGCAGGACGTATTCAAGAAGAAATGGACAGTGTGGCTGAGCAAGTACGTGATTTTGCTCTGTCGATGATGATTATTTTTGCATTATTAGCGATTCCACTTCGCTCATATTCTCAGCCATTTATTATCATGTCGGTTATTCCATTTGGTGTGATTGGTGCCATGTTTGGTCACATGATTTTAGGGATGACCATGAGCAGCCTGTCGGTGTTCGGCATTATTGCGGTTGCAGGTGTAGTTGTGAATGATTCACTCGTAATGGTCGATTTTGTTAATAAAGCCCGAGCAGAAGGAGTCGCAATTAAAGAGGCAGTAATGCAAGCAGGGGCACGCCGCTTTAGAGCCATTTTATTAACGTCGATCACTACATTTATAGGTGTATTGCCAATAATTATGGAAACCAGTTTACAAGCCAAAATAGTTATCCCAATGGCTGTATCGCTGGCGTTTGGTGTGTTATTTGCGACCGTGATTACATTAATTTTAATTCCTTGTCAGTACGTAGCATTAGAAGACTTCAAGCGTTTAATTGCTAAACTAAGAGGCAAAAAAACAACGCCTGATGCCCCACTACAGACATCGAGTAACTAAGCCCTCTCCCTATCCCAACCAAGCGCTTGGTAAGCTTTCTTACCAAGCGTTTTTTGTTAAAAAATAAACAAATATGTTCCTAAAATTTTCATAACTTTGCTAAGCTTAAGTGTGTAAAAAAGAAACAAATTCAAAGAATACTAATTTGCTTATTCTAAGAGTTATTTTTAGGCGAAAACCCTCGTCGCGAGCACTGCAAAATTTCGTTGTTCAAAATCAGAAATTTTTAACGCTGTCAGCATCAGGTTTTACCCCTCTGAATAATTAAGTATTAATGCTAATTAGTGTCACTCTTACAAACACGTTATAAGGACATAGCTATGAAATTTATTCGCTACACTGCCTTGGTTAGTTGTTTATCTTTTTGTATTCCTGCGCTGGCTGAAAACCCATATTTACAACAACAGCTTGAACCTATTTTAATTGGCGAATCTCATTCTGTAGAAAGCGAACTAATCCACTCCCCTGAAATGACTGTTGCCACCTACAAAGCAAATAACTTTGAACGTGTTTGGTCTGATTTTGCGTACACAAAACAAGCTCTTAATCTAATTGCACAAGCTGAGCTTGAAGGACTTTTCCCTAACGATTACCACTTTGACACGCTGATGGCATTGGCAAAAGAAATTGACAAGCGCGGCACGCAAGCCGTCGAAGCACAATTCGATGTGCTGATGACCGATGCCATCATGACTTACGCAAAACACCTGATTCGCGGTAAAGTGAACCCTAAACTACTATCCGACACATGGAATTACGAGCAGTCTGATGTCACCCCAGATGCCGCTGCAAAAGCGCTGCTTAAACATGTAAAATCAAAAAGCCTCGAAAAAGGCCTTAATGATTTAAAACCCACTCTGCCCCACTATAAAACCTTGAAAGATGCATTGGTTTTTTATCGCGAACTTGACACCAAAGGTGAGCTTGCGAATATCACATTACAAAATAAGGTATTAAAACCCGGTCAATCAGACCCCGCTGTGCCACTATTAAAACAAAAACTACAACGCTTAAACTACTACTCTTCTGGTATTTCAGATGAAACCAGTTACGACACTGAACTTGTTGAAGCTGTTAAAAAATTCCAATATTTACATCAAGTTGCTGACGATGGTGTGATAGGAAATGAAACCATAAAGCTGCTCAATAGAGATTACAGTGAATATGTTAATGATATCTTGGTTAATTTAGAGCGCATTCGCTGGGTAGACAACACCATTACCGAGCGTTTTTTAATCGTTAATATTGCGGGGTATATGCTTTATCTGTTCGAAGATAACAAACTTCAATGGAAAACCAATGTAGTTGTAGGCCAAAACTACACAAAAACCCCCATATTCAAAGGGCAAATGAGTTACATAGTAATGAACCCGACTTGGACAGTACCACGGAGTATTTCTGGAGGGATTATTAAGAAAATGAAAGATAACCCCAACTATCTAAATGAAAAGGACTTTGTGGTAGTAGATAGCCGCCGTAACCCCGTAGATAGCAAGAGCATTGACTGGGCTAATGCGAGCCGCAAAAACTTCCCGTATTGGTTTGTACAGCAACCTTCAGAAAATAATTCACTGGGACAAATCAAATTCATGTTCCCAAATAAATACTCAATTTATTTGCACGACACTCCTGCAAAAAGTTTATTCCAGCAAGACCAACGTGCATTCAGTCATGGTTGTGTGCGGGTTGATGAGCCACTCACACTCGCTGAAAAAATATTAGGAACCTCGGATGGTTGGTCTCGCAGTAAAATTGATGACGCTATCTCAGCTAAAGAGACACAAAAAGTAACCCTGTCAAACCCGCTTGATGTCTTTTTAATGTATTGGACCGTGGCTGCAAATACAGATGATGGACTGCATTTTTACTCTGATGTGTATAATCGCGATCCTGTGTTACTAAAAAAACTCACTAAGCCACTTTCAAATGATTCAATCTAGAGGTATCTATGAAATTTAGCCTAGTGGTTATCAGTACGTTGTTTGCATGCATAACGCTGCCTATCAGTGCACTTGAGCTCAACAACTCGCTGCACAGTATTGTAATGGATGCGAATGAAGTGCTCACCCTTGATAACACGGCTGACTTTTCTGCTACCGATGTGTCAGATGTAAAAACAGAACGGTTAGGCCCAGCAAGCCTCGCCGTTTATGCTCCTGAAAAAGCTGGGTTTTATTCTTTAGTACTGACAAATTCACACGCTGAACGCACCTTAATGGTTATTGTAAAAAAGCCGTTTAACGCCAAAAACAAAGTACTGAATAATTACCAAATTGGCACGTACCCTGCACCATACAAAAACAACCCACAGTACAGTGCCCCATCAGGGCTTATTGAAATAACAGAGCAGGATTTAACACGCCAATTAACACCTCATGTGCAAGTTAGAAATGTGATTTGTAAACAAGTGAGTGGTTTCCCAAAATACCTTTATGTTAATAACGACGGGTTAATGATGCTCGAAGATTTACTTAAATTTGTGCAACGTGAAGGAATTAAAGTAACTAAATTTGCCTTTATCAGTGGCTACCGTACGCCTCATTACAACCGCTCTATTGGTAATGGACGACACAGTCGTCATCAATATGGTGATGCATTTGATTTATACATAGATGAAAACGGCGATGGCCGCATGGACGATTTAAACGGTGATGGCAAGCTCACCATTGCCGATGTCGATGTACTTTATAAACTGTTCGAAAAATTTCAAAAGCAAAGCCGCTACACTGGCGGTATTGGCCGCTATAAACCTGCGTCTCATCATGGTGGTTTTGTACACATAGACAACCGTGGCTTTACCGCAAGGTGGTAACTGACAAATTACTGATAGTCCCGAAATCGAAATGTATCATTGTTGCATTATCGGCGTTCGATTGATAAGTTACTGTTATTAATGGAAATACTATAATAATCATAAAGGGACTTATGCGTTTTATTCTCTGTACTTTTTTTATTTTCTTACTCAGTGGTTGCCAGACTTTTATTGCTTATCAAGTGACTAAACCTGTGCAGGAAATATCATTCGATGGCCCTGACAATCAGATGTTGAGTGATGCTTACAAAGGTTTCCCCACCAAAATATGTAAAACTAAACAGCATTGTTTAACGTTTAGAACTTTTTCTAACAATGATTTAAAAAAGTATTTTGGGAAAGGTCAAGAGTTTAGGCTTTATTTTGAGTTAAATTCTAAAGATGTAATTGAAACTTTTAACACAACCTTAACCTCAATAAATGGAACAAAAAAGATCCACGATTCAGTGATTGTTCTTTTCCCAGGTCACGGTGTAAATAGTATGATATATAGCATTCAAGCGCGTTGGCTCAGCCACTTTACGGGCAAAGATGTCATCGTTATGCCTGCAAGCAATCAGTACCAAGAATTTAAATTTGGTTTAAACAGTCTTGATGTATTAATACACTATTTAAGTAACAGCCAATATAAACAAATCGATATTCTAAGTTATTCTATGGGCAGTATTGCAGCGATACAACTCGCTGAAAATATACCCAATATCAATCAACAAATTATGATTGCGCCAATGGTAAACTTTGATTCAGCATTGATGTCCGTAGCTAAAAGTTATCAACCTACCTTAAGCCTATTTGTCAGAGATGATGACTTTAAAAACGCTGCAGAAAATGTAATTAGTGACAGCGGTATCGATAAATCTCAACTCGATTTGAACGCCCTACTAACTAACAAAAAGCCAGCTTATAGAACTAGAACAATACTCTATGTGAGTAATGGGGATACAGTAAGTCCTGCATATTATTGGCAAGCGCTACAAAATGAGAGTGTTTCAGTGGTGCATTACAGTAATTTAAATCACGTCAGAATGGTAAGCCTTATCAATCAAGCCATGCGAAATGAGGTTTTACATCGATTAATGTAACCCAACACAAAACAAAACAAGGACAGCAATGAAAACATTTATAAATTACATAAAACTGCTCTTTATCATTTCAATAATTATTTTTACAAGCCTTGCCCGCAGCCAAGATATGCAAACTGAGATGGCTCACTTTATTCAAGGTTTTCATGACTACAAGCAGTTCAATGGCAATGTACTAGTCGCTAAAGATGGAAAAGTACTGTTTGAAAAAAGTTATGGCTACGCAAACTTTGAATGGGATATTGAGCACAGCGAGAAAAGTAAATTTAGAATAGGTTCGATTACAAAACAATTTACTGCCATGCTCATTTTACAACTTGCGCAACAAGGTAAGCTCAAACTTGATGAACCTCTGGCAACGTACCTTCCTGATTACAGGCAAGATATCGCAGCAAAAATTACTCTTCGACAAATACTCAACCATACTTCTGGGCTTAGTAATTACACTCAATTAAAAACATTTCGCGACGAATATAGTAAAAACAACTACAGCGTTGATGAATTTATCCGCTTATTGTGCAGTGATGATCTATTGTTCGAACCCGGCACTGAATTTCGTTATAGCAACTCAGGCTACTTTATTTTAGGTGCAGTAATTGAAAAGGTAACGGGTCAAAAATACAAAGACGTATTACAGAAGAATATTTTAGATCCACTCGGAATGAACGACACTGGCTATGATTCTCACAATAAAATAATTAAATTTCGCGTATCGGGTTACGACAATGGCCTAACTGGCTACAGCAATACAGACTACTTAGATATGTCTATCCCGTATGCTGCTGGGTCTATGTATTCAACAGCACGAGATTTACTAAAATGGGATCAAGCCCTTTACTCAGATAAGTTATTGAACAAAGAATATAAAAAGCAGATGTATCACGTGTCTGAGCAAAGAAATTATGCGCTTGGTTGGGAAGTAACTAACCTTGATAAAAGCACCTATGGAAAACCCCTTACACGTATTCAACATGGCGGTGGCATCAATGGTTTTAATGCATTTATAAGTAGGATAATCGAAGACAAATTACTGGTTATCATTTTAAATAATACCGGTGGTGCGCCACTCACCCCCATGACTAATGGCTTACTTGCAATCTACTATGACAAACCCTACGAAAAAGCGACAGAGCATGTAGATAGCAAACTTTATAACGTATTTAAACGTGAAGGTATTGAAGGGCTAAAGAAAACCTATCAGCAAATGGTGAGTGATGGTAATACGCCAAGAGAAAGGTCGCTAAACTACTTTGGCTATGAATTAATGCAGATGGGTGAGCTAGACGTTGCAATCACGGTGTTTGAACTCAACAATCAATCTTATCCAGATTCCGCAAATACGTTTGACAGTTTAGGTGAAGCATATTTAGCAGCCGGTGATAAACAAAAAGCATTAGCAAGTTACAAAAAAGCGCTCAAGCTAGACCCAGAAAGTAACAGCGCACACGACGCGATTGAAAAACTGCAATAACAAAAGAAGCCACGCCACGTGGCCTCTTTTTACTTTTAGCATGACTAAAGCGCTCGCGGGCTCACTTTAATTCAAAGTATACCGCCTGAGGGGAATTTCACCCTGCTCTGAGAATGTTGCTTAGCCATAAAGATGAAAAAGCCTCGTTATTCTATACCTAAAATAATTAGTTATCGAGTACCCGCTTATCTAAAATACCCTTTTCAATCAGTTGATTGAGTATAGCTTTGGTTTTTTCGCGGCATATATCCCGAACTAAACGAACAGCAGGTGTAATTGATTGCCGACTTGGACAGATAAGCCACAGCTCTGCACATAAATGTGGATAGTCTTGCATAACAGGTATCACACGTTCATTAAGCAAATCATCACTGATATCAATGCATGATTTAACTGCAAGGCCTTTACCTGCAACACACCATCGTCTGACTAAATCACCATCATTAGAGGCACGGCGACCTTGCATTTTTACCTTAAAACGTTCTGTGCCGTCAGTAAAATCCCAGACATTATTAATGATATCTTGCAGTTGATAAAAAAGCCCCTGATGTTGTTTTAAGTCATTTGGGTGCTTAGGCATACCATGCTTGGCTAAATAGTCTGGGGTTGCACATAAAATACGTGGCACATTACAAATTTTGAAACCATAAAGATTGGAATCTGATGGCGAGCCATAGCGCAGTGCAAAATCGACTGAATCACGGTAAAAGTCAACATTACTATCACTGATATGCGGTCTCAAACTGAGTTTGGGGTACTCATCTAATAATTCATCAAGCCAAGGAATAATCATATTACGGCCCAGATCAGATGATAACGCCACTCTGAGCTCCCCTTCAATTTCATCATGCTCGCCTTTTAATGCAAGAGTTGCTTGCTCAAGCATGGCAATTGCCTGCTGACATTGAGGCAAAAAGCGCTCACCAGCTGCTGATAAACGTAAATGACGCGTTGTTCGCACAAATAACTCAGTACCGAGTGCTGCCTCAACACGCTTTATTGCTGCACTCGCTGTTGCTGAGCGCATATCTAGTTTTGCAGCAGCGGTAGTAATGCTGCGGAATTCAGCGACCTTGAGGATTAATTTCAGATCTTCAACCAACATATTAACTAAAATTTTTTGATAATGTTTATTGAATTATGCGCTTTATCACTAAGTATTCAAGGCGTACACTCGGTCATATTGTTATACATGCGGGAGCAATTACATGACACACCCTATTATTTCAGACTTACAACGCCGTTATACAAGCAAGCGCTACGATGCAACTAAACGCATTAGCCAAGATGATTTGGCCGTTATTTTAGAAGCACTGCGCTTAACTCCTTCATCGATTAACTCGCAACCATGGAAATTCGTAGTAATTGAATCAGACCAAGCAAAACAGCGTTTACACGACAGCTTTGCAAACAAGTTTCAGTTTAATCAATTACATGCGAAGACCGCCTCACACACTATATTATTTGCTTATAACCCTCGCTACAAACGTGAAGATTATGAAAAAGTCATAGAGGCAGACATTGCTAATGGACGTACAAAAGCAGAAAACAAAGAAAGCGCTTTTGGTGCCTTTGCTTTTGTTGATTTAAATACCGATGAACAAGGCAATAATGCACAGTGGACTAAGTCACAAACGTATATTGCGTTAGGCAATACCATGCATGCCGTGGCTCGTTTAGGCATTGACTCTACTCCGATGGAAGGGGTTGATAAAGATTTACTCGGTGAGCTTTTCGCTGATGAGCTAGATGGGTATGTCTGTGAAGTTGCTTTGGCAATTGGCTATCACGAACCTGAGCAAGATTATAATGCTGCATTACCAAAATCGCGTTTAGATAAAGATACTATTATTTCAGTGATTTAAGCGCTACATGCCGTGTATTACGCCTACTCTCGTAGGCGTAATATTTAATTTAACGTTGTATTGACCTTCACATTACGCGCCATACCTTCACTTAAGTCAGCAGTAATCGTTGCAAAACCACCATTAATAAGCGCTAAATTTGGCGCAACATGTCCAATGTCTGCATCGACAATAACCGGAAATAAGTTGCCTTTAAATGCGAGCTCAATTGCTTGGTATTCATCAAAGTAGCAGTCGTTATTTATTGCAGGGCTGCGACCAAACACAACGGCATTTACATCGGTAAAAACATCATTCAATTTTAACGATAACAAACAGCGTGCAAGTGCCATCGGGCTGAGCTCTGCATTTTCTAAATATAAAATAAGTCCTTCAGGTGCATACTGTTTTTTAAATTCATGTAATGCGTAGTAATTAGAAGGTAATAGTAAACCTAACGTATCCAAACAGCCGCCTATCAAGCGCCCTGACACTTCAATTTTACGTGTGTCTTTGTAGTTTATACAACGCCATTGGCTCGGTGCAGTTAAATCAAACTGTGCCTGCGGCTGGTGCGAATAATCTATAACAGACTGCTGGTAATAAGGTGAGGCCACTTGATTTAATTGACCTTTTTCACCTAATTGTAGTGCTTTGAAAATGTTTGCTAAGTATTCATCAGGATCGTCTGGGTGAATTTGCATTAAATTTGCTGCGTGCAGTGTTGCCCAACCACATCGTGTCGTTAAAGCACATGCAAATGTACTGATATCTGAAAATCCCACTAACCACTTCGGTTGTGCTTGGCTTATCGCATTAAAATCAAGTAAAGATAAAATTTCCATGGTGAGATCGCCGCCCCATGGCGGCATGATAGCGGCAATTGAGTCATCTGTTAAAAACTGCATTAATTCATCTGCACGCTGTTTTGCAGGACTATGGGCTTCGCGTAAGCATGCCCCTTCTATAACTTGAAAGCCTTTTGCTTTTAAGCCCGCCAACACAAGATCTAAACGTGCGTGATATGCTTGTTCAACCCCTGATGAAAAAGCGCAAATGGCTATTTTATCGCCTTTTGAAAGCGCTTTAGGGTAGTGAATTTTTGCCATTTTCACCTCTATATAATCGTTAATAGAACGCCAACGTAACGAATAATTGGGTGGCTGTAAACAGGCATAAAAAAACCGCGGTATAAAACCGCGGCTTCATCAATGCTTGGTTAAGCTATTAAATATACTCAACTTCAATGATTTCGTATTCAACTTCACCATTAGGTGTTTTAATGGTAACAGCGTCATCAACCTCTTTACCAATTAAACCACGCGCGATTGGCGAGTTTACAGAGATCAGGTTATTTTTGATATCTGCTTCATCATCACCCACGATTTGGTATTTAACCTCAGCGTCGGTTTCAACATTAACGATAGTAACCGTTGTACCAAAAATAACTTTACCTGTCTTAGGCATCTTAGTTATATCGATGATTTGTACATTTGAAAGCTTCGCTTCAATTTCTTGAATACGACCTTCACAAAAACCTTGTTGCTCACGAGCAGCATGGTATTCCGCGTTTTCTTTCAAATCACCATGCTCACGTGCGTCAGCAATATCAGCAATGATTTTTGGACGGGTAACTGTTTTTAATTCGTTAAGTTCTTCGCGCAGTAATGCTGCACCACGAACCGTCATCGGAATTGATTGCATATTATTCTCACTTAATCCCAAGGGCGAATCACTCGCCCTTGGCACATTTCCTTAGTTCATTCGCTGGTGTAGTTCCTGAACTGACGTCACTTTGCTACGGTCGTCTGCTTGGTTTGCAGTACAGTTAGCAAATGCCGCGTTCAGTGTCGTTGTGTAGTTAGTCTTGTGCTGTAACGCACCACGACGTAACACCTTCGAATCTTCAATCGCTTGGCGACCTTCAGTAGTGTTTACAATGTAGCTGTATTCACCATTTTTAATTCTATCAAGAATATGAGGACGACCTTCGAATACTTTGTTTACGCGACGAACTGCAATACCAGCGTCTTCAAGTGCTTTGGCAGTACCACCTGTTGCATCTAGCTCAAAACCAAGTTCAGTCATAGTTTTAGCAAGTTCAACAATACGTGGTTTGTCACTGTTGCGTACCGATAGTAACGCGCGACCACCGCGTGGTAAAGTGTTGCTTGCACCTAATTGTGCTTTAGCGAACGCTTCGGCGAATGTTTCACCAACACCCATTACCTCACCCGTTGAGCGCATTTCTGGGCCACGCATTGGGTCAACACCTTGGAACTTAGCAAACGGTAATACAACTTCTTTAACGCTGTAGTAAGGAGGAATCACTTCTTTGGTGATACCTTGGCTTGCCAATGACTGACCTGCCATACAACGCGCTGCTACTTTAGCAAGTGCTACACCCGTTGCTTTTGATACAAACGGTACTGTACGCGCTGCACGAGGGTTTACTTCGATTAAGTAAACTTGGCCGTCTTTCACTGCAAACTGTGTATTCATAAGACCCACTACGCCAAGCTCAAGTGCCATGTCTGTCACTTGCTTACGCATTACGTCTTGTACTTCAGCAGTTAATGAATGAGCAGGTAATGAACATGCTGAGTCACCTGAGTGAACACCTGCTTGCTCGATATGCTCCATAATACCGCCGATAATCACTTGCTCACCGTCACAGATAGCATCAACGTCAACTTCGATTGCGTTATCTAAGAAACGGTCAAGCAATACTGGGGCTTCATTTGATGCAGATACCGCTTCAGTCATGTAACGACGTAAGTCATCTTCATCGTAAACGATTTCCATCGCACGACCACCAAGTACATATGAAGGACGTACAACCAGAGGGAAACCGATTTCAGCCGATTTTACAATCGCTTCTTCTAGAGACGTTACTGTTGCATTTTCAGGTTGAAGAAGGTTTAAACGCTCAACAAGTTGTTGGAAACGCTCACGGTCTTCAGCACGGTCGATTGCATCAGGTGATGTACCAATAACTGGCACACCATTCGCTTCAAGTGCACGAGCCAGTTTAAGTGGAGTTTGACCACCGTACTGAACGATTACGCCTTTTGGTTTTTCAACACGAACGATTTCTAACACATCTTCAAGCGTAATTGGCTCGAAGAATAGACGGTCAGATGTGTCGTAGTCTGTTGAAACAGTTTCAGGGTTACAGTTAACCATGATTGTTTCGTAACCGTCTTCACGTAGCGCTAATGCCGCGTGAACACAGCAGTAATCGAATTCGATACCTTGACCAATTCGGTTAGGACCACCACCAATTACCATGATTTTATCTTTATCAGACGGGTTCGCTTCACACTCTTCGTCATACGTTGAGTACATGTAAGCTGTGTCTGAACTAAATTCTGCCGCACACGTATCAACGCGTTTATAAACTGGCACGATATTTAATTGGTGACGTTTTTTGCGAATTTCAGCTTCAGATACACCCGCAATTTCAGCGATACGTGCATCAGCAAAACCTTTGCGTTTAAGCTTGCGTAAGAACTCGGCATTTAAACCAGCCATACCTACTTCGCTGATTGTTTCTTCGTCTTTTAAGATATCTTCGATTTGTACTAAGTACCATGGATCGATTTTAGTCAATTCGAATACATCTTCAACGCTCATACCATGACGCATTGCATCAGCAACATACCAAATACGCTCGGCACCTGGCTCACGCAATTCACGAATGATTTTCTCTTTCGCTTTCGGGTCATCAAGCGCAACAATTGGGTTAAAACCTGTTGCACCCACTTCAAGACCACGTAATGCTTTGTGTAGTGATTCTTGTTGGTTACGACCAATAGCCATAACCTCACCCACAGATTTCATCTGTGTAGTAAGACGGTCGTTTGAACCTGCGAATTTTTCGAAGTTAAAACGTGGGATCTTAGTCACAACGTAATCGATTGAAGGCTCGAATGAAGCAGGTGTTTTACCACCCGTGATATCATTTTGAAGCTCGTCAAGCGTATAACCTACAGCTAGTTTCGCAGCGATTTTGGCAATTGGGAAACCCGTTGCTTTAGACGCTAGAGCCGATGAACGAGATACACGAGGGTTCATTTCAATGATAACCATACGGCCATCAACTGGATTCACACCAAACTGTACGTTTGAACCACCTGTTTCAACGCCGATTTCGCGAAGTACCGCCATCGATGCATTACGCATGATTTGGTATTCTTTATCCGTCAACGTTTGTGCTGGTGCAACGGTGATTGAGTCACCCGTGTGAACGCCCATTGGGTCAAAGTTTTCGATAGAACATACGATGATACAGTTGTCGTTTTTGTCACGAACAACTTCCATTTCGTACTCTTTCCAACCGATTAATGATTCATCAATTAGAAGTTCATTTGTTGGTGATAAATCTAAACCACGCTCACAAATTTCATCAAATTCTTCTTGGTTGTATGCAACACCGCCACCGGTACCACCCATGGTGAATGATGGACGGATAATACATGGGAAGCCGATACGAGTAAGTACATCGTGTGCTTCGTCCATTGAGTGAGCGATTTCAGCACGCGGACACTCAAGGCCAATATTTTTCATTGCAGCGTCAAAACGCTCACGGTTTTCTGCTTTATCGATGGCATCCGCAGTTGCACCGATTAGCTCAACACCGTGTTTAGCCAACACACCGTGCTTGTCTAGGTCAAGCGCACAGTTTAATGCTGTTTGACCACCCATTGTTGGGAGTACAGCATCTGGCTTTTCTTTTTCAATAATTTTTTCTACCACTTCCCAGTGAATTGGTTCGATGTACGTCGCATCAGCCATTTCAGGGTCAGTCATGATAGTTGCAGGGTTCGAGTTTACAAGAATAACTCGATAGCCTTCTTCTCGTAGTGCTTTACACGCTTGTGCACCAGAGTAGTCAAATTCACAAGCTTGACCGATAACGATCGGGCCCGCGCCTAAGATAAGAATGCTTTTTATGTCGGTACGTTTTGGCATTGTTACTCCGGTTAAATTAGTTAGAACGAGCTTGCATCAAGTCGATGAAGTGGTCGAATAAAGGTGCTGCATCGTGTGGGCCTGGGCTTGCTTCAGGGTGACCTTGGAAGCTAAATGCAGGCTTATCAGTACGGTGAATACCTTGTAGCGTACCATCGAATAATGAAACGTGAGTTGCACGTAAATTCGCTGGTAATGTAGCTTCATCCGCTGCGAAACCATGGTTTTGCGCAGTGATCATAACCACATTGCGGTCAAGGTCTTTAACTGGGTGGTTACCACCGTGATGACCGAACTTCATTTTTACTGTTTTTGCACCAGAGGCAAGCGCAAGTAATTGATGACCTAAACAAATACCAAAAATTGGCGTATCTGTTTCTAAAAAGGTCTTAATTGCATCAATTGCGTAGGTACATGGCTCAGGGTCACCAGGGCCGTTCGATAAGAAAATACCGTCTGGGTTAAGTGCGAGTACGTCTTCAGCAGATGTTTGTGCCGGCACAACGGTTAATTTACAACCGCGGTCAACTAACATGCGTAAGATATTACGTTTAACACCGAAGTCATAAGCAACAACGTGAAATTTCTCGTCTGCTGCTTCTAGCGTTTTAAAGCCTTCACCTAATGTCCAGCTTGATTCACGCCACACAAAATTTTCCTTGGTTGAGACAACTTTTGCTAAATCCATGCCTTTTAAGCCTGGGAAGGCTTGCGCAGCTTCGAGCGCTTTATTCTCATCTAACTCGTCGCCTGCAATGATACAACCATTTTGAGCGCCTTTATCACGTAAGATACGTGTTAATTTACGAGTGTCGATGTCAGCAATACCTAGGATATTGCGTTCTTTTAAGTAATCACTTAACGATTGCTCGTTACGGAAATTACTTGCTAGCAGTGGCAAATCACGGATCACTAGGCCTTTAGCCCAGATTTGACCCGCTTCTTCGTCTTCGCTGTTAGTACCCGTATTACCGATATGTGGGTACGTCAAAGTTACGATTTGTTCCGCGTATGAAGGGTCAGTCAAAATTTCTTGATAACCAGTCATAGACGTATTGAATACTACTTCACCGACTGACATGCCGTCAGCGCCGATTGCAGTACCGCGAAACACTGTGCCGTCTTCTAGGACTAACAGAGCGGATTTAGTCAAGTTAACCTCCTAACAGTAAAAAACGGGAGTAAAGTCATTTGCTCTACTGCCCGTTTAAAGCGATTGGAAACACGCATTTATGAATTTTTGGCAAATTGGCGCTATTTTACAGTAATTTGCTTTTCAGATCTAATCATAATTAATAAAATAGTAAAAATAAGCGTTATTAACTTAATTTTCACTGAAACTGCCAAAAAAGAAACTAAACTACTTCAAGTCAAGCACATCTTGCATGTCATAAAGTCCAGCCGGCTTATTTTTCAACCAGCCCGCAGCTCTTACAGCACCTAAGGCAAAGGTCATTCTAGAACTTGCTTTATGAGTTAATTCTAGTCTTTCGCCAGAAGTTGCGAAATATGCGGTGTGTTCACCTACTATATCTCCGCCTCGCATGACCGAATAACCGATTTCATTTTGCGATTTTGCTTGTTCATCGTGGCTTCTATCGAAACGTGCAACGTCATCATGTTGCCAGCCTTTTGCCTCTGCAATAGCCTCACCAATAGCCAAAGCCGTGCCCGAGGGCGCATCAATTTTATGACGATGGTGCGCTTCAAAAATCTCTATGTCCATGTCATCGCCAAATTTCACAGCTGCAGTCTGCACTAAGTTAAGCAGTAAATTAACGCCTACGCTATAGTTACGAGCAAAAACAATCGGGATATGCTTTGCTGCATCGTTTAACGCTTCAAGGCCGTCGTGGGTTAAGCCTGTCGTGCCGATCACCATGGCTATATTTTTTTCTACCGCTGTTTTGAGGTGATTACGCATCCCCGCGGGTAAAGTAAAATCAATAAGTACGTCAGTCTCTTTTACATCAGTTTCTTTGCTAAATTGCACATCCGCATCAGCGGCACTGTTTAATTGATTAACAGCTAAATTAATAAGCGGTGAATTTTCACGGACATACGCCCCCGTTAACACAGAGTGCTCATTTTTTGTAACAGCCTCTAATAGTGCAAGCCCCATGCGGCCATTGGCACCAAATACACCTATACGGTTCATACTTTTACCTTATCTATTCTTATTAGCTGGCTAGATTTTATCGAAAACTCATGTAATAGTCAGGTTAGCTTATAAAAAATACAGCGCTAATTTTTTGGATTTATAAAATAACAACAATAATAACAGATAGCCTTTGCATTTAGCCATCTATACATTTAAACTTCTTCCTTTGCGCCGATTTGGTCTTTGGCTTGCGGGCGCTGTTGTTGTTTTTACTTTCATAAAACAACAACTAAATACAGCTAAAAGAAGTTTTTGGCTGTGTTTTTGGTTATCTAACGAGGAATATGATGCAGCCATCATTTAATAAAACAAAAGCAAAACTTTCTTTGCTGCCGCTTTTGGTGTTTGTCGGCTTATTTTTAGGCGCAGGCTTATACTTACAATCTCAAGGTGTTGATTACGCCTTTTATCAACTACCGGCACCGGTCGCTATTTTACCTGCCATTATGTTGGCCTTTATTTTAAATAGAAACACGATTAACCACAGTGTTGAAACGTTTATAAAAGGTGCAGGTCATAGCAATATCATTACTATGTGCTTGATTTACCTTCTTGCAGGTGCGTTTTCTGCCGTCGCAGGCGCAACCGGGGGTGTTGATGCCGTCGTGAATGCCGGTTTATCTCTTATTCCCCCAGCTTTATTACTCCCGGGCTTATTTTTAATCGCTGCCGTGGTTTCAACTGCCATGGGCACATCAATGGGCACCATCGGCGCGATTGGCCCTATTGCCTACGCCGTAGCGCAAAAAACGGGTATCGATCCGGCATTGATGGCCGGTACAATTGTATCGGGTGCAATGTTTGGCGATAACCTATCAATCATTTCTGACACAACAATTGCGGCTACCCGTACACAAGGTTGTGAAATGAAAGATAAATTTCGCGAGAATCTAAAGATTGCTCTGCCTGCTGCTGCACTCACCATTGCATTATTGTTCTTTTTAACACCGGCAGCTGAAGCGGTTGAAACACAGGATTACGATATATTACTCGTGCTTCCGTATGCCTTTATTTTAGTGCTAGCGGTGATGGGATTTAATGTCTTTGTGGTGCTGTTTAGCGGGATTATTTTCGCAGCACTAATGGGCTTTACAGGCAGTTATGAAGGCGCAAGCTTTGTAAAAGATATCTACAAAGGCTTTACCGATATGCAGGAAATTTTCTTGTTATCTATGTTTATTGGCGGCCTGTCAGAATTTATTCGTATAAACGGTGGCCTTGATTACATTGCTAACAAAATTCAGGCAATCACGAAAATTATTGCTAAATGGCATCGTAAAGTTGCTGATCAATTAGGTATTGCAGCACTCGTAATGACGAGTAACGTATGTATTGCTAATAATACGGTGTCTATTATTGTTGCAGGCCCTATTGCGAAAAAACTGGCCGATGACGGTGAAATCACTGGCAAGCGCTCAGCCAGTTTATTAGATATTTTTGCCTGTGTAACACAAGGCTCTTTGCCCTACGGCGCACAAGCCTTATTGTTAGGTGCAACGTTTAAAATCAGCCCTTGGCAAGTATCTACATCGTCATATTATTGTTTTATTCTCGCGTTTACTGCGATTGCGGTAATATGCTTACGCCGTAATAAAGCCTAAGTTAAATATTTTTGAGCAGATACGTCATTTTAAGGACGTATCTGCTATAATCCTCACTTTGTATCCCCCTTTATATACTAATTCGCTTAATCAAGTGAATTGTTATGACTACATCAATATTGAGATATGAACTTGAAAAAGATCCTTTCTATTGCTGCGCTATGTGCAGCGAGTACTTCGAGCTATGCGGCTAATTGGAGCTCAACGCAATTACACATCAATAACGGTGAGCACAAAAATCCGTTTTCTTTGGCTAAATCAAACACAACGGTTGTGTCATTACAGCATGCATCTGGTTATGACTATGGCGATAACTTCTTTTTTATTGACTACAGTGATGATGATTTACAAGATGGATATCAAGATAAAGACTTTTATGGTGAATGGTATTCAACCTTTAGCCTGTCAAAAATCTCAGGCAACGATTTTTCATATGGTGCGATTGCTGACGTAGGTTTAACTGCGGGCTTTAACGCTGCTGGAGACTCAAAGGTTCTAAAATATTTACCCGGTGTAAAACTAAGCTGGCAAGCACCAGGTTTTAGCTTTTTATCAACGTTGTTTACAGCCTACATTGATGACAGTGAAGGTGTTGCTCGTGGTGGTGCTCCTACTGAAACAAACAGCTGGATGATTGATGTAGCATGGGGCTACCCATTCACTATTGGCTCACAAAAATTTAATGTGACAGGCCATGTTGAGTACATTGCAGAGCGTGAAAACGAATTCGGTCAAGACGTTAAAGCATGGATTTTAGCACAGCCTATTATTACATGGGATTTAGGTCATGCAATCAGCATGAAAGAAAATACCCTGTTACTTGGGCTTGAGTGGCAATACTGGCATAACAAACTAGGCACAGATACCACTGAATCAGTCCCACAACTTCATGTTGAGTGGACGTTCTAAACGTTATCAATAAAACTGCGAAATAGTTATTTATTTCGCAGTTTTAGAATTTATAGCAATACTTTTACTTAAAAGTACTCATAAGCAACTTAAAGAGAAGAACTCATCTACATTTTCGACCTTTAACTCTGGGAAATGACTAATTAGTGCTTTATAAGCATCTTGCTCAGATATTTTACGTTTAAATATAGCTCGCCGATGTTGAGGCTTAATTTTTACCCCACTCACCTTAAAATAGTTTATGAAAGCCGCATTATCTTTCTGTTCATAAGCATTAATATCACCAAAGTGTAATGTCATAGAAGAATAGTTTTTTATAAAAAAATAAAATGGATCCAGCTCAGTCTCTAAATCAAACTCAGCCCCTACCATACTATTAAGATCAGAAAATGCTTTATATGCACCTTTACTGGCAAACTCATTTAAAAGGGCTTTAGCGTCCTTTGGTTCGTCGAAAGAAAGCGTTTCAAGCCACATTGTGAAACCTTTCAAACTAGCCAATCCCGAAAAACTTGCAATATGCTTGCTTGACGGCTTTAAGCCAACATTACCCAATCTCATCATAATTTCTTGCTCATTGAGTGATGTTGCTTGTAAATAATCGCGAGCAAGAATGATTCCTAAAATAGATTTAACTTCTGGTAACATCGTGTCTGGTACATCTAACGTTGTTAAATCAAGTTTTTCTAGTGAAGTATTCTGATTCGCTATTGTTTGAGTGATCTGTTTTCTCATTTCAGTAAACTGACTTTTAATGAGGGGAAAATCATCTGGGTACTGTTGATTTTTACAAAAATAAAATTCAGGTGACGATTTAATTGATTCAATAAAAGGCGTTGATTCGAATGTATCAAGCTGCAAATAATTGAGTTGACGTCCTTCAAGCCACTCCCTTGTTAAATTACATTTATCTAAACTACGTTTTTCGTCATCAGTTAATTCATTCTTATCAATATTCAATACAAAAATAGGTTCTGGCTTTTCTAAATCCTCTACTGGGATTAAGTTAACAACGATACCTTCATGATTTAACTTTTCTACTGCATTTTTGACCTCGACATTACTAAACAAAGGATGATTAATTTCCTGATAGTAAATACCTTTTCCACTCAAGCCCAACAAATCAAAGAGTTGCTGATAACTTTCAGAGTCTTCAATCTCATAACCTTCATTACCGATTATCATAAGGAGTTATAGTGGCATAGTTAATTTGGCCACCCATTAAGAAAGAAATGTTATGCTAATAAGCATACAAATTTGGGTGAAAAAATGACGAAATTAAAACGC